>JASHPL010000303.1 GCA_030038125.1 Candidatus Sulfotelmatobacter sp.
TACGGTATCTGGAGTCGGAGCTAGAAACGGATTTGCGAAAGTGCAACCGTGAACTGAACCATCGGCGGCGGCACGCAGCCTGCCCGTGTCCTGTCCTTGAAGAGGCGGCAGGAGTAAGCCAATGAGGATCGAGATTCTGTATGTACCCGGCTGTCCGAATTACGAACCCGCCGTCGAGAGGCTACAGGCGGTCTTAGTGTCCCAATCGGTGCGAGCCGAAATTCGCAGCGTGCCGGGAAGCAAGCGCAATGGGGCACTTCGTCCCCTGTCTTCGCGGCTGGCACAGCTGTAAGGGCAGCACCCGTTCTTGAAGAGAGGTTTGCCGGGCGTTCGGGCAACACCGGAGACTGAAATGGACGATTCCAGCCGCTTGGAGTCGCGGGAGAGTCTGGCTATGGATGCCAGCTTTTTCCGTAATGGGAATGGGCTGCCTAGCAAATGTAGCCCGGTGTGGGCGAGTGCACTGCTACCTCATGGGGCCGTTGTTCCTCACGTGCCGCCAAAGAAACAGGATTTCGGCGGGACGCTCGCACAGCCAAGTCCCAAAGAATCCCTCTGCGGTCACAGCAGCTAGGCTCCGACGAAAGCTGGTGCCGCAACTGTAGTTTTCGTCCCTTCGTGGGGAATCTTGCGATACAGGATTCGATGTATTAACGGGCTGGTAAACTACGCGTGGCAAAGCCGGAATCGATTCATCCGCTCTTTGCGACCGCCACTGGTTTCGGCAAGTGGTGGGCGACTGATATCACGGACACAGGCGACGCTGTTGAACTGGGCTTCTTCAATCGTGCCACGATCTACCGTCTGCGTCTTTATAGCAGCCAGCCGCCCTTTGAGGCGGACTGGATGTGTGAGACCGGCGATGAATGGAACGGAACTCACATCCGATTCCGCAACCAGCCCAGCAAGTCAGGTACTGTGTTGCGGTTCAGCCACGCTGGCTGGCGTCAAGAGAGCGACTACTTCGTCATGTGCAACACAACATGGGGCGAGATGATGTATCGCATTAAGGCTGAAGCCGAAGGTAAGACAGCAGAGCCTTTATT
This sequence comes from Candidatus Sulfotelmatobacter sp., assembly GCA_030038125.1. Classification (GTDB taxonomy): domain Bacteria; phylum Acidobacteriota; class Terriglobia; order Terriglobales; family Acidobacteriaceae; genus Sulfotelmatobacter. The sequence goes on from JASHPL010000303.1 coordinate 1,047, forward strand.
TTCACGGGACGGACTTGCGTATTAGAGCGTGCTTGACCCGTTCAAACTATCAGCGATCGAACTTCACGCCACATCCTCCCATTCCTGTGGCTCATGTCGGGATCAGCTTCACACTCTTCGAATAATGCTTCACGTCTTTGTTTTGGAGTTCTGGCGCGCGGCGAGAATCTGGATTCACGCTGCCTGCCCTTTAGATTGACCTTGTCTCCATTGCTCACTTCTCTGAGACGCCGCCTTCAGCAGCATTCGCTTCTCGTGGCAGCTTTGGTGCACGGAGAGACCGTGTTCATCGATTATGCAGTGTTCGAGGCGAACGTCCTTTCCGCAGATCCAACAGAATTTCGTATTTTGCGTTATCGGCAACATGGCGGGGCTCGCTTTTACAGAGGAGGATTAATAAAAGAATAACAGCAGTGCGTGACGATCACAAGCACCGTTTCGCGCTGTATTTCTGACCCAGACGAATCAGTTGACTTTCTTCGCATCGCAGCGCGCACACCGCTAAGTTGACGCTTCGTAGAAACACTCGGTCGATCGAGTACGTTTTCTTACGGCGGTGTTCGGCGCTTGCACATAGCTCTTGATCGCGGTTCTATTGTGTAATCCAGGCCCCGTCAACGCGGCGAGAGAATCACCATCAGATGAGAAGAAAACGAGTTTTTCGTGACGGGTCGATCGACTCTTACCAATACCAAAGACGAGGGTGAGTCTGGACAACCGTGCTATGCTCGCAGCACGAACGACAGCCGCTGAGGTGAGCCGCCATGACTCACGAGAAGATTACACGCTGTACGCAAAGTGGCTTGAGATTCGCAGCACGGGTTATTCGCATACGACAGGTACGGATCGAACTTACCTTTCGTCGTCATTCTCGTAGCACACTGGCCCGCAGCCATTGCTTGCGCTCGGCCGGTCGATGGAGGTTGTGAATGTCGGCGACTCCTATTCTCTCTGTTCTACTTTTTTCGCGCCAGTTGCGAATTCATGTTCTGCTGGTAGCGATCACCTTCGCAGCCTGCGTTCCTTGTGGAGCTGGTGCGAGCATTTCACACTTCGTGACCCCGGACGAAGCTGTTGCAGTTGACCGAGCTGTGCGTGCGTTTATGCAAACTGTCTCACATTCCGTCACCCAAGATGGCCCCCTGGCTTGGATTAAGTATTTCGATGGGAGTCCGGCATTCTTTATGGCCGTCAACGGCCAGATGGCCTTCCCGAATGCTGCTGCGGCTCAGGAGGGCACTCGCAAGTTCGCGCAAACCATCCGTCACATTGAATTGAAGTGGGGGGACGATTTGCGGGTGGATCCGCTCACCCGCGAGTTCGCCATAGTGGCGGTCTCATGGCGCGAAATTCTCGTTGACACGTTGGGGCATAGCGTCACGGAAGAGGGATATTTTACTGGACTCGCAGAATATCGTGAGGGACACTGGCAGTTCCGTAACGCCCACTGGTCCGCGCCCGTTCGAGCCCACTAGCTCTTGCAGATTCTGCAACGCCGCAGATTCTGCAACGCCACGCCTCGCATTTCGGCTTCAAGTCTCATAACTCTAGCGCTCAAGCACTGAGGGCTTATCTCAGCTTTGCGGGGTAGGGTGATGCTCACGATTTGTTCTTCGCCGATGGAGGAATAGCAAAGTACTCACCTTCGTTTGCGTGGCCAGTCTGAAAAACTTCCTCCGAGACGCGGTAGGGGCGCATCGTCTCCGTCCTGAATTCTCTTCTTTCGGAGCAGACTCCGCATGAGACAACATACATTCCCGGAGTTGGCATCGGCTTTATTCCATGGGAAGTGACGATGAAGTGAACCGTGTGGCACTTCTCGCACAAGATGCCCATTTGAATCGACATAGCCGCTTCTCTACCTGTGAGCGTCCCTATTATGCAACGCATTACAGACTGCGCATCTTTCGGATATGGGTGAAGACTGCGCAGCCCTTCTGATGTTTTTCGCCTGACCTATTGACAGTACTTTCGCTGAGTGCAAGACTGCCGTTTGCTGGCTGCGAAACTGGTTCGCTCGCCCGCAAGCCCCGCCCAGTTGTGTAGCCTCCCAGAAACTAGCCCCAGCCATGAGTCACGACGCCAACGTTGATCGAGAAGTTTTCCAAGACATTTTGGCGAGCGCATTTACGATGCAGCAGCGTCTGATTGATGGCGAGTCACTCTCCGCCCTTGTTGATGTCGAACGGTTCACACTAAAGGTGTCCAATTTCGCGATCCATCCAGTTCATGACCAGATTCCATTGCCCAGCTTTGAAGAGGACGATCAGAGCTACTGGACCAGTGCCCCTACTGAAGAGAGTGCTCTGAAGGGGCTGAGCGCTTTTGGTGGCAGCAAAGAAACCAGCCAGGCAAATTGCGACGACACCGAAGCAGCAACTGAGGGTTCAACTCCCTCGCCGGCGAATGCCCTACCAACGGCCGTCGATATTTTGGATGCGTGTTTTGCGTCATTCCGAGCCTGCGAACCTGAAGTGCAGACAGCTCGACTCTGGTCTCATGACTGGTGGACGCCGTTGCAGTTCATTCTGTTGCTTGCTCTGACCTTGCTGCTGGGCTGGATGCTTGGACGCGTTCCGTCGCGGAGAATTGCATACAAAAAGCGATCGCCTCTAGTCATCGCAAGGGTTACCGCGCAACCGGAGAAGAACGGACAGGCCGACCAGAGTTCTCAACCTCCTGTCTCCCGCAGCAGAACCATTGAGACGCCACACGACAGCCTGGTAGTTTACGAACGCGGAAGAGTTATCTTCAGATTGAAGGAGGGAGAAGACGCGGACTCTGCCAAAGCGACGTCGGGAGAGAGCCTCGCGAATGCGCAGCATGGTTCGTCGGGACCAACCACCGTGCGGCTAGTCCGGCGGGTTGAGCCGGAATATCCGTAGGCGGCAAGGCAACAACGCCTTCAGGGCTCTGTCGCCTTAGAGGTTACGGTAGGGCAGGACGGCAACGTGGAGCAACTCACCGTGGTTAGCGGGAACCCGGTATTGGCAAAAGCCGCATCCGATGCAGTTCGTCAGTGGCAGTTCACTCCGCTTCTGCAAAACGGTCAGGCGATGCGGTTTCAAACTCGACTCAGAATCGATTACATGCTGCCTTGACATCTGGTATCTCGAATCTAATGTCGAATGCACGCGGAGTTGAGAACAGTGCTCCGTGCCGGTTCACCACGATCGTCTCGCCCACCGCACGTAAATGCTCAGCAGCTTCCACCTCGATCGACATTATTACCGAGAGCCGAGGGCTTCGTCATGATTCGCGAAACATCGACACGGAGGTCAGGCGGTGAAGCATAGCGTAGTTGCTGTAGAACGAGCTAACAGCATTCTCAAGTATGATGCTCGACTGTCGTCCGCTGATTTCGGGTACAACTGGGCGAACAGACGGCGCGAGCTTGCGCTAATCGTCTGGTTTCGTCAGGAAATTTATCAGTCACACGTCCCCTTGAAACCCCTGGGACAAGCGTCGCAATAGAGTTGACGACCATAGCGCGCACCAAACTCTTTGCCACAGCGCTTGCAGGTCCTGACGATCGGCACGCTATATGGCGCTCTGCCTCGTCCTGCGGGGAGAGCACACATTCTTCGACTCTTCTGCCAATTCTTTTGATATTCACAGTGTGCTTGTCGGCACGAAAGACATCGGCAGCCCAGCACGTAAGAAGATACAATCCCATGCCGCCGCATAGCGGGCTCATTTTATCTGGATTGCAAAACGCTTCAAAATTGAAGTTCGTCAAGTTATTCCAGTTCGTGCCTGGCGACGCCGCCCCCTTTTTGCATCTGAAAATAATCTTCCAAACCGTGACGTATTTTCCCTGCGTTTTGCGATTTCTACAGTGTAAGCAACTTTTGCAGTACTGGAGGTGCAGAGATGATGTATTTCGATTGCTTCGTCGTCGGGGCTTGGGCGCTTGCCTTCGGATGGTTTTTCGGGGCAATCTATGTGCAAAATCATAAAGGCGAACCAGCCAAGCGGCGCTCAGCCGAAAGGCCGAAACCAGCGGACTTGGTCGAGATCCCACTGGATACGATCAGTTCGTCCGCTGCCGCAGACTGAGCCATGATATTCCGCAGGATTAAACCGCTACGGATCACGGGCAAAACACGGCGGGACTTGAACCGTGCGACACCGAAAACTTCCCCCAGCTTCAACTTCGCGCGATTGGATGCGGCTGGACAGCACATTGGAACGGAGGTCCTTCCCGAATCGCTCTGGCAAAGATCGAGCGGCAGACCGAAAAGGCCATGAGGCATCTCCCAGTCCCGGTTCGTACGCAAGCGATCGCAAGATGTCGAGCGCGGCTCCATTTGCGTGCAACAATCCAGGAGCCATGCCGAAGTGGGGAATAATAGGACTAATTTTGCCCAGATAAGGGAGCGAAGTGGATCTCGATCACCTCACGAGTTTCATCTGACGCAGGAGCATACTTCCATTGTGAAACCGCGTACTTAGCGGATTCGATTAGCACGGGACTTCCGCCCAATGCCTCAACCGTTTTCACCCTGCCATTTGCCGTAACCACGGCAATCAGCTTGACCGCGCCAGATAGATTCATTCTCTTAGCGATTTTCGGGATACAGGGGACTGATCTTCTGTATGACTTTGCGTTTGGAGACAGAATCTTGTGTCCGAACCAGCGTGCTTGGGACCAGACAAACAACAACCATTGAAAAGACTAAGAACCACTTAGCGCAAAGGTGCGATCCGAGATTGGGAATTCCGACTGCCATGCTCGTGCCATTGATCTAATCACAGCAGGGCAAGTTCGTTAGGTTCCGGAAGTAACAAGTGTGTCTTCGTTTCCAGCAACGCCGAATGCAGAGTAAGAGTTGCCCGTTACGCGATCTCGATCTTCACGGGGTACGGGGATTAAAACTGTTGCGTTTCCGGAATCATGCGATGCGGGGGTCCTCTCTAGCCCGTTCGCAGCATCAGCAGCTCCATTGTGCGGGCTGGTTTTGTGCGCCTTCGGCTTGCAGGCCACAGCGGTCGCGACCACCAAGTCCGCATCGCCCGGCAGCAAGCGGAACACCTGTGTAGACCGCATAGTCTGACTGGATAAGCGGCTATTTTCCGCAAAAATGAGATGTCGGTTCGAATCCGGCTGTGGCCTTTCAGAGGTTCATCGGCCTTTCGAGTGATTGATTGAAGCGGTATTATCTCCTAGCATCATTCTGCGGAAAATAGCAGCCCTCGCGCGGGCATCTCATACGGGAAAAGGCCAAGCCGGAGCGCTTGGCCTTTTTCTTACGCTGCAAAATCCCACGATCGTGCCCTACCATGGCCAAAGTCGTATACCTTGTCCTCAAGGAATAATTACTGATGCCCCCGCTGTTTACTCTCGTGGTTCGTTATGCCCGATGAATATCACCCAAGAATCGCTAAGATTGAACAGCGTAGTAAGAAACAGCGTTGAGATCATCAGCAGCGTGACTCGTGCCCAGGAAATTCGTGAGGATGTCGAGCATGGAACGCGGCGTGTGCTGCGATAGTGGAAGAACAGGGCACATTTCGGGAGATGCCGCCATGGTTAGAAGGTGGGAATACGACTGGATTTCACACGGCATGCCTGCGATACCGTCGTATATCGGGATTGCTCGCCTTTTTGAAAACGACGATATAAAGGCATTGATTGAGTTCGTTGGGACGTCGCAACGGTATTTTTACACGCTCCGGGTGTTCAAGCCCGGCGCGCGTAGCCTAGAAGTAGCGTGCTTCCGTTCACTGGATGACGCGAAAGCATATGTGGACGCACAAGTTTAAATCTTAAGAAGTCTGCGAAGACTGCCTAGCCTCTGAGCAAAGAAATCTGTTAAACGCGAGTCGCGAACGGGCATCTCTTCCCGTTATGCCCTGACTCGATGTGATCGTTCAACTGCGCGATCGCGAACCGCTCGGCCCGAATAGCCGCCTCTCTGTCCTCTGAGGTCAGACCCGGACGTGCCGCAAGCCTACGAATATCTGAGAGTTGCTGTTCAAGTTCGTCCTTGGTCTGGCACTCCATGTTATCCCGTTACCCTGAGCTTTAACCGTCTGTGCTGGCCCCTATTCAGAAAAAGAGCCGCTATCGCAACGTTACTGTGGCACAGATGCAAATAGCGGCTTGGGGGGGGAGCGCTTTTCCCAGTCGGAACCTATCACACACGTTCCGTTAAGTCACAAGAAAAATCGTAAGCCAGCGGCTGCCTTTTTGAAACCGTCGCTTTTCGTCGTGAGCCTCCTTATAAGGTCAGATACATTAGCCGTTACTTACCGAGGGCAGATCCGTGAACGTGAGTCACCGATACGCTCGATTTCAAGAGTTCCTTCGGATCGATTTCGCCTGTCTTCTTCGTGTCGAGCCTGTCGAACTCCGCCTCCATGAATTTCATCCACTCTTGCTTGGAAATCTTGCCGTTCTTGTCGGTGTCCATTAGGGCGAGCAGCTCTTTCACTTTGTCACTCGCGATTGCGGATATATTCGGTTGTCTTGGAACAGACGCTCTCTGCGCAAAAGATGTCGTTCCTCCTGTGCAGATCAACGTTATCAAGAGAATTGCACCCAAGAGACTTCTCAGTTTCATGGCGAAACCTCCTCTCCAGAGGTCGAGCCAAATCGGGCAATTCATAAAAACTCACAGGTAAGAATAGGCCGAGAGGCACGGTGGAGGATTGGTTTTGAGGCTTGCTATGTGGAAGCGCGGCTAGATCGCAATTTGAACCGTGTGCTCCGAATGGGGATGTCGAAGGACTGTCTTTCCAGAGGCTCAGCCTACGCACGTGCTGCCGATGCCCGTTCCGTCGATTGCTTTGCGGGTGCGAGCACGATCAACGCGATACCAACGATAACAAGCGCAGGTATGTCACCCAGCAGATGTCCGCGTTCGCTCGCACGCTGGAATGCCTGCACAGCCATAATCGCGGCATGAACGAGGCTTGACCACGCGGTAAAGGCGATCAAGCTTCGATTTGCTGAGGGATTTCGGGAGGCGAGCAAGAGAAAAATCCCAAGCGTTGCATACACGCCAAGGATCATCTGCTCGTATTCGGGCTGGTTCGGTTGCCATCGCCAACCGCTCGGCCATAACCTCATCGATGGGTAAACACCAAGCAAGAAGATCAACCCCACCACCACCAATACAGCCTTCAAAGCCCGTTCGCGATTCATGGGGCCCTCCTGTCAAAAGTGAAATCGTGAAAAGTGCCATACAAGCCCTGCCGTGGAAACCCATCGAAGGGGAATGTTAGGTGGACAGGAAGCAAAGGTCAATCGCACCGCCGAATAAACACTATTGCAACTTTGCGTACTCGGCTTTGGCTTCTTTGCGGTGATGCTTCCAATTCGTCATCGCCACACTGACCAACTCACGAGGGTGACTAGCCAACTCCCATCCCGCTTGTGCAATATCCACAGATGACTTCCAATGGCTTGCTGAGGGGCAGGTTGTTCCGTCGAGGAAAACGTTGTTTTGTAGCTTGCCGTCAAGTAGGCAATTTCGTTTGAACCTCGAATGTGACGATCGCTAATCTCAATGCTATGAATTCTTTTTGTCGCGACCGCCAACCGCGCCGAAACTTCCGCGTGTCCACACACACGGGGCTCATCAGGCGGCCACAACTCAATGTCGTCGGCGCACAATGTCATCAGGTTGTGGTTTGCTCCTGTAAGTTCGAATTCGATCCACCTTGAATGAATCTGCTCAATCTGTTGGCGCGTA
>JASHPL010000304.1 GCA_030038125.1 Candidatus Sulfotelmatobacter sp.
AGGATGACTACGGTGAGATGATTGGCCTAAAGCCTGGATACATCAAACGTGCCAATCTTGCCTGGTATTGCTCTCATCATCACGATTCGGCCGGTAAGAACGTCGCATATTCCTATTCGTATTTGTTCGCATACGAAATCGATTTGCCCGCTGGTGCGAAGATGCTCAAACTTCCCGATAACGACAAGATACGTATCATGGCAGTCTCCGTGGCTGAAGAAAATCCGCAACTGAAACCGGCACAGCCACTCTATGATGTTTTATCGCCCGAAAGCACGCAGCCCTAGACTGTCCTACTGGAAGTACGGAGAAGTGGAACCATGCCTTCTTCGCGACAAATCGTCACGACCTAAATTGCACCCGCTTGGTCCTAATTGTATGCTTACAAGTTATCCGTGCGTCTTTACGATCCTGAAATCGAGACGCGTACTTAACGTGGTGGACGTTTCATCTCTCAGCCCATAAGAGTCCCAGTGTTCCGCCGGGTAGCCGTGAACGACAGCGCGATCAGGCACGGCAGAATCGCCGCGGTCAATCGTAAGCTCTCATGCCTTTGAAGCCGCAGTCTTCTCTGACGAGAGCTGCAGTGTGGCGTTTGGTTGCGAGTGCAGTTGATCCGTGAGGACTAGCCAGTGAGAAATAAGCTTGTTTACGCGAGGCGTGACCTTCCTATCCTTCAAAACTACCGCACCGCCGGAAACTGGACGATGTATTTTCGATAGATCTCGTTGTAACGTGAGCTCTGCTTGCTGGGTCTGAGAACTATCGGTTTCATCTTCTTGAAGAACTCTTCATCGTTGATTATTCCGCTGATAAGCGCAGTACCGACGGCAGATGGAGAACTAAGTGCGAACGTTCGCACAGGCCGACCGGTTATGTCTGCGAGCAACTGCGACTGCTGGGGGATATCGGCCATCCAGCCCGCCAGATGTATGCCGGACGAGCGATAACTTCCTTCTTCCAGGACGTCGAGACATCTTCGAATCTCAAAACACATTCCTTCGATCAATGCGCGTGCAATCTTCGCCGCGTCATGAGCTAGGGTCAGTCCGGCGACAGTGCCTCGCAAGTCGGGATTCCACAGAACTCCCTGTTCACCTCCGGCGAGATAAGGAGCGAAGAGCAGTCCATCCGCGCCAGGAGCCACCCGATACGCCGCCTGCCAGAGCGAACGCGTTTTATCTTTTACAGCAGCTTGGAGAACTCTGGTCGCCCATTCTCGGGCAGAACCAGCAGCAAGTAAGTCGGCTTCACGACCATACCATCCATCCACCGCGAACGGTGTAAGCAGGTACTGGCTGCGACGATCCCAGCGTGGCCGTGCATCGCACTTCATAATCACTGTGCTCGTGCCGGTTAGAACCGTTACCCTGCGCCCGAGATTCCGGGCGCCGCCGAGCGCATAGACGCCTGCCACAGAGTCGGCACATCCGAGCATCACCGGGATTCCTGAGGCGCAACCTAGTAATCGCCTGCCACGATCTGTGAGCGACGCGCAAAATGAAGACCTTTCAATCCCGGGGAGTTGTTCCCTGCGGATACTCCACAACCGACATAGTTCCGAATCCCAGTTCTTTGTGCGCAGGTTGTACAACGCATATCCCGATGCTGTAGATGGATCCGTCACCGCGAGGCCGGTAAGCGCATAAAACAGAAAATCCTTCGCCGAAAGAATGATGTTCGCTGCGTAGTGCTTCGCCTTTCGGTGAAACAGGAACATCGGGGCGAGGTAGCGGCCGTCGATGCGGATTCCTGTTTTCGAGTAAATATCGCGGCGAAGGCGACTATCGATGCGCTGGCTAACCCACTGATCTGCCCGGCTGTCTCGCCACGTGATGGCGCGGGCAATCGGCTTGTTTTCTCTCAGAACGACGAGCGTGGGCATTTGCCCCGTAAGTACTACAGCCTCGATTTTGATATTTCGGGCCAGCCGCGCCATGATCTTCCGCGATGCGGCGGACAAAGCTTGCAGCCAATGCCGATAGTCCTGTTCCGCCTCACCCTCAACGATTGAAATTGTGGGATAAGACTCGCGTGCGGTCGCGAGAACTCGGCCATCACCAGAAATGGCAACAATTTTGAGGGCCGAAGTTCCCAGATCTACGCCAAGCACAGAAGATCGTTTGGCAGCAGTTCCCATTATTCGTCTTCAGATCGATTACTTAGTCCAGGGCAATGACTCGAATGGACGCCGCCATCACCCGCGCATTCTTAGCTTCAGCTCGGGCAGAGCACTCTCTACTGCTTTCAACGTGAACTCCACATCGGTTTCATTGTGAGCGAACGAGACAAACAAATTCTCGAATGCATGGGGATGAAACAGCACACCCCGTTTCATCATCGCTTCCCACCATATCCGAAACAGATCTTTGCGAGCATAACGGACTGCATCACGATAATTGCGGATCGGCGAATCGGTGAACCACACCTGGAAAAGCGGTCCGATGCCGACGACGCTGACGGACAGTCCAGCCGACTCAAGCCGTTTGCTGATCCCGAGCATGAGTGCTTCGCTCATTTTGAAGAGTTTCCGGTAGATGCTCGGCGTTTTCAGAAAATCGAGGGTCGCGTTCGCGGCGCTCACCGCGATTCCGTTGCCGCTATAGGTTCCGGCCACGGAGACGATTCCGTCGGCCACTAGCTGCATAATCTCCTTCTTGCCTCCGACAGCCGCGACTGGAAATCCTGCGCCAAAGCCTTTCGCCATTACTGTCAGATCGGGTGTCACGCCGTAATACTGCTGCGCTCCTCCTAAGGCCACACGGAATCCGGTGATTACCTCGTCGAAGACCAACACGATTCCAGATTCGCGTGTCAAGCTTCGCATCAGCTCCAAATACCCCGGCTCCGGCAGGATGCAGCCGGTGTTGCACATAACAGGTTCGGTGATCACTGCGGCAATCTGATCGCCGTAGCGCCGGATCGTGCGCTCTAGAATTTCGCCGTCGTTCCATGGCAGGATGATCAGCGAATTCTCCAACCCCTCTGGCATCCCCGGCCCTTGCGGAACTGGGACGGGTTGCGAGTCGGGCCCGGCTGCCTCCAGCGGAGGATGCTTGCTCCAGTACACCGAATCGGAAAATCCGTGGTACATGCCTTCAAAGCGGATGATTTTTTTGCGCCGCGTGTATGCACGCGCGAGGCGCAGCGCGTAGAGAACAGCTTCTGTGCCGGAGGTCGCCAGGTGCATCTGCTCGACGCTGGGTACCGCGGCAATCAGCTTGCGCGCTAATTCAATTTCATCGGCCACCGGCAAAGCAAAAACCGTGCCACGGCGACGAATAAACTCAATTACCGCCTTGTTCACGGGCCTGGGGCAGTGCCCGAGCAGCATCGGCCCGAGTCCTAACAAATAGTCGACGAATTCGTTACCGTCGACATCGAAAATTCTTGATCCTTTTCCGTGGTCGACGAACAGCGGATATGGCGACCACCCGGAGCGCGGAGTGCGGGCGGTGCTGTTCACTCCGCTGGCGATCACCTCGAGCGCTTGAGCGAAGAGCCTCGCTGATTCTGTGGTCCTCTTGACCCCGTCAGGTTCGTTTTCGGCACGCGCCTTTTCATCCGCTGCCTGCGAGTCTGCTTTCATGAGCTCTCCCTCTGTTGTGTGCCCGACGCGGCAAGCAGCGGAACCTTGCCAACGTAATGGACCGCAACTGCGATCGGCAAGCCGATCGCAGCGGCTCCTAGTCCGGCACAGAGCACTGTGGCCGAAACCGCTCGTGTCCGGACCGATTCCACGACGACTCCTAGCAACGACACGGCTCCCAGGCCCGGCCACACTCCACCCAGAACAAAATTGCCGAAGTTTTTGCGCAGGACAGCGCGATACTGCCAAACCGCAGCGATCGCGGTGAGGGCGTAATACAGCGATGCGATGATGCCCAGCGCGCCCGCAATGTTCGATAGAACTTCGCGTATACCGCCAGCTTCAAATACGGTCAGGCACAGGAACACTAGGTTGACTGCGCCCATAAACAGTGTCACTGCCCACGGACTGGCTGTTTTCGGATGAAGAGTTTTGAAAAAAGCCGGCATCACGCGATCTTCCGCCATAGCAAATCCAAGTCGTGACGAAGAGACAACCGCGACTTGCAGACACGCCACGGTGCCCAACAACACGGCGATGCTCAGCACGAGCGAGCTCCGTCCGGGCAAAAGATGCTCGGCGATAACCGCGAGAGAATTTCCTGCGGAATTCTCAAGAGCTGCTCTACTCACGACAGCTTGATACGCAAAGGTGATGAGCGAATACACCAGCAGCAGGATCACCACGCTGGTAATCGCGGCCCGCCCCGGATTCGTTTCCTTGTCTTTGGTTTCCTCATTTACGTAAATGGCCGCGTCCCAGCCCGAGTACATGAACACGGCAATAAGAGTTCCTGCCAGAAATCCTTTGGTTCCTCCTGCTCCCGACAACGTGAACCATGCCGAGCTTACCGGCGATGCGCCGCTCCCTAACGCCAGCGTACGCATTCCAAGAATGACGAAGAGAAGGAGCACCGAGTACTCGAAGATAGCCAGAGCCTTTTGAAAGCGCGCCGCGATCTCGATCTTCGCCAGCAGCAGTAGAGTCACGAGTACATTCCAGACGCCGCCAACGAGGGCCACTGCGATCTTATTCCCCACCAGACCGGGAGCCACGAACTGCAGCGTGTAGGCGCCTGCCGGCACGGTCATGCTGATCGTGCCCAGAGTGTAGTACATCAGAATCATCCATCCGGCGACGAAGCCCAAGTACGGATGCAACGCCTTTGAAACCCAGGTGTAAGTTGCACCCGCGCTCTGATCCCACCGGTTCAATCGCTGATAGGCAAGGGCAATGCCCAGCATCGGCACAAAGGCGCACACAATAGGCAGCAGACCGGCGTAGCCAGTTGCCGCCACCAGCGCCGGCAGCGCTACGGCCATGGTCTGCGCTGGAGCGGAACTGGCGAGTGCAAGAACGATGGCATCGGTGAGGGAAAGCGAGCCCGCCTTGAGGTGACTGGTTGGCGCCGCACCCGTTTTGCACAATACGTCAGCCATTCCTGCCTTCCGCACATGCGTCGAAGTGCGATTATGGAACCGGCTTCCGCCCATGACCCATGAGGAAAAACTCAGCTAGGCTCGCCACTGCTGCTGGCGAACGGTGAGCGACTCCACTTTTTTTCTGCGAACTTCGTAGCCCAGGCCCAATTTCTCTGGCACTCGTATTGTTCCTGCCGAACTGACGTCGACTTCGGGTTCAATAACGTCTTCATCCCAGTAGCGCTGGCTTGCCGAGACATCTCCGGGAAGAGAGAAGCCCGGCAGAGTGGACATGGCAATGTTGTGGGCGCGGCCTACGCCGGACTCAAGCATTCCACCACACCACACGGGGATGGAGTGCTGCACACAAACATCGTGCACTTGCCTGGCTCGGGCATGGCCTCCAACTCGTCCCAGCTTAATGTTGATGATCCCGCACGCCCCAAGCTTGATCGCCGCCTCGGCGTGCGATGAGTGGTGAATGCACTCGTCCAGGCAGATGGGCGTCTGTAACCGCGCTTGCAACAAGGAGTGCTGATAGATGTCATCCCAAGCCAGCGGCTGTTCGATCATGAGGAGACAGTACTGATCAAACGCGCGGAGCACGTCCAAATCCTCCAGGCGATACGCCGAATTAGCATCGACCATCAGTTTGGTTCGCGGATATTGCTTGCGAACTTCGTCGACCACCTGAACGTCTTTTCCGGGCTTGATTTTGAGTTTGATTCTCTGATATCCCGCGCACAACTCGCATTCAATCTTCTCGAGCAGCGCCGAGGTTGAAGGTTGGATGCCGATCGAAACGCCGCATGGAATCTCGGATCGGGTTCCCCCCAATAATGTTGCTAACGGGACGCCCTTCTGCTGCGCTTCAATGTCCCAAAGCGCATTCTCAATACCGGCCTTCGCCATCTCGTGTCCGCGGATCGGCTCGAGCAGAACCGCGATTTCGGCCGCTGTTTCAATGGTCTTGCCGAGGATGAACGGCACAATGAAATCTCGCGTCATGTGCCACGCGGTATCGGTGGTCTCAGCGTTGTAGAACGGATCTTCGGCTGTGGTGATCTCTCCCCAGCCGCGAAGTCCGTCGACGCCGACTTCCACTAGCAGGATTCGTCGGTCAAACGTCACTTCCGAACTGGTTTCGAAAGGAGCCTTCAGGCGCATCCTGAGTTCGCGTAGTGTGATAGTTTCAATTCGCATAAGCCTTCGTTCAAACTACGATCTCAGTCCTGAGTCAGGCGGATGAGGCCTTGCAGCTTGCTCAATCCTCATACCAGCGGAATCCCTGCTGCTGTTCCTCGGCGGCTTCGCGAGCCAGAGCCAGCGCGTATTGACGGCGATAATTTGCGCAAGCGACCAGCAGCACATCCAGCAACGCCATCGGACCGACATAGGAATCGCCGAAATGGCACGTCTCGACCGAAACAATGAAACTCTCGTGCGCGAAACGCGCGATCGGCGAGACGAAGGTGTCGGTGATTCCGACGCAATGTGCCCCTCTCGCCCTGGCCTGCGTCATGCCGTCCACCGTTTGCCGCAAAGCGCGATGAAAGCTGATTGCCAGCACCAGGTCCCTTCGTTCGGCAGTTCGGACCAAATGGACAACCCGGCCCGGGGTCGTGCCGGGGAACACGGGCAAGCCCAACATCACCAGGTGATGTTCCAAATAGAACACTAGTGCCGTTGCCAGATCGCCTCCCAGCAACAAAATTCGCCGTGCCGACCACATGCGTTCCGCAAGTCTGGCCAGCTGTTTCGTGTTCAGCGTGTTCCGGAAACTGATGAAGTTTTTCTGGTCCTGGTCGAGCGAGTCGAGGACATGAGAAGGAATATCGGAATCTCTGGCCGTACTTGTCAGCATGGAATCCAGAGAGGTGGCATGCGCGATCGTCAGTTCGTGCAGGTAGCGCCGAAATTCCGGATAACCGGAAAATCCCATTCCGCGGATTGAGCGCAGCGCGGTTGCCGTGTCCGTATGCAGCCGCTCCGCCATAGCCCGGATACTCACGAATACGAAGCTGCGCGGATCTTCCAGAACGGGCCGGATCAATTCCCGACGTTTGGGAGAAAGGCGATTGATCCGTTCGTGCCAGCTCGGGCTAACCAGTTCTCGATTTGTTGCGCCTTTGGCCACAAAAACGGTAAGCATCCGACACAGCTGCATAAAATGTCAAGCGGATTGTCACATCTGTAACATCAGAAAATCTGTTCTACCACTGCGAATTTTGCGATTGTCGACGGCCATTTCTTCCTTGACAGGATTCGCCCAGATTCACTATAAGGCGGGGAATACTTTTGTTGTGTCACATCCGTAACTGAGTGCGGTTCCCCTAAGCGAGGACGGGATGATGAGAAACGAGCGGTCTGTCACGTTCGTAATTCTGGCTCTTTTGTTCGCGGCAGCGCTGAGTTCGGCGCAGACTTCGAGCACGTCACTGCGTGGAACCGTCATTGACCCGAAAGGAGCGGTAGTTCCTGCAGCTGAAGTTACGATCACAAACGCTGCCACCGGCTTTTCTCGAACTATCAAAACCGACGGTCAAGGTTTCTATCAGTTTCTTGAAGTTCCACCCGCCACGTACACGCTTACGATCGCGGCGTCAGGTTTTGCTACGCTGCGGGTCGATAACGTCCGTTTGCTGGTCAATACCCCGGCCACGCTCAATCAAACCTTGCGGGTGCAAGCCGTCTCCGAGAAAGTGGAAGTCATGAGCGAAGCCCCGCTCGTGAATACTCAGGACGCGAGCATCGGCCATGCTTTTACAACTGATCAGATGACCGATCTTCCCTTCGAGGGGAGGGACCCGGTTTCCATTCTCAGTCTTCAGCCGGGCGTGTTGTACACCGGCGACAGTACGGACATCAATCCCGACGCAGACAGCCGCAGCGGGGCAGTGAGTGGAGCGCGCAGCGATCAGACTGACATTACGGTCGACGGCCTGGACGACAATGATCCCGTTTTCGGTTACGCCTTTCAGGGAGCCCTGCGATCCACTCTTGACTCTCTGCAGGAATTTCGCGTCACCACAACCAATTCGAACGCAGACGCCGGGCGATCCTCCGGCGCACAAGTGGCGATGGTCACCAAGAGTGGAACGAATAAATTCCATGGGTCCCTTTATGAGTACAACCGCTCGAAAATTGGCGAAGCGAACAGCTGGTTCAATGAGCGGGCCGAGCTCGAGGGCGGCAATCCGAACGTTCCTCCGCATCTGGTTCGGAACACGTTTGGAGGTTCCATCGGCGGCCCAATTATCAAGAATCGATTTTTCTTCTTTGCTACGTACGAAGGCCAGCGGACGCATGAAACCGCAATTGTGACCCGCTTTGTTCCCACGGCCAGCTTCCGCGCCGGAAATCTGGTTTATGAATGCGATAACGGCCAGAACCACACCTGTTCCAATGGCCTGTTCACGCTCAATAAGACTGATCTCGCCAATCTGGACCCGAATTGCTCTGGACTGGGGAACTGCCCGCAAGGTCCTGGAGTCGATCCATCCGCGCTCGCCGTCTTTAATGGTTATCCGCTACCGAACGATCCTACGGTCGGCGATGGTCTGAACATTTCGGGATATACCTTTTCTGATCCCACTCCCGGCAAGCTCGATACCTATATCGTCAAACTGGATTACAGCCCGACTTCAAATGGAAACCAACATCTCTTCCTGCGTGGGAACCTGCAGAATGATCACTCGGTAACAATGGGGTCCGAATTCCCGGGCCAGCCTCCAAGCCAGGTTTCCACGAATAACGGCAAGGGCCTGGCGGCGGGCTATACGACGGTTATCACGAACTCTTTACTTAACAATTTCCGCTACGGCTACATCCGCGAAGGCATTGGGCAATCGGGACTGCAAACGCAAGGCTTCATCAGCTTCTACGCCGGGAACATTTCCAATCCGGTTGGGGAAACGCCGACCACGAATGTGCAAGTGCCGCTGAACAATTTTGTGGATGATCTCAGTTGGACCAAAGGCAAGCACACCATCCAGTTCGGCACGAACCTGAGAATCATCAATAATCTTCGCCAATCGAACGCGCAATCCTTTATCAATGGGCAATCAAACCCGACCTGGCTGGCCGCCGGCGGAATCTCGGGAACCGGAACCAGCCTCGATCCTGGTGCTCCGCAATTCGCAAATTTGGGATTTCCTGAGGTCCTAGGTACTTACGCATCGAATGGATCGGGGTCCTTTTCTGCGGCATATGATCTCGCGGCCAGTGCCATCACCGGCATGGTGCCGCAAGTGACCGCCGATTATCAGGAAACCAAAGAGTTCAACCTCTTGCCGGAAGGCTCGATGGTGGCGCGTCACTTTCGCGCTCACGAGGCAGAGTGGTATGCGCAAGATGCATGGCGGCTCAAGCCGAATCTGACGCTCACCTTCGGCGCACGCTACAGCTTGCTCCAGCCGCCATACGAGACCACCGGAACTCAAGTGGCGCCAGTTCCGGGGATCAGTCAATGGTTTCACAACCGCGCGACTGGCATGGTCGAGGGACAGAGTATCCAGCCCTTGTTGGGTTTTGAATTGGCCGGCCAGGCGAATGGCAAGCCACCAATCTGGAACTGGGATTACAGAAATATAGCTCCGCGTTTTGCCTTTGCCTGGTCCCCCAATTTCTCGCATGAGAGTTGGCTAGGGAAAATCTTCGGCGAATCAGGAAAGAGTTCCCTTCGCGGCGGTTACGGGATGTACTACGACCACTTTGGCGAAGGCGTCCTCAACAGTTTCGATCGAATGGGTTCATTCGGTTTGACGACTGTCATCGGAGATCCTGCCGGCCTGGTTACTCCCGATCAGTCGCCACGGTTCGATTCTCTTTACAACGTGCCGTCCACCTACAACGGCTGCGGTACTCCTCCTTGTCTGCTGAAGCCCCCGCCACCAACCGGCGGCTTTCCTTATTACCCACCGTCAACCCCATCAACCGGAGGCGAGTCGATCAGCTGGGGACTGGACAACGGATTGAAAACTCCTTACTCCCATGTCGTAGATCTTTCTTTCACGCGCGAACTGAGCCGCGGGTTCGTTCTCGAAACTTCTTATGTCGGCCGTTTTGGCCATCGATTGCTACAACAGTTGGACGTGGCCCAACCGCTGGATCTGCGGGATCCTAAGTCCGGGATGGATCTCTATGCCGCGACCCGGATTATCGCCACCACGATGCAAAGCGGTAATCCGACGCTTGTACAAAACATGCCGAAGATCCCGTACTTCGAAGATTTGTTTCCTCTGGTCGCGGGCCAGCAGCCAACTATCACATGCGCCCCGGGGACGCCTCCGGCGCACCCAACAGCCACTCAAAACATGTACGAAATCTTCGCCTGCAATGGTGGCATCGACATGACCACGGAACTGATCCAGGCCGATTGGTATTGCGATCCTACTGCAGTCGCGTTTCCTGCCTGCGCTACCGTGAATGGAGTCACGCAGCCGTTTCAATTTTGGGCCCCGCAGTTTTCCTCTTTGTACGTATGGAGCACGATGGGCAACAGCAGCTACAACGCGCTGCAAGCGAGCCTACGGCGCAGAATGGCAGGGGGTCTGCAGTTTGACTTTAACTACACGTATTCCAAATCAATCGACCTCGGATCCGACGCAGAACGGGTGAATCAGTATGAAGGCGGTTCGGGCGTCTCGGGCGGCGGTTTTGCCAGTTACATCCTGAACACGTGGTCACCGCAGCAGAATCGCGGGGTGTCTGATTTTGATGCGACCCAGCAATTCAATGCGAACTGGCTATACCAGCTGCCAATCGGGAAAGGGAAACGGTTCGCCCCGACTGGCGCGCTCGGCGCCATCGCCGGCAATTGGGAACTCACCGGAATTTTCCGCATGACCAGCGGTTTTCCAACCACGGTGAATGATGGCAACTATTGGCCCACCAACTGGGAGAACACGGCGAACGCCGTTCTCATCGGCCGTAAGCCGAAGGGTGGAACGTATATGGTCAACGGCAGTCCCAACTTATTCGCAGATCCGGTCTCGGGTCCGAATGCGGCGATCAATCAATTCCGCTATGCCTATCCTGGTGAATCCGGAGAACGGAATTTGATCCGTGGAGCGGGCTACTTCGGCATCGATATGGGGCTGGGAAAGACCTGGAATATCACAGAATCCTCGGCGCTTCGGTTCAGCTGGGAGACTTTCAATATCACGAACTCGGTGCGATTTGATGCCGCGGCCCTGGAACCTTTTGCCGGAAGCAACGCCGAGGGCAACCTGAGTCTTTCGAACAGCTCAAGCTTTGGATACTATACGTCGACGTTAACGGCTCCGCGAGTCATGCAGTTCGCACTCCGTTACAGCTTCTAGGCAAAGCAGGAATGCGAAATCTATGAGACATCTGCTCACAATCGTTGTGTGTTCTTTGCTGGCGGCGGCAACATTTTCCGCTGCGCAGGAAACCATCACCACTAAGGTCGACCAAATCTTTGCCGAATGGAATACGACCAGTTCGCCCGGATGCGCCCTCGCTGTGGTGAAGGACGGTCATATCGTTTACGAGCACGGATACGGTATGGCCAACCTGGAGCTCGGTATCGCGATTTCTCCGCAGTCGGTGTTTGACATCGGCTCGGTCTCGAAGCAGATCACCGCGATGGCTATCCTGTTGCTCGCGCAAGAGCACAAATTGTCACTCGATGATGACGTCCGCAAATATCTCCCTGAGATTCCCGACTACGGCTCGACCATCACCATCCGCCACATGCTGCATCACACCAGCGGATTGCGGAATTATGACGACCTATTCGATATCGAGGGAATTCCGGAAGCCGATCTCACCACCGATCGAGATGCGATGGACTTAATCGTCCGACAGAAGGGAATGAACTTCAAACCGGGCGAAGAATTTCTCTATAGCGACACGAATTTTTTTCTGATGTCGCAGATCGTGAAGCGCATCACAGGACAGACGCTGCGGCAAT
The DNA here is from genome assembly GCA_030038125.1 of Candidatus Sulfotelmatobacter sp. Classification (GTDB taxonomy): domain Bacteria; phylum Acidobacteriota; class Terriglobia; order Terriglobales; family Acidobacteriaceae; genus Sulfotelmatobacter. The sequence continues at coordinate 11,948 of JASHPL010000304.1, forward strand.
TTGCTCAGGATCGAATCTTCGGTCCGTTAGGAATGACCAGCACACACTTTCACGATGATCACACCATGATCGTGCCCCGTCGCGCCACCGGCTATGCGCCGCATGAGGGCGGCGGCTTCGAAATGGACATGAGTAATTTCGAGCAACTCGGCGATGGCTCTGTGATGACCACGGTAGAAGACCTTTTCAAGTGGGATCAGAATTTTGAACATCCCGTGGTAGGCGCAGCCGATGCGATCCGCCAGCTCACGACTCCTGGCACTCTGAACAACGGCCAGCCGATTCCTTATGGAATGGGCATCTTCATTGATCATTACCGCGGTCTCAATTGGTGGCATCACAGCGGAGAGTGGGTGGGATACCGTGCTGCGTTGAGCCACTTTCCCGATCAGCACTTTTCCACTCTGATCACCTGCAATTGCATCGGCAGTATGGAACCCATGCGCATGGCCAAGCGTGTCGCCGATCTTTATCTCGCCGACGATTTTGCTCCAGCCGAGAGGAGCACTTCTGCGGAGAATCTCTCCACCGTATCAGCAGCGACATTGCAGCGCTACGCCGGAACGTATTGGAGCGAGAAGAATGGCGCCCTTCGCAGTTTCGTGGTTCAGGACGGTCGACTCACGATGGTCGGACCCGGCATGACCTACGACATGCTTCCGCAGGGAAATGGACAGTTTGAATTAGTCGAGCCGGATTCAGAACACCGGGACAAGTATATCTTCCGCAGCGCGAAAAATGGCGAAGCAGAACTGGAAACCTGGGAAGGCGGTGGGCCCGTAGTTTATGCAGCGACCAAAGGCTCTGGTCCCGATGCGTCTCATCTCAACGACTACATCGGATCTTATACGAACGACGAATTGCAGGCCACGTGGAAGCTGGTGGTGCAAAACGGCAAGCTGATCCGGCAACAGTGGATGGCAGAGGATCAGCAACTGCAGCCATCATTCCCCGACGGCTTTATCGCTGACCTCAGCGAAGGTGAATTCCTAATGCACTTCGTGCGAGACCGCAATGGCCGCGTGACCGGTTTCGACGTCGCCACCGATATGGTTCGCCCGATGCGATTTCTCAAGGTCGAAAAACCGGAATCGTCCAACTAAGACAGTTTAAAAGGGCGCGGCATGCACCGCCCTCTTAAATATCTCCGCAGGCCGCAGCAGTCGACGAGGCAAACGGAGTTCGCGACGTGCTATACTCCGCCGCCGTCGGAGTTTACAGGAAACTCGCCCCAAGCAATTCCTAGAGGACTGCAGCGACCTTGATCAAACTGCCCGAGACCTTCAACGTTGCCAGTGTCATGGTGGACCGCCATGTCGCCGAAGGCCGGGGCGCGCAGATCGCGATCGAATGTGGCGATCAAAAAGTGTCCTATCGCGACCTGCTCGAGAATACAAACCGGGTTGGCAACCTTTTGCGTCAGCTCGGTATCGACCTCGAGCAACGCGTCCTGCTGGCACTCCTGGATAGCCCTGAGTTCCTGTACTGCTTTTTGGGAGCAATCAAAATTGGCGCCGTGGCTGTACCGGTCAATCCTTGGCTCCGGGCGCAGGACTATGAATACCTGCTCAATGACACGCGCGCGCGGGTTGTTGTTGTCAGCGAGACTACTTTGCCAGAAATCCAGCAGCTTTCACGTGATCGGCTGCGCTACTTAAAAGAGGTTGTTCTGGTCGGGGAGAGGAACACTCAGTTCGCCAATTTATGTGAATTGATGAAAACGGCGTCTCCAGAACTTCAAACGGAGCCCACCAACAAAGATGACATGGCATTTTGGCTTTACTCATCAGGAAGTACTGGAGCTCCTAAGGGATGTGTTCATCTCCACCACGACATGGTCATCTGTTCGGAGGCATACGCGAAAGGCATCCTGCGGATGAGCGAATCCGATCGTTGCTACAGCGTGGCGCGTTTGTTCTTCGCGTACGGACTCGGCAACGCGGGATATTTTCCGCTCTACTGCGGAGCCACCACGATTCTTTCATCGGCCCGCCCCACTCCCGTGAGCATTTTCGCGGACATTGAACGCTATCGTCCGACTTTGTTTTTCTCCGTGCCAACGAACTACGCGGCGTTATTAGCATCTCAGCGGGAAGATAGAAGGGAGTTTGATCTCTCCAGTGTTCGACACGCGATTTCTGCCGGGGAATCATTGCCAGCTGCTCTGTTTGAGCGATTCAAACAGCGCTTTAACATTGAAATTCTCGATGCCTGGGGCTCGACTGAGGCTTTGCAAGTGGTGCTCTCCAATTCTCCCGGGAAGGTTCGGCCGGGGTCGAGTGGAAAGGTCATTCCAGGCTATGAGGCAAAGATTGTGAACGAAGAAGGAATACCTGTTACGAAAGGCGAAATTGGACACTTACTGATAAAAGCGGATTCAATCTGCACCGGCTACTGGAACCAGCACGAAAAAAGCAAAGCCGCATTCGAAGGCGCCTGGTTTCGTACCGGGGATGAGTATTACCAGGATCCGGACGGATATTTTTGGTACGCGGGCAGAGCCGACGACTTGTTCAAGGTGAATGGGCGATGGCTCAGTCCTGCACAGGTCGAGAGTGCCTTGATTGCTCATCCCGCGGTGCGAGAAGCGGGCGTGGTGGCTCGCGAAGACACGGCTGGCCTTCTCAAGCCAGCTGCGTATGTGGTACTACATAACAATTTCGTTCCCACTGACAGCTTGCGAAGAGAACTCCAGGATTGGGTTGGTCAGAGGCTAAGTAGTTACAAGAAACCACAGTGGATTGAGTACTTGCCGGAGCTTCCTAAGACCGCTACCGGCAAGCTGCAGCGGTTCAGGTTACGAGAGCTGCAAAAAACACGTACTGACTAAATCGGGACACACGTTTCTGGCTAATCCGCTGCGTCCGGCTGTTCCGGGACGTTTGGTCGAATCCGTGGTTTGATCGCCAACATCGCAGCCCGAGCGGGTCCGGTTTCTTGAAGAAAAAGAGTGATTAGAAATAACAATCCGCTACCAGCTGCTGCCAACCACATTGTTACGGCGAGACCGTGCTTTTGTGCCAATGTGCCGGCCAGAATAGGGGCAGCGGTCGCACCCATGACCTCTCCGGCTAGCGTGGCCAGGCCGATGGATGTGGCTCGAAATTGAGACGGCACAGTTTCGGTGGGCACCAAAACCAGGACAACACTGGCGATACCCTGGCCTGAATTGGCGACAAAAACGATCAATGCCAGCACCGCCGGGTACACATAGAGCTCTGGCACCAGGAAGGCGAGCGGCACTACCGCGGACATCGCCGCCATCAGCAGCAAAATCGGTTTGCGACCCCATCGGTCTGAGAGGGACGGAAGCAGGAAGCCCAGGAAGAAGCTGCCCAATCCGCTCGCACCGAGGAGGAAACCGGCTGTCGTTGCGGACTCGTGAGCAACCTCGGTGATGTAAAGCGGGGCGAACACATTCACCGCGAACAACCACGACATGAATCCCGCCGCTCCCAGACAGCACAACCAGACGTTACGATAGCGAAGGATCGAAATGTATTCCGACAACGACGGCTTCTCGTAGGTGTCGCTTCGTGCGGCTGGTTCTTCTACGAATTTCCAAACCAGAAGACTCATCACTAATCCCGGAGCGCCAGCCACGAAGAATGCCGACCGCCAGCCCCAACGCGCCGCCACTTGGGTTGTCAGCACCGGGGCGGCAGCTAGGCCGACAAGTGCCGCCGCACTGACCACCAGGCCTATGTTGCGTCCACGGCGACCGTGGGGCGAGGACTCTTCGAGTAGCGCCGTCATAGTGGACCAAGCCGGCCCCCCTGCCACTCCCATCAGGGCCCGCACCAGCAGCAATTGATGAAAGCTATGCGCCAGACCGGACGCCCAGGACAAGATCGAGAAGACAAATACAGCAGGAACCAGAATGGGCTTGCGGCCAACCCGATCTGACAAGGCGCCGAAAAAAAAAGTCGAGGCCGCCCAAGTGATGGCGAGCGCTGACGCCACAGCGCCTACTTGCGCATGGCCAAGATGAAATTCTGGCGCGAAGTAAGGCGCGAGATACAGCTGCGACATCCGGCCCAGGAAGACCGTGCCCCAGGTGAAAAACAAAATCGCGACCAGGCTATTTTCGTAGCGGCGGGAGTGGTCCATGCCGCCGCATCATAGCAAACCTGTTAATGGGCAGGCCAAACGGGTAGTAGTGAGGTCAGTTTTGATCGTCACCCTGAGTAAGCCGATTTTGGCTGCGAAGGATCCGCGACACTTCGGGATTTATGCGCTGTGGTAGTCGCATGCTCGGATCGCTTAAAATTCAAAACTGAACACTGCCTCCAAACGTCGCGCCTTACACAAACAATTTCTTGTTTACCCGGATGCCGTTTTCTCGGCAATAGCTCAAGTAGTGATCCATGAACCAGAAGACATCGAGGGTTTCAAGTAAGCCTTCGTTCTCGTCGAAGAATTCCAGCGATCCGTTGAGCCAGAAAACCGTTTTCATGCCTTCGTCGGAAACCAGGGTGTGAATAGCGCCCGGACTTTCCTGCACGTAGCTGCCAGCTCGGGCGACCCAGTCGTATTCGAGATAATGCCAACTGCCTTCAAGGGTATAGCCAAAAACTCGTCCGCGATGGCGATGCCGACCCAACATACCTCCCGACTTCACCCATAGAACGTTGGAGTACATATTCGTTCTTACGTCGAATGCGAGATGACGAATAAATACGTTCGGCCGGAAAGGAACCCAAGGAGATTCCGCCTCCCCGGCGCCGATGTGAATGTCAGGGAAGGCATACTCTCGCACGACCGCGTCAATCCTGCTCTTGGTATCGAGTACTGGCATAGAGTCTCCTGGTTACGACTGTCATAATCTAGTCCGAACCGTTTCGCCTGGCAATGTTGGCCGATTTTTGCTGGTGGGTCGTTCATGCTGCGCCACTACTTCACGTCTTCGGGACGACCATTCACTTCGCCTTGGTGGTGCGAGTTTGCAAAGTATGAGGTTGTTCGAGAGTGTGGGCACGTATAATGCCGGACTGAGGAAACAGCTTTGGCAGCACGTATCATCGAAAGTCTAGCCACCACCCAAGCCCTCGCCGAAGTGTTCTCGGACCTCTCCATTCTGCAAGCGCTGCTCGATTTTGAAGTCGCGCTCGCTCGCGCCGAGGCACGAGTGGGTATCGTGCCGAAATCCGCAGCCGACCGCATTGCCGCTGCTGCCCGTGCGGATGCATTCGATATCCGCTCTCTGTCTGTCAGTATGTTTCGCGCAGGCACCCCCACAATTCCTGTGGTCAAGGCTTTGACCGAAAAGGTGAGGGCCACAGACCCCGAAGCGGCGGCGTGGGTGCACTGGGGTGCTACCAGTCAGGATGTCGCTGACACAGCGCTCGTTCTCTTACTAAAACGCGCACAAACAATTTTGGCCGGCGATCTACAGCGCCTGGAAAAAGCTCTGATTACGATTTCAGAGCGGCACAAAGCCACGGTCATGCTGAGCCGAACGCTGATGCAGGCGGCTCCGCCGGTAACTTTCGGTTTGAAAGTTGCGGGCTGGCTGGGGGCCTTGAGTCGAGGTAGAAAGCGTCTGGAGGCTGCGTTCGGTGAGGTTTTGGTTCTTCAATTCGGTGGCGCGTCGGGAACGTTGGCGTCGTTGGCAGATAAGGGAATCGTTGTCGCGCGTGCGCTGGCGGAAGAGCTTGGATTGCGGTCTCCCGAAGCGCCTTGGCACACGCATCGAGACCGTTTGGCCAATATGGTCTGCTGCTGTGGAGTACTAACCGGTTCTCTCGGGAAGGTCGCGCGCGACATCAGCTTGCTGATGCAGAGCGAAGTGGCCGAGGTGGCAGAACCGGGCGGCGAGGGCAGAGGCGGATCTTCGACCATGCCACACAAAAGAAATCCGATCGCTTGCGCTCTGACTCTTGCTGCTGCTTATCGAGTACCCGGGTTGGTAGCGAGTTTTCTTTCAGCAATGGTGCAGGAGCACGAACGTGCGGTCGGTGGCTGGCAATCTGAATGGCCGATTGTAGCGTCAGTAGTTCAGTCGACGGGATCAGCGGCAACATCGCTGGCCGAAGTTGCGGAGGGGCTTTCGGTGGATGCGGCGCGCATGCGGCAAAACATTGCTAACACCAACGGCCGGATCTTCGCCGAGCGAGTGATGATGCTCCTGGCCACTGAGCTGGGGCGAGACGTGGCTCACAAGCTCTTGGAAGACACCATTCAAAAGAGCATTGCACAGAATAAAAATCTCTCTACAGTGTTGGCGGAATCGCCGGAGCTCAACTCACCCCTGAATCGGGCTCTGCTTGACCAGATCGAGATTCCGGAACAGTACCTCGGATCGGCCGAGGCGTTTCGTGAGGCTCTGCTGCATACCATCACCTCGAACAAGGGGGAGCAATAGAGCTTGCCATTCGCCCATTGCAACAACGCCCGGCTGTTCTACAGGCTCGAGGGAATGCCTAACAAGACATTGCTCGTTCTTTCCCATTCGATCGGCACCGATCACGGAATGTGGGCACCGCAAGTTCCGGATCTGATTTCGCATTTCCAGTTGTTGCGATACGACACGCGTGGCCACGGCGCTTCAGAAGCAACCAAAGGAGAATATACGATCGAAATGCTCGGAGCCGATGTGCTCCAGCTGGCTGATTCCCTGGGCATTCGCAAGTTTGCCTTTTGCGGACTCTCAATGGGAGGCGCGATTGGCCAGTGGCTGGGCGTGAATGCCGCAGATCGCCTCACAAGCCTGGTTCTAGCCAACACCTCTGCAAAATTTGGAGAGCGCAGCAACTGGGAAACGCGGATCGAAATGGTACGTGAGGGTGGAATGGCTGCAATCGTAGATATGGTGATGCAGCGATTTTTCTCGCCACACACTCCGGCCAAATCCAATGCGTACGCCAGCACGGTGAAGTCGGTTTTCTTGGGGACTGATCCAGCAGGATATATCGGATGTTGTGCTGCGCTGCGCGACTTCGATTCACGCGAGATCCTGCTGAATATTCGGGTTCCCACTCTGATAATTTCAGGGGACCGCGACATTTCAACTCCGTGGGTTGGGAACGGCGAAGTCTTGGCGCGGGAAATCCCGAAGGCGCGTTCGCTGCAATTGCCGGCAGCCCACCTCTCAAACCTGGAACGGCCCCGATCATTTCTGGCGGCCCTACTCGAATTTCTGCTGCCCGAGATCGACGAAACACAGCGTTCCGAGGCAGGACTTGCGATGCGCCGGGCGGCGCTGGGCGATGATCATGTGAATCGAGGCATTGCTGCAACCAACGATTTTAATCGCGAATTTCAGCACTTGATCACGCGCTATGCGTGGGGGACGATCTGGACCCGTCCGGAATTGGACTTACGGACCCGACGGTTGCTTGCTCTCGCAACCATGGCCGCGTTGGGGCGATGGGAGGAGTTTGCGATGCACCTGCGCTCGGGGTTGCAGCATGAATTGGAACCCTGCGATTTGAAAGAGCTGCTGCTTCAGACTGCCATTTATGCCGGTGTACCTGCAGCGAACACGGCGTTTCTCATCGCGCAGAAGGAGTTGGAAAGTGCGGAGTTGCAACCATCAAAAGAGATAGAGAAATGAACGCCCGCGACTTGATCGCCATTGACGTGCATGTTCATCTTGAAAATGATGAAAGCAATAATCTGGCTAACGAAGCCGCAAAGAAATACTTTGGCAATTCCGGTGTGGAGCGCGACCGCTACGCACTGGCCGAATACTACCGCTCGCGCAAGATCGGCTGTGTGATTTTCAGCGTGGATGAACGGCTAACTGGACGCACACCCATCCCCAACGACGAGGTCGCGGCCTTCGCTGCCGAAAACTCCGATATCATGTTTGCCTTCGCCAGCGTCGATCCGACGCGGGGGAAGGCTGCGGTTGACGAGGCGAAACAGTTAATTGCTGCGGGCAGCATTCGCGGTTTCAAACTCCATCCTCCGGTGCAACAGTTCCATGCCAATGACAAGCAAGCGTATGGTTTTTATGAGCTCGTGAACCAAGCCAAATTGCCGGTGATTTTTCACACTGGCCACAGCGGTATAGGCGCAGGGTTGCGCGGAGGCGGCGGCGTTCGATTGAAATACGGCAACCCGATGGACATTGATGACGTGGCCGTCGATTTTCCTGACATGCCGATCATCATGGCGCATCCGTCATTTCCCTGGCAGGACGAAGCGATCTCAATATGTCTGCACAAGCCCCAGGTGTACATTGATTTGTCGGGCTGGTCTCCGAAGTACTTCCCGCCAACCTTGGTTCAATATGCAAACACTCTCCTCAAGCACAAGGTATTGTTCGGCTCGGACTACCCTCTAATTTCGCCGGATCGATGGCTCTCCGATTTCCAAAACATTGCCATTCGCGACGAGGTCCGTCCGCTGATCCTAAAAGAAAATGCTATGCGCTTGTTTGGATTGGTAGCCTGAGCACCGGCTATGCTGCCTGGCCTATCGGAAGCTTGTCGAGTTTTATGGTTTTTCCCATCTTGTAATTCGAGTAGAATGTATGCGATTTTCAGCCCCCAATCGCGTACCTTTCCAGGTTGCATACAGATGGCCGGCAAGAACTCGCGAGTAATCGTAAGAATACGAGAAATGATCCTGCACGGGGAATTGCCTCCGGGCGAGCGAGTGCGAGAGGTCGCACTCGCAGCCAGGCTGGGAGTTTCCCGAACACCAGTACGTGAGGCTTTACCAATCCTCGCGCAGGAAGGCGTACTAACCCAACTCGATACTCGCGGTTTCGTCGTAAGGGCATTTACATCGCAGGAAATCATGGATGCGATAGACGTCCGCGGTGCTCTCGAAGGCCTGGCGGCTCGTATGTTAGCGGAGCAAGGGCCGTCCCGCCGCCTCATTCACTCCCTACACGAGTGCCTGCGTGATGGAGATGCGATCTTTGCCAAGGGGCACTTGCTCCTGGTTGACGAGGCCCGCTATGGCGACATGAATAAACAATTCCACTCCCTGATCGTGCAGGGTTCCGGCAGCAAAGTGGTTGCCGAGGCACTCGAGCGCAACGGCCGAATCCCGTTTGCAGCGGCACATGCAATCGCTTTCGACAAACTTGACCTTCCACGCATGTACGATCATCTGCTCTATTCGCACCGGCAGCATCACGCAATCGTTCAGGCGCTGGAAAACGGTGAGAGCTCTCGAGTGGCTGCTCTGATGGTTGAGCATGCGCATGGAGCCAAGGTAAGCATCAATCTTTCGCGCGTAGGATTGCGACCGGTTGCGGACCCTTCAGAAATCTCATCTCTGGACCGTTAAATATCCTAAGCTGCCAACAAGGGCATGTGGCTTGTTATTCGCA
>JASHPL010000305.1 GCA_030038125.1 Candidatus Sulfotelmatobacter sp.
GAAGTGGCGCGCAATCTGGGAACGAATGCGCATCTGATCGATAACTGCAACGATATCGAACCAGCGTGGCTGAAAGACGTCAACACCATCGCGCTGACCGCTGGAGCTTCGGCGCCCGAGTGCCTGGTCGAAGAGACCGTGAAGTTCCTGCAAAAGAAAGGATTCGAGAATCTCCAGGAATTGGAGGTCATGCCGGAGAATGTGCGCTTCGGGCTGCCTCCGGAGATCGTAGAGGCGATTGCCGCCGCCCCGGCCAATTAGAGCGGCGTTGGCTCGGCCATTTCAAGCTCGGTTGGAAGGTGGCGAACACGCAGGCTAACCCGTTCTGCACAGGAGACTCAGAAAGTGGTGAATTGATGGATACAAACTCCCCCGATTCCAATATAGCTTCTGCCCCGGTAGGTTCGAACCCGCAACTCCGCTTCGGAAAAATTGAGGAACTCAGCTCCCGCGTAGGAGCGGCGATCGACGCCGCCCGCAAGTGTCTTTTCTCGCAGCAGCATGAAGAAGGTTACTGGTGCGGCGAACTCGAAGCCGATACTACGCTCGAGTCCGACTACATTCTGCTGCACACGCTGCTGGGAACCGGCAATGCGGAGCGCTTTCAGAAGTGCGCTAACTGGATTTTGCGGCACCAGAACGACGATGGCGGCTGGAGCATCTACGCCCACGGGCCTTCCAACATCAGCGCATCCGTGAAGGCGTATTTCGCGTTGAAGCTGGCGGGATACACAGCCGAACATCCCGCGCTGGTTCGCGCCCGCAAGAAGATTCTGGAAATGGGCGGCGTCACCAAGGTCAATACATTTACCAAGATCTATCTCTGCTTTTTCGGGCAATACGATTACGACGCTGTGCCCGCCATTCCCCCGGAGATCGTTCTGTTCCCCAAATTTTTCTGGTTTAACATTTACGAGATTTCGTCGTGGTCGCGTGCGATTCTGGTTCCGCTTTCCATCTGCTACGCCAAGAAGCCATTCAAGAAAATTCCGCGCGAGATGGGAGTCGAAGAATTATTCGTCGGTGGGATGCAGAAGGCGAAGATGCACCTGCGCTGGTCGGAGAAGATCATTTCCTGGCGCAACTTCTTCCTGGTATTGGACCGCATGATTCATTGGTTCGAGGCCATCCATGTGCGCCCCTTGCGTTCGATCGCGATCAAGAGCGCGGAAAAGTGGATGCTGGAAAGATTCGAAATGAGCGACGGCCTGGGCGCAATTTATCCCGCGATGATGAACGCGATCATCGCCCTGCGCTGCCTGGGATATTCCATGGACGATCCGCAGGTGATTCGCGCGCTCGATGAATTCGAAAAATTAGGCATCGAAGAGGAAGATACCTTCCGCATGCAGCCCTGCACGTCGCCGGTGTGGGACACGGCATACGCGCTGTTCACGCTGGGCGAAGCGGGCGTCCCGGCGAACGATCCGCGCATGGTGAAATGCGCCGACTGGATCCTGCAGAAGCAAGTGCGCAATGTCGGCGACTGGAAGGTGAAAAACAAAAAAGCGCAGCCGGGCGGCTGGTATTTCGAATTCAACAACGAGTTCTATCCTGACGTGGATGACAGCGCGATGGTTTGTCTGGGGCTGAGCCGGGTGGAGCATCCCAATGGTCGCTATCAGCGCGAGTCGGTGCAGCGGGCGATCGACTGGATCCTGTCGATGCAGTGCAAAAATGGGGGCTGGGCGTCGTTCGACAAAGACAACGACGAGATGATTTTCCAGCACATTCCGTTTGCTGATCACAACGCGATGCTGGATCCGGCGACGGTTGACATCACCGGACGCATTCTGGAAATGCTGGCAACCTACGGCTACGACAAGAATCATCGCGTGGTGAAGCGGGCGATCAAGTTCATCCGTAGCGAGCAGGAGCCGGATGGAAGCTGGTTCGGGCGCTGGGGCGTGAATTACATTTACGGAACTTTCCTGGTGCTGCGCGGGCTGGAGGCGATTGGCATGGACCTGCATGAGCCCTGCATCCAGCAGGGCGCGGAATGGCTGCGCATGGTGCAGAACCCGGACGGGGGCTGGGGGGAGACCGTCGGATCTTATGACGATCCGAGCCTGCGGGGGCAAGGAAAGAGCACCGCTTCGCAAACGGCGTGGGCGATCCTGGGACTGCTTGCGGCCAATGACACGCGCAGCGATTCGGTGGCGCGCGGGGTTGCATATTTGTTGCGCACGCAGAAAGCAAACGGATCGTGGGATGAAGAGTATTTCACCGGAACCGGCTTCCCCTGCGTGTTCTATCTGATGTATCACCTCTATCGGGACTATTTCCCGCTGCTTGCGCTGACGACTTACGCGAAAGTGATGGAGAAGAACGGAAATTAGCGGCAGCGCCCAGCATTCAGCCAGGAAAGCTTGTGATAAACGGGCTCAGGACGGGCGTCCGGGCTGCACGTTGACAATCCTTCCTGAGTGCTGAATGCTGAGTGCTGAATGCGGGCTTTCGTCACGGGCGCGACGGGATTTCTGGGATCACATGTGGCTCGCGTGCTTGCTGACCAGGGCGCGGAGTTGCGGTTACTGGTTCGTCCGACGAGCAATCTGAAAAATCTGGAAGGACTTAAAGCAGAGACCACCATTGGTGATCTGCGCGATCCGGCTTCGATTGAAAAAGCGATGGCGGGGTGCGACACGGTGTTTCATGTGGCGGCGGACTATCGGCTGTGGGTGCGCGATCCCGACGAAATGTACCGGTCGAACGTGGAGGGCACGCGAGCCATTCTGGAAGCCGCGCGGAAAAATGCCGTGCGGCGCGTGGTTTATACGTCGAGCGTAGCGACGATCGGGTTTGCTGCGGACGGAAGTCCCGCGAATGAAGATTCGCCGGTAGCGCTAGCCGGCATGATCGGGCATTACAAGCGGTCGAAATTTATGGCTGAGCAGATCGCGAGGGAGGCCGGGCGCAGCGGGATGCAGGTGGTGACGGTGAATCCGACGACTCCGGTGGGCGAGCAGGATGTGAAGCCGACGCCGACGGGGCGAATTGTCGTGGATTTTCTGAAGCGGAAATTTCCCGCGTATGTGGAGACAGGATTGAATCTGGTGGACGTGAAGGAGTGCGCCCGGGGGCATGTCATGGCGCTCGAGAAAGGGAGATCGGGCGAGCGATATATTCTGGGGGGCGAGAATCTCACGCTGAAGCAGATTCTGGATACGTTGGGCAGGATTACAGGACTACCTTCGCCGAAGATCAAGTTGCCGTATGTGTTCGCATTGGCCGCCGGCGTCGTCGATGAGACGATTACCGGACGGCTGCTGCGTCGCGAACCGCGTGCGACCGTGGACATGGTGCGGTTGGGCAGAAAGAAAATGTTTGCCAGTTCGGGGAAGGCGGAACGGGAATTGGGATGGAAGATGGTTCCGGTGGAAGACGCATTGCGCAGGGCGGTCGAGTGGTTTCGGAAGAACGGGTATGGCTAGAGTGATTTTTACCACCGAGACACGGAAGCGGCGCTAAAACGCCGCTCTTCCAAAAAGTCAAAGCCGCCATCCTGCGAAAACCGCGTAGGGTGGGAGACCCGCTTCGGTATAACAATGTGAGTGAGGGGCTAGCGAAAAATCGTCCCGGAGTCGCGATCGTGGCGGCGCTGGAGCTTGAGCTGCGGCCGCTAGTCAGGCATTGGCACACAAGTGACAGGGAATCGGGAGGGCGCAAGTTC
>JASHPL010000306.1 GCA_030038125.1 Candidatus Sulfotelmatobacter sp.
GTTGGTAATCGGGAAAAAAGTGTGGGCAAATTGGGAGTTGGATTTAGGGAAGCCGCAGAAGAAAGTTGCTCGCTATTTCACGCAGGACGAAATGCAGAGGATCATCGACAACACCAAAGGTCAATACCGCGTACTGTTCGCTTTGCTCGCAGGCACCGGGTTGCGAATTGGGGAAGCGGCAGGGCTGCACGTCGAGGATTTGGACCTTGGCAACTGCGTGGTTTATGTTCGGCGCAGTGTGTGGAAAGGTTGCGAGCAAACACCTAAAACGGAAAACTCTGTGAGAGTGATTGACATCCACCCTGACCTTGCTTGGTTGTTAGGAGAGTTTCTTGCAGGGAAAACCACAGGTAGGGTGTTCATCTCTAAACGCGGCACCCCCATCAGTGATCAGAACGTCCGTAATCGGGTGCTGCATCCGTTGCTCGCGGAGTTGGAAATACCGAAGGGTGGGTTTCATGCTTGTCGGCACATGCGTGTGACTCATCTTCGGAAACAAGGCACACCCGCTCACCTGCAAACGCAGTGGGTGGGTCACTCATCTTTAGCAACCACTGATCGCTATGACCATACCGCTCAAGAAAAGGAATATAGACGCGAGGTAGCAACTAGAGTTGGTTTGGGATTTGCTGTTGTTGGACCCAATGGACCCAATTGAAGAGGAACCCGAAGGCTTGCAACTGACTGAAAAGATTGGTTGCGGGGGGTGGATTTGAACCACCGACCTTTGGGTTATGAGCCCAACGAGCTACCAGACTGCTCCACCCCGCGGTGTGATTCTATCACAACATCTTCCGGCTATTTCTCAAGTTCGAGCCCGGAGGTCTTATGAACAATTGGAGGAAAAAGATTTCTCATGCGTCCCCCGCTCCAATTCGCCCGGTCATCGTCAGCTCGGCACCGGTAGGCTTTGCCCTAGAGTGAGGGCTACTGCAGTGTTCGCTGAATGATTCCACGACAATGTCGACTTGCATGCAGCGCGTTGTGGGCGGGCCAGGGGGCGGTTGCCGGCACGCATGACCGCCATGAGCAAAGCAGCTGGCTGCGTCTTGTTGTCCCTGTTGATTTTTTAACAAGCTTGACGACCTCCACTTCTGGAAATCGCGAGATGCGGAGCACCGCCTGCGATGCTCGTCAGACAGAAAAAACATATTCCGAACGGAATTTAATATGCTTGAAAACTGGTCAGACATTCGTTCAGTGATTACAATGAGCGCTCGCAGAAATTTGAATGATGGAGAGCAGAGTGACGTGCCCCTATTTCATGCCGACGGAACGACTCACGGGTGGAGGGTGGCCGCATCCGCGACGGCTGCCGCTCGGGGCGGGTTGGAGCGGGCACTGCACCGCCCCCGGGCATGAGAATGAAATTCCGCAACAGCAGGTGATCGAAACATTCTGCAATCTCGGCTATGCCAACGGCTGCGCGTGGGCGCCGGAAGAACGAGCCTGGGATGCGGTTCGATTTGCGGTGGTGGCGCGGCCCAAAAGCCACGGCTCGGCTGACAAAGAAAAATGCTCATCAGGAATTCGCATCTGCTATGTCTGTGAGCGCGATCATCGGCCGGTCGAGCGCGGTGAACTGGAGTTCGATGTTCAGCAATCCATCTGGGTGCGCGGGCATCAAGACAAACGCCTGCAGAAGATGGCCGATTGCTTCTTAAAATCTCATTTGAAAACGAATGATTGAGTGATTGAAAGGACTCTGCAAACAGCGCTTTCCACTCCCATGACTCACGATCTGTTAGCACCGCGTCCGGTACGAGATTCGCAGTCCGAGATGGCCGAGATTGTATTGCCGAACGATGCTAATCCTCTGGCCGCGCTTTTGGGTGGTCGATTGATGCACTGGATCGACCTCGCGGGTGCCTTGGCCGCGCACCGCCATTCGCGCAATTACGTGGTGACTGCTTCAGTTGATCACATCGACTTCCTGGTTCCGGTGCGAGTCGGCGATCTGGTCATCCTGCGCTCATCGGTCAACCGTGTATTCACCACGTCAATGGAAGTTGGCGTGAAAGTTTTTGTAGAGAACTACATTGCCGATTCCGCGCAGCACGTTGCCTCTGCCTATCTCACGTTCGTGGCTATTGACGGCGCGGGCAACCACCTCAAGGTTCCTCCGGTAATTCCCGAAACTGAGGAACAAAAACGGCGCTACGATGATGCGGGTCGACGACGCGAATTTCGACGTTCAGAGTTGGCTCGGCGCAAAGTGCGATAGACACAGTCACTGCAGAAATCCGGGGGTTAAGGGATCTTCACGTTGGACACGACGTTGGAATAGCCGCTTTCTTCGTTGCTCGAGTTGACTGCGGTGGTGGCATAACAGTAGGAAGTTCCATCCGTGACTACAGCGTCGGTATACAAAGTGCTTGTGTTGAGAGTCGAATTGATCTTCGAGAAAGATCCGCAGGCCGAACTCGCGTACATCGCGCGATACACGTTGTAACCGGAAATGTTAGACGATGTGCTTGCGTTCCACGACAATGCAACGGAATAGCTCGAACCGGCCGCTGTGCCCGTGCCCGTCAAGGCTTCTGCTGAGGCAGATGTTTGAGCGTCGCTGGTAAAGGTAAGCTTGCCGCTCGCGGCGCCCGCTGCCTGGGGACTGAAAGTCACGGTAAATGGAATGCTGTTCCCCGCCGTAATGGTTACCGGCAATGTCAAGCCACTGACGCTGAACGCAGAATTACTTGTGCTGGCGGCAGTAACAGTGACGCTCGCTCCACTGGCGCTCAGGCTGCCCGATGCCGATCCACTGCTTCCAACTGCTACACTGCCCAACGCCAGAGTGCCCGGACTTACGACAAGCGCAGAAGACTGTTGTTGGTTGGAAGAATTGCCGCCGCTGCTAACGCCCTGACAAGCGGTTAGGAGGGTGAGCCCTGTCAAACATAACAGGAGGGGAATCAGCATTGCCGCACGCGTCGAGCAGGCCTTGCGCGCTGTTCTTTCTGCTTTCCACGAAGGAACCGTGGACCTGGTTCCTGCTTGCTGGAACTGGGGACGGCTCATCACAAATAAGTTTCGTCGTCATGCCGCCATTGCGATAGATACCCGAGGTACATAACTCGGATTTGCAAAAGGCCAGTGTGAAAGAAAAGTACCTAACTTGTTGTGTTTTGCAACGCTCTTTGCGGACTAATTCCAACGGATTAACTTCGAACGTCTGCCGCCGTTTTGGACCTTTTCAGCTACAGTACACACCAGCGGACATGTACGGCAGGACAGGGGGGAATCTAATCGCTTCCGAACGCGATCTTCCGCGCCCGGAACTGCGGTGTGAAACTCAACCACAAACGGATCCGCCTTTACGCTGTGGGTGCTCTCGTTTCTCCCTAAAGCTGCTGGGCGTGGGAATTAATTCCGGGGTTTCGCTTGAATGAAAACCTTGCCTGCCCTGACTCTCAGTTAACCTCGAACGCGTGGTGCAAATTAGGCAGACGAGCGCGACTTTGTATAATTCTTCTTCAACGAGGACTCTCTGCATGGATCGGATTGCGACGCTGAACGAAATTTTGACAGAGAATCCCAAGGACGCCTTTGCGCGTTACGGTCTTGCTATGGAGTATTCGAAGCAAGGCGACCTGGATCGCGCGCTGGCGGAGTTTTCTATTCTGCTGGAAAACCATCCAGACTACACGGCGGGCTATTTCATGGCCGCGCAAACGTTGGTGCGCGCCGAGCGCGCCGACGATGCCAAAAAGATGCTGCAGGATGGAATTGTTTCCGCCCGGCGCACGGGAAATCTGCACGCGCAATCCGAGATGGAGGCGATGCTGGGCGAATTGAGTTAGAGATTGCTAGCCTGCCATTCTTCCCATGGCACGCTCCACCAGCGCCGGGAATAACTGGTAGAACTTCACGGCGATGTGCATCGTCCAGGGAACGATAACTTCCCGCTTCTGCTGTTTATATCCGTCAAGTGTGGCGCGAGCGACGCGTTCGGCGCTAATGCCGCGAACCGAGGTTGGCCGCACCTGCTTCAATTCCCTTCCCCGGGCGGCATTCGCCCCGAATGCCGTCCGCACATAGCCCGGGCACACCGTCAGCACGTGAATTCCGGTATTCTTCAGTTCCACTCTCGCCGCTTTACCGATCGCGTTGAGCGCGAACTTGGTCGCACTGTAAGCCGCATGAAAAGGCAGCGGAATATGTCCAGCGACGCTGGAGATGTTGATGATCATTCCACCGCCCTGCTGCCGCATCACGGGGATGACTGCCTGCATGGCGGATACCGCTCCGAAGAAATTGGTCTCAAATAGTTCGTGAAGGGCCTGCATATCCATCTGCGCGACCGAATCAAGCAGGCCGTGTCCGGCGTTATTCACCCATACATCAATGCGTTGAAAATGGTGCAGAGTAAGGGCAAGGACGCGATCGATCTCTTCGGAATGACGAACGTCGCAAGCCAGAGCGGCAGTACGTTCCGAATAACCGATGCGCGCGCGAGCCACCTCGGCGCGAGCAACGTCGCGGGAAAGGAGCACCACGCTTGCACCGTCATCGGCGAAGGCCTTTGCGATGGCCTCGCCAATTCCCATCGAAGCGCCAGTGACCACGACGACTTTTCCTTGCAATTCCATGCACGCGTTTGTATGCTGCGCTCCCGCGCCAAGTCAAGTTGCCGCATTCATGGCGTAAAATCAGGCAACCGGTTTGCTTTTGATCGCAGTCGGAGGGCGCGTGGTGCTGCTTCCCTTGTTTCCAATCGAAGTTGTGCTGCTCCCGGGCACAATCCTCCCGCTGCATATCTTCGAATCGCGTTATAAGGAGATGATCGGGGAGTGCCTCGCCAACAAGACATCATTTGGAGTAGTGAGGGCGCTCGAAGAGGGTATTGCCGAGATTGGCTGTACAGCCGAAATCGTGAAAGTGACGAAGGAATACCCGGATGGGCGCCTCGATCTGATCTCCGAGGGCCGACAGCGCTTCGAAGTACTCGATCTCGATCGGGAGCGTTCATTTCTGCGCGCAAAAGTCCTGATGGTTCCCGACGAACCCGGAGAGGGCGCGCCTCAGGACAAGAATCGCGCCCTCGAACTGCATAAGGAAATTCTGGCGCTCGCGGGAGCAGCGCAGGACGTGTCCGCTGCCGATCGCGCCCACCTTTCTTTCCATCTCGCTGGTTCGTTGCCGCTCGATCTTGACTTCAAGCAAAAATTGTTGGCCACCCTTTCAGAGCAACAGCGCATCCACGATCTCGCAGCTTATCTGGAAAGTATTCTGCCGGGGCTCCGTCGCACCTCACGAGCCCGCCAGAAGGCCGGAGGGAACGGCCACGCCCGCTGATTTGTGGTTCTCCCTATCTCCGATCGCTTGTATTTCGCCGCGATACTCCTCACCACAGAGTCACAGAGGATACGAGAACAGGGCCGGTTGGTTCATCGAGCATCGATCTCTCGCGGAACGGGTCAGGGCGACCGGGATGCAAATTGCAGAAGCCTTACTCTGCCTCCGCGCCTCTGTGTTGAGAATTCATGCCCAAAACGCGCGAGCGACTGCGCGAGTATAATCGTGACAACGCTGTTCGCTTTTTGGGGGTTCCTCTCATGAGTCTTCCGCGCACACTCGGAGATCTGCGCCGAAGCAATTTTTCCGAAGAACGTTTGTGCACGCGCCGGGTCAAGGATGAACTGCGCGACAATCTGTTGACTCGTCTGTGTAAACAGGGCGACAAGCCTATCTTTCCGGGCATTGTTGGCTATGACGACACGGTGGTACCGCAGATCGTCAATGCCATCCTGTCACGACACAATTTTATTTTGCTAGGCCTGCGGGGCCAGGCCAAGAGCCGGATTCTGCGCGCACTGACGTCGCTGCTGGACCCGCAGATGCCGTATCTGGCGGGATGCGAGATTCATGATAATCCGTATGCTCCCATCTGCCGGCGTTGTCGGGAAGAGACGGCGCGACTTGGCGATAATGCTCCGATCGCGTATCTCACAGCGAACGATCGTTATGTTGAGAAGCTCGCAACACCGGACGTGACGATTGCCGATCTGATCGGCGATATCGATCCCATCAAGGCGGCGCGCGGCGGTCATGAGTTGTCGAGCGAACTGACGGTGCATTACGGGCTGCTACCCCGCGCCAATCGTGGCATCTTCGCGGTCAATGAGTTGCCGGATCTGGCGGGGAAAATTCAAGTGGGGCTGTTCAACATCATGCAGGAAGGCGATGTGCAGATAAAGGGATATCCGATTCGCCTGCCGCTCGACGTGGCCCTGGTGTTCACCGCCAATCCTGAGGATTACACGGCGCGCGGCAAAATCATTACGCCGCTGAAAGATCGCATCGGATCGGAGATTCGCACTCATTATCCAGCCACCGTCGAAGAAGGTATTGCCATCACAGCGCAGGAAGCATGGACGCGGCGCAACGGGCATCCTTTGCATCTGCCGAATTACGTGCAGGAAGTGATTGAGCGAGTTGCGTTCGCCGCGCGGGAGGATAAGAAAATCGACAAGCGTTCGGGCGTGAGCCAGCGGCTGCCGATCAGTGCCATGGAGAATGTGGTTTCGAACGCCGAGCGTCGAGCCATTCGCAATCACGAAAAGCTGGTCGTACCTCGCATCAGCGATGTTTATGCGGCTTTGCCCGCAATTACAGGAAAGCTGGAGCTCGAATACGAGGGCGAGATGAAGGGCGCAGACCACGTCAGCCGCGAACTGATTCGCGCCGCGATCGCAAAGACCTACGACGAGTATTACACCGGCGCCAACATGCAGCAGGTCGTACAGTGGTTCGATCTGGGCGGAGAGATTCAGCTGTCGGATTCGGTGCCTGCTGTGGAGGCTCTGGAGAATCTGAAAGAAATTCAGGGGCTTGTCGACAAGCTCGGCCCTGTAGGTGTTTCTCAGAAAGAGAGTCCGGAACAGCAGGTGTCAGCCGCAGAATTTATTTTGGAGGGCTTGCACGCGCACAAAAGAATTGGACGCAGCGAGGAGCGCGTCTTCAAAGCTGAGGAAAAAAAGCCAGAGCCCGCTCGTGAAAAATCGTTCGACCTTGATGACCGGCCCTATCGGCAGAGACGACAGTTTAACTGAACCGTCGTTAATCTTGGTCGCTAGCGTCTGCGATGATTGGAAGGCTTTGCAAAGGTGAGTTTATTATCGCGATCTTTCGTGTCCGCTCTCGGCCTGCTGGTGATTGCCGGACTGATCGCGGTCGCAACTTTCAATGTGGCCACCGCAGTCCTAGCCTGGCCGGGCCTTGTTATCGTCAACGCTGTCTGCTCGCGATTCGGAATTTACTTGCAGGAATTCCCTACTTGGGCTTGGCTCATCCCCAGCCTGCTGCTCGACCTCCTCTTCTACACGCTCCTTTTCTTTGCATGCGCGAAACTCTGGAGGACTCTCAAGTCTGACGGCAAACAACGTCTGGGAAACGAGGTCTTGTCGACGACCAACGACCGACGGCCAACGATGCAGCCATGAAACGCATTCGCTACTCCAAATACGTCCCTGATCCGGCGAGCGAGATGAGCCTAGAGGACTTGCTTAACGCGCTCTCGGATTATCTTCTGCAGAGCGGCTATCGCGATTCCATGTGGTATGAGTTGCCGGAGGGAGATCAAACTCTCGATCAACTCAAGCAAGCGATCGAGCAAGCACTGCTCAACGGCGAGTTGTTCGACGACAATCTGCGCGAGCAGATCGAGCAACTGCAGATGGAAGGCAAGCTCGATGAATTGATCGAAAAGCTCATGGAGCGCATGCAGCAGGAAGATTACATCTCGGTCGATCAGCCTCCAACCGATCCTGCCCGGCAGTCCGGTGTGGGTGGGCAAATGGGCGACGCGCAGCAGGCCAGATTCGAGATCACCGACAAAAGCCTCGACTTTCTCGGGTTCAAAGCCTTGCGCAACCTGCTGGGCTCGCTGGGCAAATCCAGCTTCGGTCGACACGACACCCGCGATCTGGCCACGGGAATTGAAACCAGCGGGTCGGCCAAGACATATGAATTCGGCGATACCCTCAATCTCGATATCACCGCAACTCTTTCCAGCGCGATCCAGCGCGAAGGCTTGAAGCTGCCCCTCAATATCGAATACTCGGACCTGCAGGTGCATCAGTGCGAGTATCAGTCTTCGTGCGCGACGGTGCTGATGCTGGACTGTTCGCATTCGATGATCCTTTATGGCGAAGATCGCTTCACCCCGGCCAAGAAAGTGGCCATGGCACTTTCACACCTGATTCGCACGCAATATCCGGGAGACTCGCTTTCGCTGGTCTTATTTCATGATTCGGCAGAGGAGGTTCCGCTGTCGCAACTGGCGCGAGTCAAAGTGGGACCCTATTACACGAATACGCGCGAGGGGTTGCGGATGGCGCAGCGCATTCTGCAGCGACAGAGAAAAGATATGAAGCAAATCGTGATGATCACCGACGGCAAGCCTTCAGCGCTCACCCTCGAAGACGGTCGTATCTATAAAAATGCATTCGGGCTGGATCCGCTGGTCGTGAGCCAAACCCTCGAAGAGGTCTCTAAGTGCAAGCGCGCCGGAGTGCTGATCAACACCTTCATGCTGGCATCGGATTACGGGTTGGTGCAATTCGTGCAGAAAGTGACTGCGATGTGCCGCGGCAAGGCCTACTTCACTACTCCCTATACGCTGGGACAATATCTGCTGATGGATTACATGTCGCGGAAGACGAGGACGATCCACTGACTGAAAGTTGATGAGACTCGTCTCGAAAGCTTGAAAACGGACCACTCCGACAGAATTGCGGATCGTCGAGATGTGCCTCAGTTTCGGTCATGGAAGAAAGCGGTCAAGTCTTCCGCAACCTCCGCTGGTTCCTCAACCGGGGCGAAGTGCCCACCGCGTGGAAAGATTTTCCAGCGTTGGATGTTGTACATGCGCTCCAAATATGAGCGGGGTGGCTCACCTTCGGGAACGGTCTGGTGCGCGAAGACACCAAACGCGGTGGGCGTGCTGACATAGGCGTGGTTAACAGGGTGCCAGCGATTGTCCCAATAGTCGCGCATGGATGAGGTGATGGTCTGCGTGACCCAATACAGGGTCAGCGTGGCACAGAGGAAGTCGTCAGGCGGTGTGACGTCGCTCCACGAGTGCCACTTCTCGCCCAGGTACGCGGCCAGCCCCGCTGGGGAATCGTTCAGTCCATAGCCGATGGTCTGCGGCTTGGTGGACTGGATCTCGCTGTAGCCGCGCTCGGTTTCGTTCCAGCCACGGTTCACCACGAGGTACGCATGCTCCTTCTCGGACAAATCGGCGTCGTCGACGATAGGGGTGAGATCCGATTCCAAAGTGGTGAGATGGATCCCGATCACAGACTCGGGATGATCCAGTGCGAGAATCGTGGTCACCCCAGATCCAAAGTCATAGCCGCCTGCACCGTAACGAGAATACCCAAGCTGGGACATGAGCTGATGCCATCGCTCCGAGACGTATCGGTAGTTGATACCGACTTTGGGCGGGCGTGCGGAGAACCCGTACCCGGGCAGGGAGGGTACGACCACATCAAAGTCTTCAAGCATCGGCAGCATGTCCAGGTAATCGAGGAAACTACTGGGCCAACCGTGAGTGAGGATGAGCGGCATTCCCCGTCCGGATGGCGCATGCTGATACACGAAGTGGATGCCCTCCCACATGAAGTGATGAAGAGCGTTGAGCCTCCTCTCCCAGGCACGCCAGTCAAACTCATCGGTCCAGTAGGACACACGTCGCCTCAACCAGTCCAGTTCGGTGCCCTGTTTCCACCCAATGTTGGGCACCTGGTCGGGCCATCGTGTATGGTGCAACCGTACCCGTAGATCCTCAAGCACATCATCCGCTACATAAATCCGAAAAGGTTCCATTTCGGCAACTCCTCCAGGTCCGTATTCAGTGGCCAGTTGAATGCTCGGGCAAGCACGAGACCAATTCCAGCGACGGCAGAGATTAAATCATGTATCCGCATCACGTGCGCTAACGTCCTTTGGCATGCATTTGACATAGCAGATGTTCGTAGGATTCAAAGCGTTTTATGACGATCCAGGCCAACCGCGAATGGCAGGCCTGACTGCTGATATTCTCTTAACGAGTACCTATGGCGAATTGCGTTCGGTGTGGCCGGAAACTGGCTCCACTCAGTTTCAAGAAAATCTGTCCCTGGTGCGTGCAACATGAAGCCGCGCAACGGGGCGAGATCGGCGACGACGTTCCTCAGCCCGTGATCGCCGCACCCTGGACGCGGCAACGCGAATCTGCGATCACGCTCACCCAGGTTCTATTCGGAGCCAACCTTGCGGTTTTTCTCGCCATGGCGCTGGCCAGCGGCTCGGTCATGGACTTCGCCGGCAAGACCATGTTGGCTTTTGGCGCCAACTACGGTCCGTACACGCTCTCGGGCGATTGGTGGCGGCTCTTCACCTACATGTTCCTGCATGGCGGAGTGATTCATATCGCCTTCAACATGTGGTGTCTGTGGGATCTGGGAGCGCTCGCGGAATCTCTCTACGGACGCTGGACGTTCCTTTGCGTTTATTTGCTGACTGGGATCGCCGCCGGTATTTCGAGCGTCGGCTGGAATCCCGGAGTGTTAAGCGTGGGCGCGTCGGGCGCGATCTTTGGCCTGGCGGGCGCGCTGATTTCGTCGTTCTATCTTGGCGAATTTTCGCTACCTAGCTTTGCCATTCGGGGTACTTTGACGAGCCTGCTGTTCTTCGCCGGCTTCAATCTGTTGTTTGGACGAATGTTTTCCGGAGTTGATAATGCGGCGCACATCGGAGGTTTGGTCAGCGGTCTGATTCTGGGCGCGCTGATCGCAAAAGTCGCTCCGCAATCCGATCTCTCCATGCATCGGGTTGGAGTGCTCTCAGTGGTTGCTCTTGCCGTGCTAGGCAGTGCTTTGGGCATACAGCGCTGGCGCGGCGGGCCGATGCGCTTTGGCCGCGCGCTAGAAGCGTTTTCAGAGAACAATCCGGATCGGGGGATTGCGCAACTGGAAGCGATCGTGCGCCAGAATCCGAATCTTGCCCAGGGACATTTTGCCCTGGGGCAAGCGTATTTCACGCAAGGAAAGTTTGCTCAGGCCGAAGCAGAATTCAAGAGAGTCGTCGAACTGCAGCCGCAGCAAAGCGCGGCTTGGATTGATCTCGGGATGGCTTATTTGAGTGAGAGGCGTCCGGAAGAAGCGAAATCGGTGTTCGAACAAGCCCTTGCGCGCGATGCCAATGATCCCGACGCGCACTATGGCATGGGACTTGCGCTGGCTGCAGAAAACAATGACCAGGCTGCGATCACCGAATTCAAGTCGGCCATTCAGTTGGGGGCGCAGGAGTCCGGCCTCTATTACGACATGGGCAGGAGCTACGCCAAGCTGAAAATGTACGATGATTCGATTGCCGCGTTTACGAAAGAGAAGGAGAAAAGCGGCGACGATCCCGAAATCGAAGATGCTCTAGCCGATGCCTACCAAGCCAAAGGCATGATGAAGCAGGCTGCGGACGCACGAAATCTGGCTGCTCAGTTGAAGAACAGTCAACGGCAGTAAAGCACGATTGTTGTAAAAACCGATCCTCGTTGAAGTGGCAGGGCCCTGACAATCACAGGGCTTTGAACACGAAGCTGATCTCCTTGGTCCCGCTCGCTTCTATGGTGACAGTCTGCGTGGACGTCCCCAGCTTTTCGTGCCATGCCTTGACGGTATAAGTCCCGGGCGGCAAGTTGCGCAGCTCGAAGCTCCCGTCCTTGCCGGTCACCGCAAAATATGGGTGCTTGAAAACAGCAATGTAGCCGCTCATCCACGGGTGGATGTTGCATTTCACGGGAATTGCGATTTCTTGGCGAGCAAAGGTTTCTTCTATTTTCGATCCGGGGGGTTCGGCCTTGTTCCATTCTCGATTATTGGCGGGCAACGGGTGGATATTGTGCGAAGTGGCATCGTCATTGACTACATCTAACGGCTGATTCGCGCGAACCGCTAAGACGTGTGGCGAATAGGTGCATCCCTTCTGTACGAGAACGGCAGGCTGACTCGGCGGATCGAAGGTGCGGTCACCGAGCCCCTCGGCTACAAAGACGATCGCATTCTCTAAATCGCCTTTTGTATCGACCACGACATCCTGCTCCGGAACGGGCGCGGGGTGCTGTTTCGCGCAGACTGGATCGGCGGTCATCCGAATCGGCTTGGAAATGGGCAAGGTTCCTTCGAAGCGAACAATTCCGCGAAGTATGGAAATCGTGGCGGCAGGAGCAGGCGTCGTCGAAAATGGAGCCGACGCGCAGGTTCCAATGAGAATCGCGAGGGCAGACACGGATTTTTTGATTTGCATTTTCAGTTACCTCGATCGAAAAAATTCAGGGCTTTCGCATTTCTGTCATTGGTACGGGTTTGTGTTTGCGAGGGCTTGGTTGTAGCCAAGTTGGTACCCTGCGGTAAAACTGGCTCGATCGCTTGGTGCCGACCAGCGTCCGATTGGTGGACGATATGGCCGTTTTGTCTCGGCGGCGAATCGCCCTACATAGAGGCCGTCGCGAAAGGCGCCGTCAGTTGCCATACGGGCTTGGTGTGGCTGCGGTCCGTTTGTGTTGCTGACCAGCAGGCCTGCTCCGAAACACATCAGCAAAGGCAGTGCATAGGCAAAGTGTTTGAACACGGGTACCCTCCTTTTTTCGTGGCCGCCCCGGAGCGGACAAGTTCCGGGACTTGGGCTCATTTTGTGCGGTCGATATGGCTATTCACTTCGGCAGGGGATTGCGGTTTCAGCCATCGAACGCTGGAAGGAAGACAGCGGCATCTTCACATCAGGGCCGGAGCGCGCGACAGCAAATAACACTGATCGCTTGGTGCAGGTCTACCTGGGAGACGAGCAATCGCAGCGATGTTCTGAGCGTAAGCGATAGACGAAATGCGGTTGTCAAGGAGAGG
The DNA here is from genome assembly GCA_030038125.1 of Candidatus Sulfotelmatobacter sp. GTDB lineage: Bacteria > Acidobacteriota > Terriglobia > Terriglobales > Acidobacteriaceae > Sulfotelmatobacter. The sequence goes on from JASHPL010000306.1 coordinate 12,885, forward strand.
TAAGTCGTCAGTCAATTGATTGTCAATGATTGTTGTAGAGCTCAGCGAATGCGATGAATCGAACACTCGTCACGGCGAAGAATTCAAACCCTTGTCGTATGCATCCTGTGGTGGCGATTGACAGTTCTTGCGGGCTTCGATTCAATGGATATTGTCGTAACACCGCGGAAGGGGCGAGTTCGGCCGGTTCCGCAAATCAATTTAAGATAGACAGGAGCATGGCATGTCCGCACCTAGCCGCCGGCCCGAGATTCGCCGGCGCCGTACCCGCAAAGAGAAGATCACGCAATTACGCAAACGCCTGGCCGCGGCGAAGACCGACGCCGACCGCTCGCGCCTCAGCGCCAAACTGCATAAGCTTTCCATTGCGTCCCCGGGACAGCCGCTGGTGAAGTGAGAGGGCCAGGTCGACCCGCCTTCCCGGACGACCAAGGAGAAAAGTCGGACATCCTGCGACCCCGGGGAGGACGGCTGTGGCTCTACGTTCTCCGTTCCGCATCGGCCACGGCTCGAAGCAATCCCAAGGGTCACGATTCCAGATTTCTTGTTAGCTCTCAGTCGGCAGCGGGCTGCTGGATAGAGGAGTTGCGGCTGCGGTTGCAGGTTTCGCCGTAAGCCTCGATGATGCTCCGCACCGACCCTTCCCAGGAAAACTTGGCGACCTGTTGATATCCGCGATCTTTCAAGCGATCACGCAGCGCGGAATCTGTGAGGACGCGGTGCAGCGCCCGCATGATCTCAAACACATTCTCGGGATTTACCAACACCGCCCCGCGCCCGACCACCTCGGGCAGCGATGACACGTTCGAAGTGACGACGGGAGTACCGTGGGCCATAGCCTCGAGCGGCGGCAGGCCGAAACCTTCGTAGAGCGAAGGGAAAACAAACACCTTAGCCGAGTCGTAAAAGATGCGCAGGACGTCGATGGGAACAAATCCCAGGAAGCGCACGTCATTCTGCACCCCGCTGCGAATGACCGTGCGGCGCAGGTCAGGATTGCCGGAAAGATCATCGCCAATGATTATGAGCTTCAGGTCAGGATACGATTGGGTTCGCTCCAACTCGTTTTTGAGAGCGGAAAACGCCTCGATCATGCGAACCACATTTTTGTGCGGACTGATGCGCCCGGCATAAAGCGCGAAGGGATAGGTGACCTGGTAGCGTTGTGCGATCAAGTCGCGATCCGCGGCACTGGCATGTCCGTGCAGAAAGCGCTCGTCGATGGCGTTATAAACGACTTCGATGCGATGCGAAGGAATTTCAAACAGCTTCTCGATTTCTGTCTTGGTGAAATTGGAGACCGCGAAAATGCGAGCGGCGCCGTCGAGCACCGTACGCGTCAGCCGCAAGTGCAGACCGCGCCAGAAACCACTCTGCTCGCTGGCTCGCGACATGTGATCGAGCAGATCATGCACGGTCATCACATAAGGACAAGGCAGGGCGCGCGGAATCGAAAACAGATTGGGAATGTGCACCAGATCGCAGCCCAGACCTTTTACAGCAGTGCGAAATTCGCGATAGCCCGCAAGCGATCGCTCGGACGCAGTCATGGGAACGGTGTGGAAGGTCGAGGGCAGATCGCCGATCTCCTTGACCTTGGCCGGCGATCCGATGAGCAGGTATTCATTCTCACGATCCAACCGGCCCAGATTTCGCACCACATTGCGGATGTAGGTGCCGACGCCGAACTCGGTCATGCGCCGAATGTCGATGGCGATCTTCACGCACGCATTTAACCACAGAGGACGCGGAGAACACAGGGGAATTACACTCTTACCTCGGCCTGCGCTCTTGCCCGCCGTTCAGCGTACAGCGGGAATGCCTCGCATAGCTCCAGCACTTGCTTGCGGACTTTGGATAGCACCGCCGCATCAGTACGATGTTGCAGCACCTCGGCGATCCAGTGTCCGATCTGGCGCATTTCCGCTTCTTTCATGCCGCGGGTGGTCAAGGCGGGCGTCCCGATGCGGATGCCGCTGGGTTTTAGCGGGGGGTTCGTATCGAAGGGAATCGCGTTCTTATTCACCGTAATTCCAGCTTCGCCCAGGGCTTTTTCGGCTTCGCTGCCCAGCATGCCTTTGGAAAAAACGTCGACCAGCATGAGATGCGTGTCTGTTCCCCCAGAGATGATGCGGAAACCTTCATCGGCCAGTCTTTGAGCCAATACTTTGGCGTTGGCAATGATCTGGCGGGCATAATCGCGGAACTCGGGCTGCATGGCTTCCTGGAAGCAGACGGCTTTGGCCGCAATGATGTGCACCAGCGGCCCTCCTTGGATGCCTGGGAAAACGGTCTTGTCGATCGCCTGGGCGAATTCGGATTTCGACAGAATCATGCCCGCGCGTGGTCCGCGAAGCGTCTTATGGGTGGTCGAAGTCACAATATGGGCGTGCGGAACGGGCGATGGATGGACGCCACCGGCGACAAGCCCGGCGAAATGCGCCATATCGATCAGGTAAAGCGCGCCAATCTTATCGGCAATCTGCCGCATGCGTGCAAAATCGATGATTCGCGGATACGCGCTGCCGCCGCCGATGATCAGCTTCGGCCGCTCCTGCTCGGCCAGCTTTTGGAGAGCGTCGTAATCGATGGTCTCGGTTTCTTTCGTGACTCCATAAGGAACGATTTTGTAGGTCTTGCCCGAAAAATTCAGGTGATGTCCGTGCGTGAGATGCCCACCATGCGCCAGGTTCAGGCCGAGAATGGTGTCGCCGGGTTGCAGCACCGCGGCATAGGCGGCCATGTTGGCTTGAGATCCGGCATGCGGCTGAACGTTGGCATGCTCGGCGCCAAATAATTGCTTAGCACGGTCACGCGCCAGATTTTCGACAACATCGGCAAACTCGCATCCGCCGTAATAGCGCTTTCCGGGATATCCTTCAGCATATTTATTGGTGAACACCGAACCGGCGGCATCGAGCACAGCCTCGCTCACAAAATTCTCCGACGCGATCAGTTCCAAACCTTCGTGCTGGCGTCGAGTTTCGTTGTCGATGGCAGCGGCGATTTGCGGATCGGCTTCGAACAGTGGACGGTACATCCCAGAGTTTTTCATACTGCTCCCTTCATTTGGTAAGCGTCCGGTCGATGCAATTCCATGTAGCGTTCTGGCGATTTCACGGGCGTAAAACCAAATTTCGCATAGAGCTCATGCGCATCGCGTGTGAGCAAAATCCATCGCCTCAGCCCCTGTAACGCGGGATGCTGCATGATACATTCCATCATCCATTTGCTCAGTCCGCGCCCGCGATGCGATTCCAACACGAAAACATCACCAAGATACGCTATCGTCGCAAAATCGCTGACTATCCGGGCAAAACCAACTTGCACAGGTCTGTTCTGATTACTTAGTGTTGGCGCCACTGGTCTCGTCGTTCTTGCGGAACGTGGTAATTCCATCCTCGATTCATCATAAATCCCGAAGCACAGCGAATGCTCGATGGATCGCGTCACAACGTCGAGGGGTATGCCTTTCGCCCAATAGCAATGAGTCAGGAAATGATGAATCATTTCTAAATCGAGGCGCGCCGGATCAGTGCTGAGGAGGAACTCGCCGCGGCGACGTTCTACGATTGCTGCGGGATCGACAAAGGGTGGAACGGCCATGCGGACATTCTAAAGGCTGTTGACGGAATTGGGGGAATCTCGCCCGCGTTGGGACCGAAGCTGAACACGCACTAGTCGCGCAGCAATTGGCGAGCAATCACGAGCCTTTGAATCTCGCTTGTGCCTTCGCCGATAGTACAAAGCTTCACGTCACGATAGAACTTTTCTGCAGGGTAGTCTTTGATGAATCCGTAGCCGCCGTGAATCTGTACGCCTTCATTGGCACATTTGACGGCGACCTCGCTGGCGTAGAGCTTGGCCATCGAGGATTCCTGCGTAGTCTTCATGCCCGCGTCTTTCATGGAGGCGGCACGCATGGTCAGAAGCATGGCCGCGTCGATCTCAGTTGCCATGTCGGCTAACTTCCACTGGATCGCCTGAAAATCGCTGATGGCTTTGCCGAACTGCCGGCGCTGCTTGGAATACTTCAGAGCCGCTTCGTAGGCTCCCTCGGCCATGCCCAGGGACAGCGCCGCGATGGAAATGCGACCGCCATCGAGGACCCGCATAGCGTCAGGAAATCCCTGGCCTTCGGCGCCCAGCAAGTTTTCCGCTGGAATGGCGCAATCGTCGAAAATCAACTCGGCGGTGTCACTGGCGCGCAAGCCAAGCTTGTTTTCTTTTTTCCCGGGACGAAATCCCTTCGTGTCTTTCTCAACGATGAAGGCCGACAGGCCGTGGGTGTGCGCCGTGCGATCCGTGACGGCGAGGACCACGACTATATCCGCATAGTGGCCATTGGTGCAGAACGTCTTGGTGCCATTCAACACCCAGTGGCTGCCTTTGCGCACGGCGGTCATACGCGCGCTTCCGGCGTCCGACCCGGACGACGGCTCAGTCAGTCCCCAAGCGCCAATGAATTCGCCGGTCGCCAGCTTGCTCACGTATTTTTTCTTCTGCACTTCATTTCCCGCCAGGAAAATGTGATTCGAGCACAACGAAGTGTGGGCGGCCACGATGATTCCCACCGATCCATCAATGCGCGACAGTTCCTCGATCGCGGTTACGTAATCGACGTACCCCATGCCGGAGCCGCCATATTCGATTGGGAAGATCGTTCCCATGAGGCCCAGCTTGCCGAGTTCCTTGATGGTGGCCACGGGGAACTCGCCCGCCTCGTCCCACTCCATCACGTGCGGCTTGATTTCGCGTTCGGCGAACTCACGCACACTTTTCTTCAACTGCAATTGCTCGTCGTTCAGCTGGAAGTCCACGTTTCCTCCAACCCACTCGGAGGCTGCGGCAAGGGCAGCTCCGCACGAAAAGGCGCTTGATCGCCCGATTTTTGATTAGAACATAGCGCTCGAACTGGAAGAAGTTACCGTCAGAGGGAAAGGATGAAGGGTGGTTTCAAGCGCATGAATACTGGCGATTTGTGCGCATATCGATGTGCCACCCAACCGACCGGATGGTTTGCCACAACAGCTACTCGTGCGGCGCTCTCCTGAACCAGCGGCGAGACATCCATGCTCAATCATACGCTCACATTGATAGTGGCGGTGGACGCCAGAAAACGCTGAAATACTTCATTGGAAAGCAGGCGTCCGCGCGCTGTAAGGCGAATGATTTCGCCATCGCGCTCAAGTAACGCCTGGTTTACCAGTTCGTCGACGATGCTCCGCACGTTCTCGAACACTCCGACGCCGACCGCTGTTCTGATCTCGCTCAGATCGACCCCGTGATTCAAGCGCAGACCGAGAAAAAATTGCTCTTCAAGCGCCATGGACGAAGTCACGATCGTTTTCTGTACTGGTAAACCAGCCAGGTAGTTCTCCAGAGAATCGGGGGTCGCGAGGCGCACAGATTCTGCAGGACCCCGAACCGAGTGAACCATAGAGTGGGCATCGATGCCGAAACCAAGGTACGGCTGCCGCGTCCAATATTTCAAATTGTGCCGCGATTCAAATCCGGGTCGGGCGAAGTTCGAAATCTCGTACTGAATCACTCCTGCGGTTTCTAGCGTTTCGCAGGCCATAAGATAGAAATCCGCGGTTGCGTCTTCATCCGGCACAAAGTGCGCATGATAATGGGAGCCACCGGCGATCAGCTCGCGCCCCAGCCGCGAATCTTCATCGATTTCCAGCATGTAAATGCTCGCATGTGGAACTCCGGTTGAGATAGCCTCGCTCAGCGAATTTTGCCAGCTCATAGCCGTCTGGTGAGGCAATCCCGCAATGAGGTCGATGTTGATTTTGGGAATCCCGGCCGTGCGTAATTTGGCGATATCGTCAAAAACGGTCTGACGCTTGTGAAGCCGCCCGGCCGCTGCGGCTTCGGCATCGACAAACGATTGGACGCCAAGGCTGACGCGATTTACCCCGCAATGGAGCAGAGTATTCAGGAGGTCCGCGTTCAGTGTTCCCGGCGCGCATTCCACGGTGATCTCGGCATCGTCGCGGACTGAGAAGTGCTGCCGCATAACGGCAAACATTCGTTCCAATTGCGCAGGTTCAAGGACAGTTGGCGTGCCGCCGCCGAGGTAAATCGAGTCCACCTCGCGCTCGAGACGGGCGTCCGTGGTTACGGCTGTGTTTTCAGCGTTAGCAATCTCGGCGCACACACGATCTATGTAGCGCTCGAATACGGAGCGCGAAAAAACGTCGGACGCGAAGTTGCAATAGCTGCACTTCGTGCGGCAAAACGGCACCGATACATAGATTCCCAGGGCCACCAGTTACATTATTTTACCTGCAAACCTTTTCCATCCGAACGGGTCGCGGAGCCATCTATTTGAGGTACCCTGTTGGAGGGCGCGTTCCCAGCGCACTGGCGTCCAGCCCGATAAGATCATCTAAGAAACATGGCCCAAGAAGAGGAGATACTCGGTAAGGCTTACGACAGCCGGCTGATGCGCAGGTTGATCCGGTACCTGGGGCCGTACCGCTGGCAGGTGACAGTGGCCATCGTCGCCATCGTGCTTAAGGCTTTTGCCGATGTGCTGGGACCGTACCTGGTAAAAGTCGCGGTCGATCGCTATCTGGCCCCGGTGAAGGGCGCAGATTCGGGTTTGTGGAGCTGGCTGAGCAAACGGCCGATGACCGGGATCGCGCAAATTTCCAGCATTTACTTCTGCCTGCTGGGCCTCACTTTTGTTTTCGAGTTTCTGCAGACCTACTACATGCAGTGGACAGGCCAGAAAGTGATGTTTGACCTGCGCAGCCAGATTTTCCGCCACCTGCAGAGGATGGACGTCGCGTTCTACGACAAGAATCCCGTCGGACGGCTGGTCACGCGCGTTACCACCGACGTCGACGCTTTGAACGATATGTTCACTTCGGGCGTGGTCTCGATCTTCGAAGATGTGTTCGTGCTGACAGGCATTCTGGCGGTCATGCTGTGCATGAACTGGAAATTGGCGCTGATCACGTTTGCGGTGGTGCCATTCATCGTATTCGCGACCAAAGTTTTCCGCGACAAAGTGCGCGACTCGTACCGGCGCATTCGCGTCGCCATCGCCCGGATCAACTCCTATTTGCAGGAACATGTCAGCGGCATGGTGGTGCTGCAGCTTTTTAACCGAGAGCGCAGGGCCTACAAGCGATTCTCGGAGATCAATCGCAACCACATGGACGCGTACAAGGACGCGATCCTTGCCTACGCGGTCTACTATCCTGTGGTCGACTTTTTCTCGGCGATCGCCATTGCTTGTGTCATCTGGTTTGGCGGGCGCGACATCATTCGCCATTTAACGGTTTCAAGCGTTGCCTTTACCCGGCATCCGCATTTCGGGCTCCATCTTGTGGCCGTTCCTGTCACCATTGGCCTTCTGATCGCTTTCACGCAATATGCACAGCGCTTCTTCCGGCCAATCATGGATTTCAGCGAGAAATACAACATTCTGCAATCTGCGATGGCGGCCAGCGAGCGAATTTTCAAGCTGCTCGATACGCCCGTCGAGATCGTCTCGCCTGAGATTAGGAAAACGCCGGAAGGTCCCGGCCGTATCGAGTTCGACCACGTGTGGTTTTCATATCGCGATATCGCAAAAGAGGGCGCGGTTCATTCGGCGACTGGCGCCCTCGCAAGTCTCCCCCGACCGGAGTCGACGGGGATAGCCAAGCCCGGTGCCCCAACTTCTGCCAGCAGCAACGCGTCCAGTGCGAAGTCGACTCCCGATTGGGTCCTCCGTGATGTCACCTTCACTATCGAGCCGGGAGAAACCATCGCGGTCGTCGGGCACACCGGCGCGGGAAAGACCACGCTCATCTCGCTGCTGCTGCGTTTCTACGACGTGCAGAAGGGAGCAGTGCGCATCGACGGAGTAGACGTCAAAGACATGGATCTGGACAATGTGCGGAGCCGCTTTGGAGTTGTCCTGCAAGATCCATTTCTGTTCACAGGCACGATCGGGGGAAACATTCGCCTGGGCACACGGCGCATTCAGGACGAGCACATCGCGCGTGCCGCCGAGGACGTGAACCTTATCGATTTCATTCGCGAGCTACCTAACGGATTCAACGAAGAAGTTCGCGAGCGAGGATCGACACTTTCTACCGGACAGAAGCAGCTCATTTCGTTTGCCCGCGCACTGGCGCATGATCCGAAGATTCTGATTCTCGATGAAGCCACGTCGAGCGTGGATACGGAAACTGAATTTCGCGTGCGCGAAGCGCTCAGCCGCATGGTGGAAGGACGCACGTCGCTGATCATCGCGCATCGCCTGTCGACCATCCAGCGGGCCGACAAAATCATCGTTATGCACAAGGGCCGGCTGCGCGAAATGGGCACGCACCAGGAACTACTGGCCAAGCGCGGCATTTATTACAAACTGTACCAGCTCCAGTACAAAGATCAGGAGGTCGAAGTGGCGCGGGCTCCCACTCCTGCGAACGCCGACGAATCCACAGTCAGCGCGGATGACTGATCTCGCATGGCGGAAAGACTCCCCACTCGTGAAAATCTCACGCAAGAAGTCTCGAGACGCCTAAAAAGCTGGGCAGATCTCCCATGCTGCACCAAGTGTTCTCGTACAATGCTGTGTGCTCACCCTGATCTCAGCCGGCGAAGCTTCGGGCGAAATGTACGGCGCGCAGCTGATCGAAGCGTTGCGTCGCCGCGATTCGTCACTCTGCTTCTTCGGGGTCGGAGGAGACCGCATGCGGGCCGCAGGCTGCGAAACTATCATTGACGCCAAAGACCTCGCCGTGGTCGGCATTACGGAAATTCTCAGCCATCTGCCGAAAATTCTGCGGCTCTACAAGAAGCTGATCCGCGAAGCCGACCGACGCAAGCCCGATCTGGCCATCGTTATCGATTCTCCAGCGTTCAATTGGCGTGTGGCACGGCAGATGAAGAAACGCGGCATTCCGACCGCCTATTACGTGGCACCACAATTCTGGGCGTGGCGCCAGGGACGCGTGCGGCTGATCCGCAAGTACATCAATAAAGCTCTCGTCATCTTCCCGTTCGAAGAGCAGTTTTATCGCGAGCGTGGCGTGGACGCGACTTTTGTTGGACATCCATTGGCCGAATTGCCGAAGCCCGGGATCACGCGCGAACAGTACGCGACACAATTTCACCTCGATCTCAACAAATACTGGATCACGCTGATGCCCGGCAGCCGCGTCAAAGAGGTTCGTATGAACCTGCCAACGATTCTGGAAACGGCCAGAATGCTCGGCGACAACCATGAATACCTGCTGCCGGTTGCACCCACGCTGGATGGTGACTTTCTGCGAGAGCTGGTTAAATTGACGTTCTCCTCAGCGGCTAAAGCCTCCACAAGTTCGCGCCTGGGTGCGGCGCAGGTCGAAGCCGCGACATTTCAAAGCTCAGATGGAGACCGCATCTCTTCCCAGTTGAATTCGCGAGTCGGAACGATCACTCTGGTTTCCGAAGCGCTACCCGCGCTCTACCACTCACGCGCGGGCATCGTCGCCAGCGGGACGGCCACGGTCGAAGCTGCCCTGATGAACACACCCTTCGTGATGGTCTACCGGGTTTCGCCGCTCACGTATTTGTTGGGCAAACCGCGAGTGAAGGTTCCGCGATTTGCGATGGTGAACCTGATCGCGGGAGACGAAGTTGTTCCAGAACTCGTGCAGAACGATTTCACCGCCTTGAACGTCATGGCCCGGATCAAGGAAATCCTGCCGGATGGTCCTGCACGCACCCATATTCTCGAAGGCCTGGCCTCGGCCCGAGCACGCCTGCAGACTCCAGAAGCCCACGGCCTACATCAGCATCCGGCCGACCGAGCTGCAGAAATCATTCTACCGCTGCTCCGCCAAGACAGCCCGTAACTACAATGATAGCCAAGGGTTCCTTTGTACCCTCAGTTGAACGTTTTCCCCTTCAAGAATGACAAAATTAACCAGCGTCCGAACCCCAGCCTTGTGCTCCCTACATCTTTTGCGTCAGAATCTTCATCATAGGACATGGGTTACCATCCCTGGAGCTTCTTCCGAATGCCGATTGAGCTGCGGCGCGGTCTCCGTCTCCGCCTCTTTGCCATCCCTTTGACTCTTGCTTTGCTTCTTTTGCTCGCGCATCCCGCCTGGGCCGCAGAAAAAGCGCGTATGCGCGTTGACGATTACCAGATTGTCGCCAAACTCGATCCTCACCTGCACCAGATTACAGCCACGGCGAAAGTGAAATTTACGGCGTTGCAGGACGTTAACGTTGCCATATTCGAATTGCATAACGATCTGCGCGTGACCAAGGTAATGGACGCGGAAAATCATGAACTCTCGGCCGAGCGCGTCACGCAGGATTCCACGGTACGCGTGCCGCTGCCGAATGGACTCACAAAGGACGCCTCAACCACTCTGACCTTCGACTACGAGGGCCAACTCGAAAGCGCCGAGGACGGCCCTGTGCAGGGTCTCAAACTTGCCTATATTGGAGACGACACCAGCTATCTGCTCTATGCCGGGCGGTGGTTCCCGGTCAGCGGATTCGGCTTGAATCGTTTCACATCGACGATCAGCGTCACGATTCCGGCGCATATGATCGCCATCGGCAGTGGCAAGGAAACCGTGGTCGAACATGCTGCGTCCGATAAGCCGGATGCCAGCATTCTGCCGACCAAGACGTATACATTCGTCTCCAATAAGCCCAGTTTCCCGGGAACGATCATTGCCGGCGTCTTTCAGGAATTCAAAAGTGACGAAGCCGGGCTTGATTTGCACACCTACTTCAAGCCAACGCATCAGAGTCTGGCCCCGGCCTATACCAACACAGCGGTGCAAGAGTTGACCTATTTCACGACGCTGTATGGCATCCCGCCGTCTCAAAGACTCAACGTTGTGGAGATACCGGGCGACACGGTTCCGTATACTTGGGCGCCGCAAATTGCCGGCATCGCCGGACCTTCGATCACCGACAAGACCAATTATCGCCTGCTGGCTGACGCGATCGCGCATCAATGGTGGGGCGTTTCGGTGAGTCCCTCGACCAAGGACGATTGGTGGCTGAGTGACGGCTTCTCACGCTATTCCGAAGCGATGTATGTGCAAAATGCCGCGGGCGAGGCGGGCATGGAAGAAGCCATCAAGGATATGTCGGTCGGCGCATTGGCTTACGACACAGTTCCATTGTCGAGTGTGAGCAAACTTGACATTTACTCCACGGAATTTCAGTCGCTCGCCACCGACAAGGGT
>JASHPL010000307.1 GCA_030038125.1 Candidatus Sulfotelmatobacter sp.
GTGCGGGCATTGGAAACCCGGGGCGTGCAGGCGGGTATAATCAAGCCTTGTCGAGCTTTCGATCGAGGATCGTCCTATGACTCCGGCCAATGGCAATCACGGCATCAGCTACACCGTCCCCCAACCGCGCGCCGAGTGGATCGCGCGGCGCAAGGAGTGCAATAGCGATGGCAACTTCTCACAGATGCATTACGCGCGCCAGGGAATCGTCACCGACGAGATGGGTTTTATCGCGCACAAAGAAAAGCTGACGCCCGAACTCGTGCGCGACGAAGTCGCCCGCGGACGCCTGATCATCCCGGCCAACATCAACCATCCCGAACTCGAGCCGATGGCGATTGGCGTGGCTTCGCTGTGCAAGATCAACGCCAATATCGGAAATTCCGCGGTCACTTCCAACATTGAGGAAGAACTGAAGAAGCTCCATACCGCCGTGCACTACGGCGCCGACACGGTGATGGATCTTTCCACCGGCGGCAACATTCACGAAATCCGGGAAGCGATCCTTCGCCACTCGCCCGTCCCCATCGGCACGGTTCCGATCTATGAAGCCATCGCACGTGTCAAACGGGTCGAAGATCTGAACGCGGAAGTGATGCTGGAAGTGATCGAGGAGCAGGCCGAGCAAGGCGTCGATTACATGACCATCCATGCCGGCGTGCTGATTCAATATCTGCCGCTGATCTCCAAGCGCATCACCGGCATCGTGAGCCGTGGCGGCGCCATTCTCGCGCAATGGATGGCCTTTCATCACAAGCAGAATTTCCTCTACCAGCGCTTTGACGACATCTGCAAAATCTTCAAGAAGTACGACGTCAGCTTTTCGCTGGGCGATGGCCTGCGTCCCGGCTGCGTGGCCGACGCCAGCGACGAAGCGCAATTCGCCGAACTCCGCACGCTCGGCGAACTGACCAAGAAAGCGTGGGAACACGACGTGCAGGTCATGATCGAAGGTCCGGGCCACGTCTCCATGGACAAGATCAAAGAGCAGGTCGACAAGGAAGTGGAATACTGTTACGAAGCGCCGTTCTACACGCTGGGCCCGCTCGTGACCGATATCGCTCCCGGCTACGACCACATCACGTCGGCGATTGGCGCGGCCATGATCGGATGGTACGGTGCGGCCATGCTCTGCTATGTCACGCCCAAAGAGCACCTCGGACTGCCCAACGAAAAAGACGTGAAAGACGGCATCATCGCCTACAAGATTTCGGCGCATGCCGCCGACATCGCGCGGCAGCGTCCGGGCGCGCGCGATCGCGATGACGCGCTCAGCTACGCTCGCTACAAATTCGATTGGGAGAAGCAGTTCGCGCTCTCGCTCGATCCCGAGACTGCGCGCTCCATGCATGACGAAACCCTGCCCGACGATTACTACAAAGAAGCGGCGTTCTGCTCGATGTGCGGTCCGAAATTCTGCTCCATGAATTACTCCTCGAAAGTCGATGAATACAACAAGCGGGTGCACGGCATCGAGAAGAAGGATTACTCGGAACTGGTCGAGAAGTTGGTCACGCTGAAATAGTTCGCGTAGCGGCGACGCCCCTCGTCCGGCGAGGATTTAGGGGTTCTATCCCATAGCCACGCACCGAAGCGGCGACCCCTAGCGCGCCTTCTTGGCTTTCAAACTGATCGCTACCTTCATCACCGCGCCATTCACCGGATTGACCTCGAAGACCGCCTTGCTGATGTAACGCGCGCTGACCAGCCGGTACTTGAAAATGCTATAGCGATCAAACACGTCGGTGTCGTATGGAGCGCCGTATTTGGCCTGCACGTCCGCCGCGCGGTACCTGTGGTCGGCGAACTCGAGCACCAGATACGCGTCCTGCTGCCTATCGCTTCGAAGTGCCGAAATCTCCGTGAAAGGAAAAGATTGGCGCGCGAACGGGTAATCGACCATTACGCTCTTGTGCTGATGAACCAGCCCTTCCTTCACGATCCCGTCGATTCTCTTGGTCACCTCGCCGTCGACAGTAAAGCCCTGCAGGCTCGAATCGCATCGGCTGTTGCCCGGTTTGCACTCTGCCCGCACTTGGCTGCCGATGTAGGCGCGGAGCACGCGCGAGTTCTCGAAGATTGACTGGATGCCCTTCTCGCCGGGCAGCTCTGCAGCGGCAAAAAGATAAGGAACGATGTCGCGCCAGTCGAAATCGTCGGCCGAAACTGTACCGGAGGCGGGTGCATCGCCGGGACTTGAGGCCTTCGCAGATCGCACCGAAAGCGCAAACAAGCCGAGAAAAAAAACAAGGATTGCTGGTTTCAGCCGGAATCTCCCTTTTGACCCAACGAATGGCAGCCATTGTACCTCTATTCCGGCTGCAGGCAATAATAAGTCTTCTCATTGGGGAAGCCTCCCGAGGGATTGCGATCCGCACCAGGCGAATTTTTTGGCGCGGTTGTAATATTTGGAACTTGTTCGTTCACGCCATATGATTACCGCTCGCGTTCCCACGCGCTTGTGTGTAACGCACGCAGCCTTTGCGGGCAGCAACAATTCCTGTGTTGTTCCCGAGTTCCCAATTTACTCCTTGACAGTTATCTCTCGCCTATGCTAAACCGTCCGGTCTGGAGTGGTCCGCTTATCAGACGTGTAGTGTCGAGCAGCCCAAATGTCTCTTGTGTTGTGTTGGCTTCTTCGCCGGAAGTGCGCTCACCGCGCGTGAGGTGAACGCGATTTTCTAACAAGTCGTTCCGAGAGGGGAAAAGCATGCGCTTGCTCACGGTCTCCTTCGCTCTGCTAGTCTTCATGGTGTCAGGATCGCTGGCCCATGGCCAAGTCTCTCAATCCGCCAGTCAACCTAACTCGACGGTGCGCAACGCTGCCAGCGAAGAGGAAGTCCAACAGTTACGTAACGAAGTCGCTGCGCAACGCCAGACGATCGAAGAACTGAAGTCTCTTGTTGAGAAGCTGGCGAACAGCAAGAGTCAGCCTAGCACTAATGGCGCGGCAGAGGTGCATCCCGTGGCGGACACGCCTGCGGCCGTGAGCAATCCTGAGCCCGTGAATGCTCCCAGCGATGGCGCGCATCTGCAGAACGCAATTCTGGTTGAGCCTGTTCCGGCAATCCCGGCCGCAATCCCGGCTGCAGCAGCCGAACCGGTGGTTCCCCAGAACGCTACGCAAAAAGATCAGCCTCCATTAACGGCAGGGTGGAACGGCGAGCACTTTTTCATTCGTAGCGCAGACGGGCAGTTCAGTCTCAGCCCCTACGGTTATGTGGATAACGATTATCGCGCCTACAAGGGCGATGGTGCGCCGGCAGACACATTCCTTATACGTCGTGGACGTTTTGGTTTCCAGGGAAACTATGGCTCGCACTTCGATTTTGCAATCTTGACCGACGCAGCTGCAGGTTCTGGTTCGATCATCCGCGACGTTTACCTCAATGTGAGAATCCGGCCTGAGTTTCAATTCCAGGCAGGCCAGTTCAAAGTTCCATTTGCTCAAGAAACCGGCACCGGCGCCACGAACCTGGACTTTGTCGAGCGCGGATTCACCTCGATGCTATACCCGTCGGCAGCGTCAGCTTTTCGCAGTCCGGGTCTTGTACTGCACGGCGACATCGGCGGTGGCGAAGTGCAGTATTGGGCTGGAATCTTCAACGGCAAAGGTTACGCCACAGTCAACACCACCAACCAACCGGAAGCCATCGGTCGGTTGAGGTTTTATCCTTTCCGCAAAACCAAGAATAACTGGATTCGAGAATTTGCCTTTGGTGGGTCGATCGACTATGCCCGCTCGCGCGGTCTTTCAGGAGACCTGAGCTTCAACGGCACCATCCCTGATGCAGCCTACGATTTCTTCCCGCAATTCGCTATCAACGGACCCATCCAACGTTACAACGGCGAGTTCACCTACATCAAGTCGGCTTTTGCGCTGCGCAGCGAATGGGATCAACTCAACATGTCCCGCAACAACGTGGGATCCTTACAGGTGGGAGGACTTGGCTTCCTGAGCCTTCCATCGATTATCGCCAAGGCGTGGAATGTACAGGCAACATACCTGATCACCGGCGAAAAACGTCCAGAAAACGGCACACCTCGCGTGAAGCATCCTCTGTTCGGCCCCGACACCCCGGGTGGAAAAGGACGTGGCCTCGGAGCCTGGGAGGTTGCCGTGCGCTACATGGGAATTCATGCGAACGAACCCGGCGCCAACTTTCTGGGTTATTACACGCCCGGTTTCGTGCCGACGTTCGACTATCACACCGACGAAGTCACGTTGGGCTTGAACTGGTACCCCAATTACTGGGTGAAATACATGGTCAACGTGGGCATCGACCAATTGAAGCAGCCGAGCACGATCGGCACTATACCGCAAAATGTTTACGCAATAACACAAGAGCTGCAGTTCCGATTCTAAAAAGCAGTCCGCTCGAATGCCTTTTGGAACAGGAGTTCAACGGAGTTCTTAGTCAAGCCGGGGCTGGCTGCAGGCCGGTAGCGAAGGGATATCGCAGGAGGGAATTTCGATGAGGTCGAGAATCTTTCTTACCGTTGTTCTTGCCGTGCTATTTGTAATCACGATCGGTTGCGGCACAGCGGCCAATTGCCCGGTGTGCGGCACGACCGTCAACGGTGCCTACACCAACATCAACGTCATTCCTGTTCCAGAACACAATCCTACGGGCGAGCCCGGCGGTCCATTCAATTCGTTCGACATAAGCACGATCGTCCCCAATCCCGCGGTTTCCGGGCATTACCTCGACTACATCTCTGACCGTATCGGCTTGGCCATGGTGGTGATCGATACTGAGCAAGACCTAGCCGTTAATGCGATTCAGGGAGCGAATGCTGTCACGGACAACGGCGATAACGCCAGCGGCTGCTTCCAGGTCGGTGGCCTTGACATCATCCCGCCCACCATAGATGTTTTTGGCAATTTCACGCGGTACGGTTGCCGCACCGATATGTCTTTGTTCGGGCCGTCGCAGACGCCTCCTCAGCCTGCGGGACCTACTTTCCACCTGATCACCGGTTTTGGCGCAAATCACTTGTTCGGCGGGTTTCCCGGCGCGCAGTGCTGCGCTGCTCGCGCCAACGGTGTGAATCCGATGTCTGGGCCTGACGGCAACACTGCCACTCTTGATGGCAAGTTCCTCTTTGTTGGCAATGGCAGCTCGACTGTTGAGGTCTTCGATCTCACTACCATGAATCTGGGTACGAATCCTCCTACGCCCCCAACCCTGATCGCGAATATTCCCACAGGAGTTTCTGCCGACTATGACGGCCCCACCGGTATTTCCGGATGTATCTCCTCATGGAACGGCGAAGCGGGATCCGCATTTGATTGCGGCGACGACCGTGCCGACGAGCAGGCCTTGGGTTCGGTGACCGCTGCGGATGGTACGATGCACCAAGTTCTTGCCGTCATCAACGGCGATCCTGGACTTCCTTTCATCACCTTCATTGACATGAGTAACATTATCGCTAAGACGGGAACTTTGCAGCAGCAACACTGCCTGCCCCTGGTTCCATACCTGGCCTATGGTCCGTATCCGGCTGGGTACAGTCCCGCATTTAATGCGACGACGGGCACTGTCGGTTCCTATCCCTACCCTGGCGTTGGACCCGGGGTTTTTGGTTATCCTCTGCAAGGGTCTGGAACCGGCATTATAGGAACCGGAACTGGCGGCAACGGGCTGCCTTATCCGTCTCCGGCTCTGGACCCAAGTGTGGGTGGCTCGTTCAATCCCCCAAGCTGCATTGTCGGACAGATTTATTACGATGGAGTTGGCGGCCATGGAGCGCCTCTGAACACATCAGCAACGGGAACAGGCGTCTCTGTCGATACCTTAGGCAACACCGTCCCTTGCCCAGACCCGAGCAGCGTGCACGTGTTCAGCGGCGTGTCAGGCTCGATCGATGACGCCCAGCCGAGCGTCGGGTACCCAGGATTCGGAGTTCTGCCGACCGGCGTCAATTACGTAATTCCGTGCCACCACGGACCAATCCTCAACCAAACAACAGGAACATTCTGCAGTCAAACCAATCCCGCGACCGGCTGTGCCGGCGCCGTAGCGCCTGCCGGTTTGGGTGCAATGGCGTGGGATCCCGGTACCGGGCTACTGTTGCTGACCAATTCAAACTCCATTGGTACTGCCACCAATATAGGCAACGTGGACGTGATCAATCCGCAGCTTGGCGATGACAACTGCACCAATGTCGCAGGCACCATTACGGGCCAACCTTGTGGTCCGATCGTCGTGGGCAGTTTCGTCACACCGAACTGCATGCCGACCAGCATGGTGCAGGGACCCGGGGAGAACTTTCTCGTTGGTTGCGCCGACCACGACGGCGAAGCCTTCCCTCCCAACGAGTACATAATCAATCTCTCTGGCGGCTTCAGTACAAGCTCGGGCTATAACGTAAACTGCACCTCAACGCCCATGGTGAACTGCATAGAGATCACCAACGTCGGCGGGGTCGACGAAGTCTGGTACAACCCGGGCGACAACAAGTACTATTTGGCGGCGCGTGACATGCCGACCGGTGGCCAAATGGGCGTGATTGATGCTGGAACGAGCCAGTGGCTGGTGAACGTACCCACAGGCTCGAATGCGCATAGCATCTCGGCGGATCCCAGCAACAATCACGTCTTTGTGCCGCTGCAGGCGGGTGCCGGTTGCACCACGCAGAGCGCCAATGGATGCGTGGGCGTCTATGCGGAACAATGAGGAACGGCCGAGAGGTGGTATAGTCTAGCGGAGACGAGGGACGCAGACCGTTTTGCGTCTCCCGTCAAAAGGGAAATGAGTTTATGAATTATCCTTTCAGGGCCCAACTAGAAAAGTACTTGCTTGTGCTGTCGTTTCTGGTGTTCCCGGCTGTGCTGACCATGGCAAGCGAGCAACCCGCGTCGAAACCTACCGACGTGCCTGCAACTGTGATTGCGCATTTGCCGTTGCCGCAGGCAACCGGAAGCGAAATGATGCTGCAGAAGGAGCACGGCAAACAGTACTTATACGTGCAGCAAGCGGCCAAGGCTGGCTACATGGTGGTGGACGTGAGCCACCCTGACGCTCCGGCCCTCTTGAAGCGGGCTGCCGGCTCCAATCAGGCAACCGAGGGAGAACTGAAGATGGTCACGCCCAACGTGGCCATTGCAGAGGCTCCGGAAAAAACTCCCGAGACTTTGACCAGCAGCAAGCACCTCACCGAGACAGTTCGCGTGCTTGACCTCAGCGATCCTAAGAACCCTAGGACCCTGGAAACCTTCACCAACGTTACCAGCACACTAGCCGATGGCAGGCATGGCTTGCTGTATGTCGCCAATGACGACGGATTGTGGGTTCTTCGTTACAACCATCCCTGGCTGATCGAACCGGCGAAAAACAAGCCCCAATGCACTTCGGAGGCTGAGATACAAGCCATGCCGCCAGAGTGCAACTAAGCAACTTGCGGGTCCGTGCTGCGGCTTCGCAGCTCAAGCCGGTTTCTTATCGGGAAACAGTCCCTTCTGAACACTCCGTATCAAGCGTCTTGATGGAGTGGATGTTCAACGTCAGCGACGATGCGGACCCTACCTTATTGATGGCATCGGAACTCGTGCTCAGGGTCGGTGACGTATCGCCGGTAATCTCGACGCGATGACCAAGATAATTCTTCAACCTCATCTTCCTCGCAGGCTGTAGCTGATAGCTGAGATTCCACTTCATAAGGACGTAGTCGCCGTTGGCGCGGCTCACACACCCGGTCACGGTGATTTCCCCCTTGGAGTCCTTTGCCGCGTCGGTTTTTGCCGCGTTATCCTGTGCCAGCAGCAAACCACCCGAAAGCAGTAAAGCGAATAGTAGCTTCTTCATGGCACGCCCTCCTTCCCCAACAGCCCCTTACGGAGATGACACGAGCGCATTGGAGGTTGCAAGGTCGAGTGTCCAAAGTGCAGAGCTACTTGACGCGGGTTTCCTGATAATGCACTTCCTTCCACTCGCTCGCTCGTTTCAACCAAAGCTCACTGATATAAACCCTTGAGAAGCGCACCTGCGACTTCGGTGGGAACAACATGTTTACTTCGTAGATGAGCATGACTGCATCGGGATCGGCCGGAATCAGTTTGAAGCCCCACAGGGAATAGTTGGAAATGTTCGATTCCGGTAATTCCTCTATGGCTTGGACCTTGTTCCTCTCGCCTTTGCCGTCGTTTTCAACGCCCTCATAATCATCGGCCAGTAAGTCGCCGTACGCCTTCTTGTCTTTGGTCGTGATGGCTTCCCATTCGGCCTCGATTTTGGACTCCCACATCTTTCGCAGCCGGGCTTCGGGGGAATTATCGCCGGGCTTTATATCTTTGCCAAAGGCGGACGGCATCGGCGGCTGTTGCGCAGGGGCTGGTTGGGCTGGAGTTGCCTGAACCACCGGCTGTTGCGCAAACGCAAGAGAACTCAACGCCAGGATACAAAGAACGGACAAGTAATTTTGCATGATTCCTCAGGACGAAAACCGAGCGAATCTTAGCAGGTGGTTACGCAGCCCTCAAGGGTTGTTGGCGCATAAGCTTTAGAAAGTGGATGAGACCAAAGTCCGTCATGCTGGGCGGAATGTGGCGTGGACTGACCCACCAACTCATTTGGAAAAAGGTTCAAACATCTTGACAGTGCAAGAAAGACGGTGATAACATCGCGCCCCGCAACTGGTTCAATGACCAGACCAGTTGCCGTTTCGACTACGCCGAAGCTGCTGAGGTTCAAGCATGTTCTGTTCCTAAAAAGTGCAAGGTCCTGTACTGAGGTGAAACCCGAATGAGCTCGTCTCAACCCCCCGTCGCTCCAAGTTCTCTGATTCATCCTTCTCGCATTCCCAACCGCTGGATTCAACTGTTAGCCGGCATCGTGGCAATGATGGCCATCGCCAACCTCCAATACGCCTGGACGCTCTTTACCACACCTATCCAACATCACTTACACATATCGCTGAACGCGGTGCAAGTGACCTTCGCCCTTTTCGTGGCCATGGAAACTTGGCTGGTTCCATTTGAGGGGTTTCTCGTTGATATTATCGGGCCAAGATTGATGCTTGGGCTGGGCTCGTTCATGGTCGGTTTGGGCTGGATTGGCTCGGGGCGCGCCGAAACCGTCGGCTCTCTCTATTTCTGGTATGCCGTTGGAGGGATTGGCGCCGGTGTCGTTTATGGCGGAGCCATCGGCAATGCGCTCAAGTGGTTTCCGGATTATCGAGGCCTCTGCGTGGGATTGACGGCAGGAGCCTTTGGCATCGGCACAGCGGTCACAGTCGCTCCGATTGCCAAGATGATCGCCAGCTCAGGTTATCAACACACGTTTGTGGTATGGGGCTTCATTCAGGGAATTACAGTTCTGGTCTGCGCCTTGTTTCTGGCGAGACCACCTGTAGGCTGGACGCCACCCAACTGGGCCGAGAAAGAGAAGAAGATCAAGGCCAAGATCAACACTTCAGCCGTGGATATGACACCTTTGCAGATGATGCGTCAACCATCCTTCTATCTGATTTATCTGATGATGGTAATGCTGGCATTCGGCGGCCTTGTGGTTACGGCGCAGCTTAAACCGATGGCCGTTTCCTACCACGTCGACAAAATTGTGGTCATGTTCGGCATGACCGCTTTGGTGCTGGCCATCGAAGTGGACCGTATCCTCAACGGACTGACCAGACCTTTCTGGGGATGGGTCTCGGATCACATCGGGCGTGAAAATGCGATTTTCGGATCCTTTGTTTTGGAAGCAATTGCGGTATTTGCCTTGCTGCAATTGATCAGTCATCCCCTATGGTTCATTGTCCTCTCCGGCCTCTGCTTCTTCGCCTGGGGAAATATCTTTTCTCTGTTCCCCTCCATTACCGGCGACTTGTATGGCAACAAGTGGGCTACAACCAATTATGGCATCGTCTACACAGCCAAAGGAGTAGCGGCTGCGTTTGCTGGGCCGGGTGCGGCTTGGCTATTTTCGAAGACCGGCTCGTGGAGCAAGGTTTTCTGGGCCATGATTGTCTGCGACCTTATTGCTGCGTTTATGGCGCTTTTGTGGCTAAAGCCGATGGCAGCGCGTGCGGTGAAGCGATCGAGCAGTCCAACGCAGGCCTTGGATATGGAGGCTGGCCCGGCGAAGGCGCGTGGGGTCGCATAGCTTTACAGCCGCTCTTTATCGCTTATTGCTTCGTAAGCGCCTTTGGATTTAAGAACAAACTCAACGGCTTCGTGGACCGCACTGCGGCCTGCGAGGCCGTCGCGGTACAGTAAGCCACTTTTCTTAGTCGGGAACCGCTTCGGCCGCAGCGATCGCCAGTTCACTAAACGAATGTAATCCTCCGGCATCGCCTGGGCGGCACTGTCCTTTACCCGCACGCATACCCAAGATGATCGCCGACAGCCCGCTGCGGTTGTCGGCATAGAATGTCCTACCAGGTCGTTTCCCGCTTGTTGCCGCAGAGCGGTTCGTGATCGTCGTCACCCTTAGGTGCAATCGCCGTCACTGTCGCCCTTACAGAGAAGGGCTGAAATGGGCCGTAGGAGAGGTCAGTCATCAGACCAGTTGGGCCCTCACGCCCACCGGCACCCGGCAGCTTTCTTCGCTTCGTGAGGCAATGGATTTATCGGAGGTGATTTATGCCAACGAACTTATTGGAACAACAGGTAGAGGTTGATCGGGCATCCCGGGAGTCAGCCAGGAATTCAGCCCAAAGAAATGTTCCCCGGAGAAGGGATCAGAAATCACCCAGAACCCCTCGAAAAACAATATGGCGGAGAATCTTTGAGGGCCACGAGGAATTCCTGGGTCTAACGCCTGACTAGAACGCTGAGCTTTTCGTCACAATTGCAATGCTACGTCACGTGCCGATGATGTAAATGCGATGTCGGCTCCGGATGGTGAGGCGGGTAGCCGGACGGCAATTTCCTTTCTTTATACCCAAGCGCCAAAGGTCGCTATTGCAAGGTTTCCACTTTTCTCTTCACTTCAGCCAGAAGGGGGCCAGGCAGCTGGGAGTAGCCTTCCTGCTCCGCAAACTGTTGACCATTTGTGTAGATCCATTCCAGAAGATTCCCCAAGGCGGCACGAGCGTGGTTCCCGGACTTGGTGCGAAGGTAAATCCAGCTGAAACTGGTGATGGGGAAGGACTCCACTCCCGGAGCGTCGACTAACGACGCCGCGAAGCTCTTCCAATACGGCGCCTCGACCGCTTGGCACGCATCGGTGATGCTCTGTGCCGATGCTCTGACAAACTTGCCCGCCGGGTTCTGCACCACCGCGTACGTAACATGATTCTTTACCGCGTACTGCAGCTCCACATAACCGATAGCGCCGGGCTCGGCTTTCACGCGATCGGCCATATCGGAACTGCGCTCGGCGGGTACTCCTAGTGGCCACTTGGGCGAAGGGTTGATTCCAACTCGTTCACGGAACTTGGAACTAGCCTTGGAGAGGAACTCGGTGAAGACGTAATTGGAACCCTTGCCTCCCGGCCGATTCACCACCTGAATCGGCAAGTTCGGCAAGGCAACATTCGGATTGAGCTTGGCGATCTGTGGCGCGTTCCAGATTTTAACGTCACCCAGGAAAATCTCCGCCAGCACCTCCCCGGAAAGCCGCAGCTCATCGTGAGCTTCGGGCAAATTGTAGATTGGGACGATTGCGATGAGTACGATCGGCAATTCGATCAAGCCCGCTTCTGATCGCTCTTTCGCGCTCAGTGGGACTTCGCCCGCGCCAAAGTCGCCGCTGCCATGGGAAATCTGTGCGATTCCTTCACTGGTGCCAATCGGAAGGTATTTCATCTGGATCCTTGAGTTGCGCTTGCCGTATTCCTGGGACCACCGGTTGAAAAGAGGAAGGGGAACACTCGATCCCGATCCAACCAGTACGACAGTTTGTTGCGCCCTAGCAGGAACCAGGCTCAACGCACAAACGAGCACAAAGACTTCCCAAAGCCACGCTATACCGCGACCGCGACGTCCCACAGTACCTGTGGCCAGAGAACTCTCCGTTTTTTCCATCGCGATCCCCCTATCACCAGTGCATTACATCCGTCACTTCTCTTTCCTTGCCCGAAGGTATCACCAGTTTGCCGAAACTGGCCTACGGGCTTGTTGTCAGATTGGGAACTCTATCCGGCAGCCGTGAGGTCATCGGAAACCCCGAATTTTTCGACGAAGGTAAAACCTCTGGGTCGCTCCGTTACCGAAGAAGCAGACAAGCGCTCAAATGAGGCTAGGCTTCGAACCGTTCACTTGCTCGCACAATATAACGCAAAAAGAAGGTTGGGTCGGGAGGAAGAACGCTTCGTCTGCGGTTCCGCACACAGTCCCCGCAACGTAATTCGTCTGCCTCCCGCTATGTCAGCAGGTTCAGAATAGCCGCTGAATTTCCGGAGTTGCTCGTGTCCAGACTCTGCAGCAGTTGACTAATCGAACTGGAGGAAGATGAACTCGAAGAACTTGAACCGAAGCTTTCGCTTGCTTGCTCGAGGGCGCTCGCTCCAGCCGAACTTGGCGAAATAGCCGCCAATTGAGACAACGCGCTGCTGACTGCGGAACTGTCGCCAGCCTCCATAGCCTTCATGATCGTCTGGATAAGGACGGCGCTCTCATTTGGGCTTGCCGATGCGTAAGTCGTACCTGAACTGCCACTCGATCCACCGCCGGTCGCCGATGCCGCGTTCAACGCTGTAGAATCGAGCGCCAGCATATCTTGCTGCGCGGAAGTCAGATCGCCATTTTGCAGATCCGAGCCAAGCTGATTGAGCTCGCTCGCGAACGAATTGGACTCGCTTGACGAGGATCCGATGGCAGACAGCAGGTTCGTCGTAATCCCGCTCGCCGAGGTGTCTGCGGTCGAGGACGTGGTGCCATTCAGCGCATCTTCGGAGAGCGTGACGGAGTCCTGTTGCGCAGCCGAGAGATTGCCGCTATCGAGGTCCTGCACCAGCTGGTTCAGGTCGCTCGCGAACTGGTTGGCAGTGGATGGCGAGCCGAGAATCTGCGATAAAAGGCTGCTGGTGATTCCGCTGGTGGACAAAATGTACCTCCTTCTCGGAACCTGTGTGCGCTATCCTTTTACATCGGCATCTGTGGACTAAAACCTTAGGTTCCTCCATCACCCGCGGATTCAGTGGTTTGAGCCGAGACTGGGGGCAGAATATGCCCGTCACCGGCTTTCGAAAATCCTAAAATCTGACCCGCTTCTGAGTGCGATCGCGGATGTTTAAACAACTGAGAGCTTGAAAGATGTGAGATCATTTTACTCACGGTACGAGCCATTTTCCGGTCGGCCCGTTGGCCTCCCTCATCATCCCTCTTGTCAGGAGAATATGTGTCCAGACTACTTTCGTCGTTTCTCCTTGTTGGGCTCTTCTGTTCGGCGCCCGGCGCATCTGCTCAGGCGAGTCCGCCGATTTACAGCGAAATCATCCCGACATCACCCGGCCTTCCCTATAACCCGGCTAACGACGTGCGCGAAACTTTCGTGGCCCCTAACGGAAAGACGATAGAAGTGTTGGTCAAAGGTCCGATCGGTTCCGGAACATATTCGCGAGCTATAAAAACCGGGGAAAGTCCAGACGAATATTTTCCTGCGGTATTGGCAGAGGCGGTAAACGCCGGTGCGCATCATCTCGTGATTCCGAAAGGTGTTTACTCATTTCAAGGACCCACACTATGCACGAACCTGAAATCTTCCGCTTGCAGTCAGCCGACAAGCTGCAACGTCAACCAGTATTGGAACTGCGCACCGCATTGGACGATCGGGCAATATCCGCAGAATCAGGTCACAGTTCCGAACAGCGTCACCGATCTCGACATTGATTTCAGCGGCTCAGAACTTGATTTCAAAGCTCCGGTCATCGGCATATGGATTCTCGAAGCCCAGCGCTTGCGCTTGCGCAATCTCACCATCGACTGGCCATCTCTGCCCATAGCGTCTCTAGGCACGATCGTGAAAGACCCGCTCAATCCCGGGCATAACGCGCTGGTCCTCGACAACAAATATCCGGTCGTGGATAAATATCAGGGCGGGCCCGTGGCGATCCAGGCCGTCGATCCCTGGGATGGCAATCTCGATCCGCCGGGCACGTTCGGCGCGAAATCAAACAACAATTTCGAGGAGTACTTCATCTTCGGCAACGCTCCGCAACCGACTTATGTAGGAATGACGTCAGCGGGAGATCACACATTCTCTTGCGAGTCGTGCCATTTTCAGAACAGCCCGACCGATCCCACCTGCAGCTTCTTTAATGGCTGCGCCAACTTCGACATCTTCGCGCCGGGCAGCCGCGTCATCGTTCGTCACTATACGTACAACGGCTTTGCCATCTCGATCACCTGGGCGAACGACATTGATTTTGAGAACCTCACTCTCCGCACCGGCCCGGGAGTCGGGATTGGTGCGCACGATGGCGGCGGCTATCGTGGCTTTCGGTTGGCCAATTCCAATATAACCCGCGGTCCGGGGCGGCTGATCTCCACGGCATCAGACGTGCTCGACCTCACCATGCAGGCCGACGTAATTGTGGAGAACAATAACATTGGTTATCAGGGAGACGACAGCGTCGCCGTTTCTCCCACAGTGTTTTCCGTCGCCACGGCCAGCGCAAACGGTACACAGATCTCGGTTGTGGGTTCGTGCGATCCTGATCCGATGGATGTTCCCATCGTTGGCGACGCGCTGGCTTTCTTCGACGCGAACTTCCTTTACAAAGCTACCGCGTACGTGAAGGCTTCCAACACGTCCGTTTGTGGTACTCCGACGCTCACACTCGACCGCAGCATTGCCGGACTGAATCCAACTTATTCGGTCATAGATCTCACGCAGCAGGCCACGGCGCGTTACATCGTCCGCAACAATCTGGCGCACGAATGCCGCTGCCACGGCATCATCACCGACTCGCCCTACGGATGGATCGATAACAATGTTTACTTCGATAATTCTGCGGGAGGCATTGGCCTGGTTGGGGGTTCCGGTTTCGGCCCGGGCGGAACGAACATCCTGATGAGCAACAACTACATCAGCGATTCGGGGCAATCGACCCAATACTCGGGCACGATCGCGATATTTGCTCCGACGGCCACGGGCGAGATTCTTGACGATCCGCTTTTTGAGAAACTCCGCTTCAGCAGCAACGTTTTCGAGCAGTTGCCCGGGCCGGCAATCATTGCCACTTCGGCTCGCTACTTGTCGATCGAAAACAGCACCATCGTCAATTCAAACCTGGACCGGGCAAATCCCATCGATTACGGTGCGATTCCGACCCTCGACTCCATCATTATTTATGACGCGGGCGACGGTACGGTCTGCGGCACTCTGAGGTCCGGGGACACCACCGGACCGATTGGAATCGATCCAACAGCCAAATCTGTCACCGTTCACTTGAGCTGCGAGTAAAAGTGACGGGAGAAGCTTGGGAACAGTTCGGGGTGTGCCATTGGTAGCGCTAGCCTCCCCGGCCATCAACTGACATTCAGATTACAGTGTCCGGGTCGCCGACAACGGAAACCATCTCAGTGAAAACTTATTGCTCGTGCTCCATCGGCCCGAGCAGCGCGCGTCCGGGAAATAAATCTGGAACGATCTTTCCTTCATCGACGACCACGGTTCCTGCTACCAACAGGTAATGCACTCCCACGCTGGGCTCCATGGGCTTCTGGAAGGTGGCACGATCGCTGATGGTGCTAAGATCAAACACGACGACGTCGGCATCGGCTCCTTCCTGGATCCTGCCTTTCTTGCGCGCGGCAACCGTAGAATCTTCCAGCATTTCCGCCGGCATAAGACTCATCTTTCGCAGCGCATCCATAAGCGTGATCGTCCCCTTTTCGCGCACATATTGCGCGAGCACGCGTGAAAAGGTTCCGGCGTTCCGAGGATGCCCAGGCAAGCCGTCGCTAGCGATCATCACGAGAGGATGAGGGATGACTTTGTCAATCATCTCCTGAGAATTGGAGAAGACCAGCACTGTCCGAGGCGTAGTTGAATTGTGGAGTTCGTCAAAGCGCTCCTTGGTCAGGTGCTCGCCGGTAGCAGGCAGAACCAAGTCGCCATAGCCAATTCCTCCCTCCTTTTCCTGCCAGCCCGGGTTGAACAGGGCGGAGTTGATGAAGGTCATGCCCGCAATATAGGGATAGGCTTCCGTCGTGACATCGAGGCCGCGGGCGCGCGCTCCTTCGATGAGCGAAAGACACTCAACCGCCTCGCTCAGGCAGGAACTGTTGATGTGTACGATGTGCAGCGGAGCACCTGAGATTGCGGCAGCTGCAATCACCTCACTTACAGACTCGATCGCAGACCCCGGATCGACGCGATTTAAGCTGCGCACATGCGTGTAAACCGGCACCCTTCGCTTAGCCGCCAGACGGAACATATCAATTACCTCCAGCCGGCTGGCTGCTGGCGTGTACTGAATTCCCATGCCGATGGCTAGTGCGCCGGCATCCAGTTCCGAGCGCAGCCGCCTTTCGATCTGTGCGATTTGCTCAGGTGTCGTGGGCTGATCGGTCGCCGCGCCGCTCTTGGGCAATATTTCTCCGGCCGGTATCGGGGTACCGAATGCCAGCGCACGCGCCGCCGGGTGGCTAGCTGAGGTCCCGTAGTTGATGAGGGATTGCCCCTCTTTTGCTTTCAGAAACCGAGCGACGTCAGGGGCGCCGATTTCCAGTTCGAGTGCCGTAGTTACTCCGTCGAGGGCTTTTACGCGCTGGCTGTCCATATCTTGACCGTGCTGGTGCAAATCAATGAAGCCGGGCGCGACCACCAGTCCGCTGACATGGATAATCCGGCGTCCGCTCAAGGCCTCAGGCGTGATGCGGACAATCTTTCCATCGCGGACACCAACGTTCCGCACAGCATCCAGGCCGCTTTCTGGATCCATCACACGTCCGCCGTCTAGCACCAGGTCGTATTGTTGTGCGGACGAAATAGTCGTTGATAGTGCCAGAACAATTAGGGAGAACATCAATTTGTACATGGCTGCTCCGCTTGAGGGGAGGATGATAGCAGAAGGAGTTCCACCTGCTCCGTGCCTGGTCACAAGGACGTATTCGATTGATGCAAAACGTTCGCGATTACTCGGACGTTACTGCCTTTAGGAATCGATAGTAGAAGTCAACTCCTTTGTAGTATGAGTCGATTCCGAGTCTCTCATCGCGGCCGTGGGCTCGAATATCATCGCGGTCGATTGCTATTCCTGAAATCCCATAGGTCGGAAGGCCAGCCGCCATGGTGTAAACGCCATCGGATGCGCCTGTGGCCATATCGGGAATCACAGGTATACCCGGCCAAATCTCTGCCGTGATTTTCTCGAGCGGATCAAGTATGTCGGGGCGTAACGGCGGGGGCGGAAAGCTGTTGCGATCGGGAGCACGATCAAAGACATTTCCGAAATTGTCGACATATCGAACCGTAATCTTCGGATCAGCCAGCACTTCAATCAACTTCTGTCTGACTTCTGCCGCAGAATATCCAGGCAGAATGCGGCAGTTCACATTCGCTTGAGCGCGCTGCGGCAGAGCATTGTTGGCGTGTCCCGCGTTGAGACGCGTCGCAACGCACGTCGTGTGAATTGTCGAGTTGTCGATGGGATCGCGTGACAGCCGTGCCACCGCGCTCAGGTCGGGCGGATTCTTCAGAATCGCTCTCATGTCCGCAGAACGTTCCGCTGTTTCGACCTTCGACATTCGCACATAATAGGCGCGGGTCACTTCGTTGAGTTCGAAAGGAAACTGATATTGTTGTAACCGAGTAAGAGCATCGGTAAGTGAGTAGATCGCATTATCCGGCCTGGGTAACGAACTGTGCCCTCCGGGATTCGTCACCGAAAGCTGGAAATCAGCATAGAGCTTTTCGGTAGCATCGACGGTCATCATCACCGGTTTCCCGTGATCGCTTAAAACCCCGCCGCCGTCGTGATTGAAAACCATTTCGGCATCGATGAGATCACGATGGTTTCTTAACAGCCAGTCGACGCCGTTTGACTTCCCGCCTTCTTCATCTGCAGTCAGCGCGAGAATGATGTCACGGTCGGGGATGAAACCTTCCTTCTTGAAGCGGATCAGCGTCGTGGCCATGATGGCATCGCCGCTCTTCATGTCCTGGGTGCCGCGGCCGTAGTAGAAGTCATCGTTCTCCACAAAAGTAAATGGATCGGTGGTCCAGTCCTCGCGATGTGCTTCCACTACATCAAGGTGACCGATAAGCAGGATCGGCTTACGCTTGCCCATTCCGTGGAGTCGAATGACCAGATTCTTCTTACGATCATTGGGGCCAAGGATTTGCATCTCAGAATCAGCGAAGCCCGCCTCGCGAAATCGCTGCGCCATCGCCTCGGAAGCCGTCGTCACGTTCCCCACGGAGTCTGTGGTGTTGATTTCGATCAGTTGCTTGAAAATGTCGTGAGCCAGGTTTCTGGTAGCGTCGTCGATCTGTGCATGTAAAGGAGCCGTGCAAAATGCGAAAAAGATCAGAGATGAAACGAGCATCAGAGATTTGCAATGGTTCAATGGTTGTCTCCAAGACCAATGATGATGTTTTGACTGTGAGAAGATTGTACACATCCCAATCTCAGTCTCAGTCGTCGGGGCTGCAATCGAGAATCTGCACCGCCGGCGAAAGGGAGAAGAAAAGCAGCGATGACGGATGACCCCCGGTTCTTTTAATTTGAAGAACACGAAGGTGCAATAAGTCATCATGCTTCAGTTCGGGGCCTTACCGTCCTGCACTTCTCTTCATGACTGCTGCAAAACATTTCATCTAGGGACTTTTGTCCTACAACACTTCTTTGCTTGACAGAGTTTCTAGCTTTGCGGCAGAATACGCGCCGCTGTGGTGCACAGGATCTTTTCCCCTGCAACTCCGTGTTCCGCGAACTGAGACATACAAGGTTCTCCAGGTGCAGGATGAACCTATGTTTCAAGTGCTGAATTCAACCTCAAGACGAGCGGTCCATATCTACTGACATCCGTCTCCGTTTACGCATGCGGTGCGTGCAGCGAATTTCGGTTGACGACACACAGGAAGCCGGCCCCAAAAAGAACTTTCGAGAGGAAGAAAATGAAACGCATTTACGCGCTGTTTTTCGTTTTATTGCTGTTGACGGCTGGAACTCTAGCACAACAAGAGTCTGGCGCCAATTCGTCAACTTCAAAATCCATCGGCACTTCCGCAACGGTAAAAAAATCTGTTTCTAAAAAGAAAACTGTGACGGCAGCAAAAAAACGGAAGATGAAGGATCAAGAAGCAGAAAAGGAAGCATTGCCTCCGCTGCTTTCCGAACGTCTGAAGAAATTTGCGCAGTCGGTCCCACCGCATGGCGGTCTTGGCGACGCAGGAGAATTGGCGCATCAGGAGTTCATGCATCGCGCCTACCCAGATACCCAGATTCCGATTGAACGCATCCTCGGCGAGAAAGCTGCCCACGCCAATATCGTCGCGCGCAATTTCTCCGACCAGCGAAATGCGCAATGGGAATCTTACGGCCCCAGCCTCGCGTTGTATCCGTTCACTCCTCTGCGGAACTATACGCTTTACGTGCCAAATGCGTACCCCGCCGCCAGCCGCACGCCCTCCATGGCGCTGTCCCCAGTTTGCACGCGTGAAAACTGCACATTGTGGATAGGTCCCGCCGGTGGAGGCGTGTGGCGCACGCGCGATCCATTCGACAATCCGCCAAAGTGGAAATACTTGTCGTCCGTGTTCAAAATTAATGCCATCGGTTCCCTTCAACTCGATCCGAACGATCCCAGCGGCGAAACCATCTATGCCGGCACGGGCGAAGCCAATGCATGCGGCAGCGGTTGCGAAGCTGGCGTCGGACTGTATAAGTCCACCGATGGCGGAGATCACTGGGTCGGCCCACTCGGAGCATCAGCATTCAATGCCCGTGCCATTGGGACAATCGCAATAAAGCCCGGCGATCCCAACACCATCTACGCTGGGACAACGCCCGGTCTTCGCGGCCAGTCCTCGGTGTGCTGTAACGGCACCGTGGATTTTATTCCCGGCGCGCCTAAGTGGGGCTTGTATAAATCCACTGACGGTGGTCAATCTTGGACCTTCATTCACGACGGTTCAGCCGATGCGTCGTTGTGCACAGGGGATACGAATGAAGCTCTTAACGAAACTCCGTGTTCGCCATTCGGTGTAAGGCGGGTGGTGCTCGATCCAACAAATCCCGACATTATTTACGCCGGATCATATGCACGCGGGGTATGGCGCTCGAGCAACGCTGGCTCGACATGGGTGCGGATCAAAGCATCGTTGGACGCCACAGACCCAGCGATGCGCCCGGAAATCGCCGTCACCACATTGGCGAATGGTAAGACTCGCATGTACGTGGCTGAGGGTTCTTCCGGTCCAACAACAGCTGCGCCCAATGATTTTTCGCAGCTGTTCCGCAGCGACGATACGACCACGGCCATCCCAACTTTCATCGCTCTGACAAGCAACAATCCCGCAAATCAGGGATATGGCTCGTACAACTATTGTGAAATCCAGTGCTGGTACGACAACTTTGTGGAAACGCCGCCCGGACATCCGGACATGGTTTATCTCGGAGGCTCGTACGCTTACAGCGAAACCGGGAACATCTCGAATGGCAGAGGGGTGGTGCTTTCCACCGATGCCGGTGTTTCCTTCACAGACATGACAATGGATGCAACCAGTGCCATCCAACCCAATGGAACCCACCCTGATCAACACTACATCCGGGTCAATCCCAACAACCCCTTGCAGTATTTTGAGTCGTCTGATGGTGGCATGATGCGCTCCAGCGGAGCGGTCACAGATATTTCCGCGAACTGCGCACCCCGTGGTCTCACGGGTGCATCCCTCACCCGCTGCGAGCAACTGCTCTCCCGCGTGCCGACCTTGCTCATTAGTATCAACCAGGGTCTGACCACACTACAGTTCCAGGCCCTTTCGGTAAATCCTTTCGACTCCAACGACGTCCAGGGCGGAACGCAAGACAATGGAACCTGGGAAACTACGATAACCCACTCTCAATGGAACCAGACTATATTTGGCGATGGCGGCCTGAACGGTTTTGACTTCGCGAATCCTCAGTTCCGCATGCACACCTATGCCGGCCCTGAACCGGATGTGAACTTCACGGCCGGCCAGTTGTCGGACTGGAACTTCATTGGCGATTCCTTCTTTCTCTCGGGCGAGCCGTCGGAGTTCTATTTTCCGATCATCATGGATCCGGCGGTTCACAGAACAATGTTCGCGGGCATGGCTCACGTGTTCCGGACCAAGACCCAAGGGGTGGGGGCACGCAGCCTGGAAGCGTTTCGGGATAACTGCAACGAGTTCGTAGGCATTGATCCGAATGGGACCTGCGGCGATTGGGTTCCACTTGGTAACCCATCCGCCAACGGACAATTGATCGGGTCAGATTACGGCACGGACCGAGCCGGTATCGATGTAGCAGCCGTGGCTCGGACCGCGCAGAACACTTCCACGCTCTGGGCAGCCACCGCGGCGGGACGCGTGTTCATCAGCAAGAATGCCGACGCGGAACCGGAGACCGCGGTGGTGTTCACGCGGCTCGACTCGCTCGCACCTAACAGCCCAGGCCGGTTCATCAGCGGTATCTTCATTGATCCCCATGACAGCAATCGCGCCTGGATTTCCTACAGCGGATTTAGTGCCTCTACGCCGGACACGCCTGGACACGTGTTCGAAGTGACGTACGATCCGGTCAACAGCACGGCAACCTGGAAGGACCTCAGCTTCGATCTGGCTGACATTCCAATCACAGGAGTCGTGCGCGATGGCGTAACGCAGGACCTGTTCATCTCCAGCGATTTCGGTGTTTACCGGCTCATCGATGGAGAACGCAGCTGGAGACTGGCCGCGCCCGGAATGCCGAACATCGAAGTCGCGGGTCTGACGCTTGTGGAGAACGCCCGCAAACTGTATGCGGCGTCCCATGGACAAGGAGCATGGCGGCTTCTACTCCCTCCCGCCGCCGCCAACCAAGTCGTTGCAAACGGCGTGGTGAGCCCTGTGAAATAGAGCTCGCACAAAGAGAGCAGTAAGCGGGGAGCCAATTTCAATGGCTCCCTTTGTTTTGTAACAGACAGCAGCCCCAGGGCGAGCACAAAGCAGACCCACTGATCGGCGGCATAGTTTTTCAAATCGAGGCGATAGCGCCCAAAACACCGTCAACGGCTACGTCAACGGACGCGCGGGTCCCTGATCTCCTGAGGAAATAACCCGGATGATCGCCTTCATGAGCGTTTTCTAATTTAGCTTTGGCCAACAATTTGCTCCGTCCTGTTCCGGATCTCGTGACGCGCTGAGACCCGAGTCGTCGCTATATCAAACAAACATCCAGAACGAGGGCTCACTCTGGCTAGGAGCGAAGTGGTCGAACCGTCTTGCGCTCACACGCTCAAACAAAATTCCACGGAGGTTTCGATGCGAAAGGTGCAATGGACGTGTGCCCTAATCGGGCTGTTACTCTCACTCTGCGGATGTGGCGGTGTCAGCAGCGGAGGATCGTCGGCAACGCAGGCGCCATCAAGTCTCAGCTACGCCGCGCCATCGGCTACCTACGCCGTGGGAACGGCCATCACGGATAATGCACCGAGGAGCAGTGGCGGAGAGGTCGCTTCCTACAGCGTGGTTCCGACACTTCCATGGGGTTTGAGCTTGAACAGCACGTCAGGTGTGATCAGTGGAATTCCGACGGTTGCTACGCCGCAATCGAATTACACCGTGACCGCGTACAACGCAGGCGGCAGCACGAGTGTCACGCTGAGCATTGCGGTGACAAACGGCGCTCCGGCCAAGCTTACCTACAGCCGCAACCCGGCGGTCTACACTGTGAATGCGCCAATCATGGTGAATGTGCCGACGACCACCGGTGGCGAGCCCACAGAGTACGCACTGAGCCTTTCCAGCCCGGCGCTTCCCGCAAACCTGACGTTGAACCCGACCAGCGGCACGATCAGTGGCACACCGACATCAACATCGCCTGCCACTTCCTACACGATCACGGCCAGCAACGCGTTCGGAAGCACCACGGCTCCCCTGGTCATCACGGTCGATAGCGAGGACGCAACCTTGACTTATTCTCCCACCACCGTCGTTTACACCGCGGGAGAAGACATCAAGCCGCTCGTGGCGATCAATGGAGTAATAGGGACTTATAGCGTAACCCCACCGCTTCCAGCCGGACTCAGTCTCGACAGCAGTTCGGGAACGATCAGTGGAACACCCACCAAAGTTAAATCGACGGAGACCTATACGATCACGGCATCGACTTCGGCGGGCGATGCGGTAGGAGCGGTAAGCATCACGGTGGATGGGGTCGCTCCATGGGCGCAGACCATCCCCAATGTGGACCAGACCATTACGCCGCTGGCGCCAGTGGGGTCGCAGTTCCAGCAACTCAACCCGGACCTGCCGGACAATCCCGCATGGCTGGCCTCGCATGCCGCAACCACTGCGATAAGCCCCGATGGCGGCACCATGCTGGTTTTAACCAGCGGGTACAACCGGGTATTCGATCAGGGCGGCGACTCTCTGACTTCGTTCTACGGGCCTGACTCCTGGGAATACGTGTTCGTTTACGATATTTCCACCGGCGCCCCGATCAAGAAACAGGTTTTGCCGGTTCCCGTCACTTACTTCGGAATCGCCTGGGACCCTAACAGCACAAACACGAACCCGGTCGGCTCGAATACGGTGGCGCATTTTTACGTGAGCGGCTGCAGTGGGGACGGCGTTTATATCTTCTCTTACGACGCGACAACCGGTCAGTGGGTCGACGAGAACCTGATTCAGACCTCAAATGTCTCGTTGCCCGGGCTCCAGTTGGGGCACAACTTTATGGGAGTGGGCTTGAACGCCGCTCCGCCCGTGGGAAGTGTGCCAGTCAATTCCCAGGTCTACGTATACCCTTGCGCTGCTGGGATCGCCCTTTCGCCAAGCGGGAAAACCATGGTGGTGGCAAACTATTACAACGATTCGATCTCTGTCCTGACCGGCGGATATGGAAACTGGGGGCCTGTGGATGTCGCGACCGGGCAGCCTGTTGCGTCTAACGGAAATCCGCCCTTATCGAACCTGGACCTGCGCCCGGGAAAGAGCCTGGTGTCGGCGTCCTCGGGAACGCCGGGGGGTGAGTACCCGTTTTGGGTGGTGATCCAAGACACCGTCCCCAACGACACAAATGACGCGAATGCCGTTGCCTACGTGTCGAGCATTCGCGACCGCGAGATTGATGTGGTGCCGCTGAGTTCAAGCAATCCGAAAGTACCGCAACTGCAGGTGTCGGGGCGAATCCCCGTAAAGGGCCAGCCCAACAAAATGGTCCTGAACCGTGCGCAAACCCTGTTATATGTTGCCGAAGATCAGAGCGACACCGTCGACGTCATCGATATCAATCCCGACCCAACCCACTACCTGACCGTCGACACGGTCATCGAAACCATTCCGGTGCTCGCGCCAGCGGGTGTGCTGCCGTCATCGTTTTTCTATTCGGGCTCGAACAATGACATCTCCAATCCCATTTACATGGGCTCGAATACCAACAGCCTCACGCTCTCCCCAGACGAGAAAACCCTCTATGTGACCAACGGCAACCTGAACGATCTTGCTGTGGTTCAGTTGACCGGTACGAACTCCGGCGACCACGTCACCGGATTGATTCCCACCGCGTGGTATCCGAATTCGGTCAGCATCAACGCGGCGGGTACGTGGATGTATATCGCCAATGCCAAGTCGCCGACTGGACCGAATCTCGATTGGTGTTATGGATACGGTCCGACGTTGTTTGAACCGAATTGTTTTCCGGCCAATCAATACAATCCGCAGCAGACGAAGGCCGGTCTGCAGAGCTTCCCGGTTCCGAGTGCGAGCCAACTGCCGCGATTAACTGCGCAGGTGGCCGCCAATGACCGCTTCTCCGGCACAGAAAGTAGCAGCGATGCGCAAGTTATGGCCGCGGTCAGTAAAGGCATCAAGCATGTGATCTACATCCTTAAAGAGAACCGCACCTACGATCAGGTGTTGGGCGATCTCGTGAATGCGAGCGGCATGCCGATCGGCGATCAGGACCCGAGCCTGGTGCAGTGGGGACAAGCGATTACGCCGAACCTGCACAATCTGGCGCGCACGTTTGTCACGCTCGACCACTTCTTTGCAGCCTCGGAAGTCAGCTATGACGGGTGGCTGTGGAGCACAGCCGCGCAATCTCCCGATGTCGTCGAACATCAATACCCGGTGGTTTATGGGTTTCGTGCCCTTAGTCTGGATTCCGAGGGACTCAATCGAAGTGTCAACGTCGGGTTTCCTACCCTCGCCGAGCGCAGGGCTGCGAATCCGCTCACGCCCAACGATCCGGATGTCTTGCCGGGGCAAACCGATGCGGGTGCTCCCGATGGGCCCAACGACGAGATCAATACCGGATATCTGTGGAATGCCGTGTTGCGAGCCGGTCTTACCGTGCGTAATTACGGGTTCTTCATCGATACGACTTGCTATAACGAGCCGGCCTGTGCGATTCCCGTGATACATGATCCGGCGGCATCGAACACCGTAGTCGCGTATCCCACGAATGCCGTGCTGGCGCCGTATACCGATCGTTACTATCGCGGTTTCGACAACAATTTCCCGGACTATTACCGCTTTAAGGAGTGGGAGCGTGATTTCGATACGAATTATGCGAGCGGAGGGCTTCCGACGCTGAGCCTGGTGCGTCTGATGCATGACCACACCGGAAACTTCGATACGGCGATCGACATGGTCAACACGCCGGAGTTGATGCAAGCGGATAACGACTATGCCGTCGGGTTGCTGGTGCAGAAGATCGCGAACAGCATCTATGCGCAGAACACGCTGATCTTTGTCGTCGAAGATGATGCGCAGGATGGGGCGGATCACGTTGACTCGCACCGTACCATCGCATTTGTTGCCGGCCCTTATGTCAAGCAAGGGGCGGTAGTCTCCACGGCCTATAACACCGTCGATTTCATCCGAACGATGGAAGAGGTTTTGGGGGTGAAGCAGTTCCTGAACTTGAACGACGCTCTCGGTCATCCCATGGCCGACGTTTTCACAAGTATTCCACAAAAGTGGAGTTTCACCGCCATCCCTTCGACATACCTCTACGCGACGGCA
This sequence comes from Candidatus Sulfotelmatobacter sp., assembly GCA_030038125.1. Lineage (GTDB taxonomy): Bacteria > Acidobacteriota > Terriglobia > Terriglobales > Acidobacteriaceae > Sulfotelmatobacter. The sequence continues at coordinate 26,088 of JASHPL010000307.1, forward strand.
CTACCGCTTCCTACAGCCCCGACCGGCATGAAGATTCCGAAGTCTACGCATGACTCCGTGTACTGGGCCAGGGTCACCAAGGGACTGGATTTTTCTGATGCGGATCGCGTCGATCCGTTCGTCTACAACCGCATTCTGTGGAAGGGCATGATGCACAACAAGCCATATCCCGCGTCACTGCAAGGGCGACACGACGATGATGATGACGATAAGCCGCGCGAAAAAACCGCGAACCAACGGGTTAGCGGCGCGTCTCAGCGGGAAAGAGGGGAACGGAAACCCGATCCCGACAGGGATTAACCAGCAAAGGACCAGACGACCACTCGGGGATGAGATGCACATGGTGTGCATCCTCCCCGAGCGTTTCGGTTAGTCGACTTGATGGCGAAGACCTAGCGGAATTCGCAGAACTCGCCTCAATACGAATTCACACACTGCACGTAACCCGACTCGTCGATTTGGCCGATCGTACAGTCGAAGATCGGCCAGTTCACGTCGTTGATGGGATTCCAGGGCGCCAGAGTAAGCAGGTTCACGCTCTCAGAGCCGGAACCGTACAACAAAGTGTACGTGCCCTCTATGTTTGGCTCTGTAGCAAACTCCGGATATAACTGCTGTAACGAGTTCCCCAGACTGCCCTGCAAGCCATAGGTGGAAGAGAACAGGTAGAGGGGGCTGAACTGCGTTGACGGCGGCAGAACCGCCAGATTGTAGTCGTACGATTGGTAATCGGTGGGCGTGAATGTATTCTGAGTGATCGTGAGAACCTTGTATGCGGGGTTATTCCCAAAGCAAGGGCTGATGCCCGGTAGTTGTTCCAGAACATCGCCGGTGGGAAGAATGCGGAATTCGTCCATGTGCGTATGGCCAGCCAGCATCAGCGTCACCAGGCCCGGATATTTGGCCAGTGTGTTTATAAAGGTCGTTTGCAGGCCCGAGTCCCACATCATGGAAGCGTCGCTCGCGTCGACATCACTAGGAGTGGCCGCCACCTGGGCGATGTACTGAGAATTTGCCCCGGGCGGCACATGCATCAAAATCCATACTTTTTGACCGGCAGCCTGCGCTGAAGAAAGTTGCGAATCCAACCAGGAAAGCTCCGCACTACCAGGGCCAGTGGGCAGTCCGAAAATGAAAGAATTGCTATTCAATCCGATGACCAGCAACTTCGACCCCAGCGGCTGCACGGCGTAATAACCGCCAAGGTAAAAGTGTTGAGAAAGGCCTGTTCGTCGAAGGCTTTATTGAGAAATTGCGAGTACACGATTGGCTCGTTGTTATTTAGAAATTTGGAATCGGGTCCAACGCTGCCCGAGTACGCGTCAATATTTCCAGGCACATAAATCACCGGTGCGTTGCCCACATACTGTCGGATCTGCATGGCCACGAAGGTAAACGTATTGTTGATAAAAGTCTGAATTGCCGAGACTTGACTCGTGGCGCAACTCGCAGCCGTACTCGGGTTTAATGACCCGTATATTTTGCAATAGGTCGCCGGTATGTTGTGGCCGAGTAAGTCGCCGGTAAAAAGAACAACAGGACTGGATCCCATGTTCTGCTTCATGCTCTTTAATGTATATGTCAGCAATTTATAGTTCGTGTCGGCTCCGGCTGCGCTTGCGGTAGTTACACTGGAACCTCCAAAGATGCCAGCCCACTGGCTGGGATCATTGGTTGTGAGCTGTGCAAACAGATTGGAATCGTAGAGTGGATTAAAGTGAAGATCTGAGACCGTTACGATCTGATAGAAGCTTGCAGGCGTAGGCGCAGGGGCTGGGTTAGGGACGACGCTAGCCCCGCTGCATCCAAACATGGGAAAGATACTGATCAGGATTACAAAAAACAAATACTGCGACCATCTCGACATAAACCCTTCCTCTGGGCGGAGCTTCGGATTGTCCCCCGGGCCGCGACTCGCCCGCACTTGAAATGAAAATGCCCACCCGTTGTCTCATCGGCCTCGGAATTGTCGACTTTAGGTCTTGAGCGCTCGACCATTGATCAGCTAGTACGGTGCGCCCCGATTCAGAGGTGGCGAGCGTGCATCAGAAGGCACGAAACGCGCACTACAATCTCATCTTTTAAAGAAGATTCTGAGCGAACACCTAAAAATCAGAAGAGCTAACTCATAGTGCCAGCTGCACGCACTGGATTACCGATTGCCAATCTCCACGGCTTGGTTCTCGAAACAGGCGTATGGTTGGATACCACGGACTATCCTCACGATCTCGCATCCGGCGCCAGTCTGGGGCAAATGGGAAGGTAACGCTTGGCTATTTCTCGTACACCGTCGAGCCGCCTGTAACCGTGCGCACAATTTCGATATCCTTGATTTTGTCCGCAGGCACAGTGTGGGGATCGTCTTCCAGTACGACGAAGTCGGC
>JASHPL010000308.1 GCA_030038125.1 Candidatus Sulfotelmatobacter sp.
GGCGAAATCGAAGCAAGGCTTCGACAGTTCGACGGCAGTTATAGGTGGTTCCTAATTCGCGCAAATCCGCTGCGCGACGAGTCGGGCGCAATCGTCAAATGGTACGGAACCAACACCGATATTGATGATCGGAAGCGAGCAGAAGAGGAGTTGCGCAACGCGCAGTCGGAACTCGCAAGAGTGATGCGAGTGATGACGATGGGACAACTGACCGCTTCGATCGCGCACGAGGTGAATCAGCCGCTGTCCGGGATCATCACCAATGCGAGCACATGCCTGCGAATGCTGGATGCCGATCCTCCGAATTTGGAAGGTGCGCGCGAGACGGCACGGCGCACGATTCGTGATGGCCATCGGGCCTCAGACGTAATCACACGATTGCGAACGCTCTATAGCAAAAAAGAGCCGACTGTTGAATGGATGGACCTGAATGAAGTGGCTCGAGAGGTAACGGCATTATCGTCGACCGAGATTCAGAGAAACGGCGTGACCGTACGGCAAGAATACGCGGACGACCTCCCGCCCGCGCTCGGTGATCGCATCCAGCTTCAGCAGGTTATTTTGAACTTGCTTCGAAACGCCGCGGAGGCAATGAGCACAGTCGACAATCGCCCGAGAGAGTTGCTCATTAAAACTGAACGGGATGAGGGAACTCGAGTCCGGCTAAGCGTGAAGGATTCGGGAGTCGGTCTTCCGTCTCAAGTAGCGGACAAAATCTTCGAAGCGTTTTACACGACCAAAACCGACGGGATGGGAATTGGACTCTCCATTAGCCGCTCGATCATTGAGGCCCATCAGGGACGTCTCTGGGCAACACGGAACGACGGGCCGGGATCCACATTTTCGTTTTCGATCCCTTGCACGGCCGATCTGGAAATCCGTGGCCATCAGGCTGATCCATCGACGGACGCCGCATAATCCCGTTCCTCACAATCAGATCAGAACCAATACCAAAGTATGATAGACGCGCCTAACGGAATGGCGCATTGTCTCGGCATGGAGTCGCCAAACGGTTGGGGGGGAGACGCGCGACCGGTTTTGTCCGTCGTTGATGATGATGAGTCGGTGAGTGAGTCGCTGCCTGACCTGCTCAGGGAGTTTGGTTTTGCGGCTCGCGCCTTTTCCTCTGCGAAGGAATTTCTCTCGTCGGGTTGTGTCGATGAGACGAACTGTCTGATCCTCGACATTGCCATGCCAGGCATGAGTGGCCCGGAACTTCAGCAGGAGTTGAAGCATCGTGGAAAACAGATCCCGATCATATTTATCACCGGTCAAAGAGACGAAGCGATTCCTGCTCGATTACTCAAGCAGGGCGCGGCGGGATTCTTGCTCAAACCGTTCAGTGACGGAGCTCTGCTTGCAGCCATCAAGATCGCCCTGCGAGCCACTTGACGGTTACGCCACCCCGACTTCAGGAGAACACGATGCATTCAGCGCGCACATTTTAGTCACGAAATGGAGACAGTGGCAATGATGAGTGCCATCCCCATCGTGTTCATTGTTGACGACGACGTGTCAGTGCGCGAGTCCGTGGAACTCTTGGTGCGGAATGAAAAGTGGAAGCCGGAAACATTCGCATCCGCACAGGAGTTCCTCAACCACCCGAGAACACTTGTCCCGACTTGTCTTGTCCTTGATCTTTCACTTCCAGGCCTGAATGGTCTTGAGCTGCAGAATCGGCTCGCTGAGGAGCACATCGACATGCCCATCATCTTTATCACCGGCTATGGAGATGTCCCTAAGTCAGTACGTGCTATGAAAGCCGGCGCTCTCGAATTCTTAACCAAGCCACTCGATAGCAGTGCCTTGATAAGCGCTATCCGAAAAGCGCTGGAACGAAGTCGTCTAGCCCTTGCCCAAGCCGCTGAGATGCAGGAACTTCGTGCCCGGTACGCCTTGCTTACCTCCCGCGAACGGCAGGTTATGGCGTTGGTTGTCTCCGGCCTGTTGAATAAACAAGCGGGCGGCGAACTTGGCATCAGCGAGATCACCGTTAAAGCGCACAGAAGACAGGTCATGGAAAAGATGAAAGCCGACTCTCTTGCGACACTGGTAAAGCTAGCTGCCAAGCTCGGGGTTCCACAAAATTCTGCTCCTGCGCTCCGCCAACAATCTTAATCATACGAAGGTATCGAACGATACCTTTGTCCAATAGGTTTCTTTTCGCGCTCATGATGTGATGGCGAATGTGCATCGGGTGTCGAAAGACTCATTACCGCGATGAACATGTGTTATTGGGCAGCAGTGCCATTGAGATGGCGTGAGACTACATCCACCATGGAGGCTACGATGAGCATTATCGATAAGGCGCTAGAAGCAAATCGCAACTACGCAAAGAACTATAATCCAATGCTGGGAAAGCGTCCGGCCCCAAAAATTGCAGTTGTAACCTGCATGGATCCACGCCTTTCCGACCTCCCTGGAATCCTTGGCCTGCCGCAGGCCGATCTCGACGTTATCAGAACCGGCGGACCTGCGGTCACAGAAGATGTTCTCGCGGAGCTTATTGTTTCCAACCGTGTCCTCGGAACCAGCGAGATATTGCTCCTTAACCACACCGGCTGTGGTTTCACGACATTCACAGATCACGAACTGAACGCGAAACTGAGAGCTTCCACCGGAGACAGTTCGCCGGCTCCAATGCGCTTCTTCTCCTACAAGGACCCCGAGGAAAATACCCGGGAGCAGATCAAGAAAGTCAGATCGCATCCCTGGATTGCCAAGGATGTCCCGGTGCGCGGCGTGATTTTCGACGTGGATAGCGGACTGCTGCGAGAAGTGCAACCAACCGAAAAACAGGCTGCCGCTTGACGTCGGCGGCCTTCCGATGATAGCTGTGAGGTGTAATGACGAACACTACGAGCTTTCAAAAGGACATTCGCCCACTCTTTACGGAGCGAGACATTCGAGGCATGAGCAAGGCGTTCAACCTGGGGAGCTACGATGACGTCAAAAAGCACGCTGGCGCCATCTACGATCGCATTCGTGGAATCGGCGGCGCGGTAATGCCGCCCCCACCTCCGAGAGGAGAAGGCCCTTGGCCGCAGTCTTGGATTGAACTATTCGCCAAGTGGATGGCGGACGGCTTCCCACCTTAGTCGACCCCCGAGCGAGATAAAAGGCCATTAGGATCGACAGCGTGGTGAATTTGATTCGCAGAATGGAGCACATAATCTCCACTGAAGCCGCAACCGGCCGATGGGGATGACTACCTCATCGCGTGGGGCCTATAAGTTGCTCACCGACTGTGATCAAGCGAACTTCTCAACTCCGGTGAAGGGCCCGGTTGAGCGCTTCCAGCAGAGCCGTGTCGCTGAATGGTTTTAACAGGCAGTCCACCGCACCCTGCTCGAGCAGGCCCCGGCGCAGGAACTCGTCCGATTGCGCGGTGATGAAGATGATTGGAATCTTTGAGCCTAGCCGCTTTAA
>JASHPL010000309.1 GCA_030038125.1 Candidatus Sulfotelmatobacter sp.
GCAACGATGGCTACCTGCTTTGCTTCCAGGGCTCCTGCGCGAGTGACGAAGTCTACGTCGTAGGTGGCACTTCCGCCTCCACTCCGTCGTTCGCTGCCATCATGGCTCTGGTGGATCAGCGAATGGGGCAAGTTCTCGGAGCCAGCGCGACCCGCCAGGGTCTTGCCGATTACATTCTCTACCCTCTGGCCGCCAGCGAAAGCTTCGCCAGTTGCAATGGGTCGAGCACATCGACCCCGCCTGCCAACACTTGCACTTTCAACGATGTCACCGTCGGCAACAACCAAGTTCCAGGAGAACCCGGTTATCCGAGCGCTCCCTACAATTCCAATGTCGGCTACGACCCGGCTTCGGGCTTGGGTTCGGTCAATGTCGATAACTTGGTGAAGAACTGGGCCAGCGCGACGTTCCGGCCCACCACCACAACGCTGGGGCTCAGTCCAACGACGAGCATCGTGCACGGCACCGCCGTGAATGTCACGATTTCAGTGGCCCCGACCAGCGGCACTGGCACTCCAGAAGGTGACGTCTCCTTAATCGCGTCGGTGGGTGGTGCGAGCGGGGGAAGCAGCAGCGTCGGGGGATTTACGTTGAGCAGTGGCTCATTCTCGGGAACGACCAGCCAACTGCCCGGCGGGACGTCGTACCAGGTAACGGCGCACTATGCTGGAAACAATGCTACGACCGGCGGATTTTTTGCCCCCAGCAACTCATCTCCTGTAACTGTGACAGTGACCGCCGAGAACAGCACGACTGCTTTGACCGCGGAAACTTTCGCATTGAGTGGCAGCACACTGAACGTGGTTTCTCTTAGCTCAGGAACAACAGGCTACGGCAACCTCGTCTACTTCCACGCTGACGTGCAGGGCAATTCCGGAAACGGATTCCCCACCGGAACCGTCTCGTTCAACGATGCAAGCGGTGATCCTGCAATCCCCGGAAATCCCTATCCTCTGAACGGAGGGACCAACCAGAATCCCGGCGTCAGCTCAGCGGTCACGGCTCAGGGGCTATACACGCTCTCCCCCGGGTCGTACTCCGTCACGGCGAATTACGTGGGAGATAAGAGCTTCAATGCCAGCGCTTCCGCGGCAATTCCATTCACTATCACGCAGGCGGCGACCAGTGTCGCGGTCACGCCCAGCGCAACCAGCATTACATCCGGCGGCAGCATCACGCTGACAGCAAATGTCTCCACCGGAACCGCGACTGTGCCGAGTTTTGGCGCTGCTCCGACTGGAACAGTCTCGTTCTTTGAAAACGGAACCCTGATTGGGAGCGCTCAGCCGGTTTCTGGAACCGCAGGAACCGGATCTTTCACAGCCGGAACATTCAATTCATCTTCCGCAACGGCAGCGCTGACCACCACCTCACTGCCAAACGGCTCTCTCTCGATTACAGCTTCTTACAGCGGCGACACTAACTACGCGACGTCGACCTCGTCCGGCGTGGTGGTGAATGTCGGCAACATTCCCGACTTCAAACTTCCGACTGGAGGCTTAGGAACCGTCACCGTCAGCGCTCCCGGCGGGAACGGCACCGTCAACCTCAGCATTACGCCGCAGAACGGCTTTACCGGTGCTGTCACGTTCACCTGTCTGTCCACCACGTTGCCGGCGGAAAGCCAATGCTCGACAGGTACCATCGCTGCCGGGCAGACCACCGGTACGATGACCGTCACCACCACCGGTCCGCATCAGGTCTCGCAATTGCAGAAACGGCATGAGCAATACGTGGCATGGTGGACGATTGGCAGCGGCCTCTCGCTGGGTGGCGTGTTTCTGTTCGGCAGCTCGCGTCGGCGGCGTTGGTCTGCGCTGATGTCGCTCATTGTGCTTGCACTGCTGGCAGCGCTGCCGAGTTGCGGCGGAGGTGGCAGCGGCAGTCAAACCGATCCGGGTACGCCCGTCGGCACCAGCACCGTCACCGTCACAGCGACCAGCGGGACGCTCTCGCATACCACAAACTTCACCCTCACCGTGCAATAGGCGGAGTTGGGATTTACTCGCGCTTGCCGCAAGCCTTGTCCTCTTTTCTTTGGAGGACCGGGGGTGGCGCGCATCAGCGGCGGACTTCGGCCGCTGGTGTACGATCTATTGTCTTCTCTCTGACCATGAAACTTTCTGCCATCGCGGCCGCGCTTCGAGCGCGCCTGGAAAACGGTTCTCCTAATACCGAAATCAAAGGCCTTAATGGGATTGATCAAGCCGGGCCGGGAGAATTAACCTTCGTTTCCAATCCCAAGTATGCGAATGCGGCGCGCACCACGAAAGCGTCAGCCGTGATCATCGCCGAAGATTTCCCAGCCATCCCCACGGCGATGTTGCGGACGAAAGATCCTTATCTCAGCTTCGCGCGGGCGCTCGAACTGTTTCACGAACCGCCTCGCTACGCGCCGGGCGTACACCCAACTGCCGTCATGCACCCCAGCGCCACGATCGGCTCGCACGCGCACATCGGTCCTTACGTCGTTATCGAAGAAAATGTCGAGATAGGATCCAATGCTGTCCTGCTCGCTCACGTGGTGATCTATCGCGGCGTGCGCATCGGCAACAATTTCTTTGCGCACGCGCACGCCGTGGTTCGCGAAAACTGCCGCATCGGCAACAACGTGCTATTGCAGAACGGAGTCGTTATCGGCGCGGACGGCTTTGGCTTCGCCAAGACCGCTGACGGACGCTGGCACAAAATTCCGCAGCCCGCGGCCGTTGTGATCGCAGACGATGTGGAAGTGCAGGCCAACTCCTGCATCGATCGCGCGAGTGTGGGCGAAACTCAAATTGGTCGCGGAACGAAGATCGACAATCTCGTGCAAATTGGACACGGGTCGCATGTCGGCGAAGACGCGCTTCTTTGTGCTCAGGTCGGGCTGGCGGGATCGACCGAGATCGGCAACAAAGCCATTCTCACCGGGCAAGTGGGCGTAGTCGGCCATTGCAAGGTGGGCGAGAAAGCGATTGTGACTCCGCAGAGCGGAGTCGCGAATGACATCCCTGCTGGGGCGTTGGTAAGCGGCGCGCCCGCCGTCGATCACAGGGCCTGGCTGAAGTATTCCGCGCTTTTGCCGCGCCTGCCAGATATTGTTCGCGCCGTACGCAAGAAGCGCGAAGCTGAGTAGAGCGTCGCGTGAGTCAAAAATCGGTTTGGGAAGGGCACGGCTTCAGCCTTGCCGATCGCAGCCGCCTCTGACGTGGTGTGAGCCTTGTTTGTAGGTTAGGCAAAGCGCCAACTCCCGAGCGGCTTAATCCTTACTACTAGCACACCGTCCTTTGTCCGTAGCGAGAAGAAAACAATCCAGATCGGAACAGGCGGCGCGCACTTGTTTGTTCCGAATTCGTAACTGAAGACGATTTTCCTTGCTACTGCCCGAATTCAGAGTTACAAAATCCGCACGCTGAATCCGGTTCCCTGGGCCCACAAGCCAGAGACAGCACCCGCGCCACTCCGCTGTATTGCCCACGCCACTCCGGCTGTACTCCCGCGCCATTCCGGCTGAATTACCCATTTCAGCAAGCAAACAGGAGGGAGTTGTGTCTAAATCCAGATTCGTGTCTCTACCTTTGGCGCTGTTGCTTATCGTCAGCGCAGCCTCAGCTCAAACCGACCCCGGAGTTCAGAGCGCCAGCCGCGGCACGGGTGCAACCATTATCAGTCCGTCGAATGATCCGAATGGCTTCACGGCGTTCTTCAACGACGGGTTCAACCGTTTCCGCGAGATCGAAGCAGTTTCCAATTCTGCCAACAACGGTCTCGGTCCGAGATTTAATTCCAATCAATGCAGCTCGTGCCACGCGCAACCTGCGATGGGCGGATCTGGCGCTGCCGTGAATCCACAATTCCTGCTCATCAGTAGTGGTGTCGCTCCCGACAACACCATGCCGTCGTTCATTACGGCCAATGGTCCCACGCTTGAAGCTCGGGCTCCATTTTTCCTCAATTCTTCCGGAGAAGCCAACACCGCTGCTCCAAATGGCGGCGTCGAAGATCTGTTCACGGTCGCGGGCCGTTCGGATGCCGGCAATTGCAATTTGGCACAGCCGAACTTTGCCGCGTATCTGGCGGCGAACGATTTGATCTTTCGCATTCCAACGCCTACTTTTGGCGCTGGATTGATCGAGAACCTGGACGATTCGACGCTGTTAGCCAATCGCGCCAAGAATCTCAGCAACACACTTGGCATATCCGGCACCTTCAACCGCAGCGGCAACGATGGCACTATCACGCGTTTCGGTTGGAAGGCACAGAATAAGTCGCTGCATATGTTTGCTGGTGAGGCCTACAACGTGGAGATGGGAATCAGCAACGAATTATTTCCCCAGGATCGTCCTTTGCCGGAAGAAGAACAGGCCGCCGGACTGCCATCAAGTTGTTTGAACCTCAGTGGAACCGGCTACCCCGAAGATACGTCGAATCCAAGTCAGACGAATGCCGCGGTGCTTGACGATGTTTCGGCGTTTGCCAATTTCATGCGTTTCCTGGCTCCGCCCCCGCCGGGCTCAGTTGTGCTCAACGGATCGCAAGTCCCTGCCGGCCTGATCGCCGCCGGCAGCGCTTTGTTCAGTTCGATAGGCTGCGCCGCTTGCCACAACCCCAGCCCCGGCACGACGCAGCTTTCAAACTTCGTTCCGGCACTCAGCAACGTCCAGGTGAATGCATACTCGGATCTTGAGATCCATAACATGGGCACTCGCCTTGCCGATAACGTTTCGCAAGGCAGCGCGGGTGGCGACCAGTTCCGCACCGCTCCGTTGTGGGGCTTGGGCCAACGAATCTTCCTGCTGCACGATGGCCGGACCACGAATCTCTACACGGCCATCGAGGATCACAAAAGCACCAGGAGCGAAGCCACTACGGTGATCAACAACTTCAACAAACTCACCAGTGCTCAGCAGCAAGAGTTGTTGGATTTTCTCCGCTCGCTGTAGCTGTTTGCGGATATGGCTGACGAGGCGCTCACACGTCTCGTCAGCCTCTTCGAACTTCTCAGGGATCATCTAAGGTCAACGCTCCGGCCCAACCTGCCTGAAGTTGTTTCATTTCGAAGGACGATATGAATCTTTATTTTCTCTCGCTGGTAGTCTTGTCCGCCTCGCTCTTGGCTGCAGGCCAAACTCCGAGTCTGAACAGTGGAAGCAGCGTGGAGTCCTCCAATAAGCATCAGTCCCTCCCGAAAGTTCCAGCGGAGTCGATCCTGGTGAAGGGCGCGTGGTCGAGCGCTAGTGATTCCATGATTCCAGTGCCGGAAGCTGCAACCGTTTCTGAAGGTGTTTTTAGTGATCCGTACTTTGGAATTAGCTACAAGCTACCCCAAGATTGGAGCCAGGAGTACGAAGGCCCACCGGCCTCCGAAAATGGTCGTTACGTGCTCGCTCAAATCGGTCCTCCCAAAACGAGAGACGGACCTGATTCGGCGAGTATGTTGATTACGGCCCAGGATATGTTTTTCACGCCTCTGCCCGCGGCTAATGCGGTGGAACTGACTGAATACTTAAAGCACCATTTGCAGGCAGACTACAAAGTGGAGATTGCTCCCACCTCGGCGAAAATCGCCGACCGTTCCTTCAGCTTTTTTGCCTACTGGTCGCCGGTGGCGGAGTTGCATTGGTATGTTGTGGCAATCCAAATCCGCTGTCACGTGGTGCAGTTTGTGATGACCAGCCGCGACACGAAGCTCCTTGATCACTTGCTCGGCCTGAACAACATGAAATTGCCAGCCGGTGTCAGCGCCACAAGGGGAGACGGTGGGGGGCCTGTTCCTGTTTGCATCAATGATTACGCACGGGACGAAAACGTGATCACACGGATTGATCCGGTGTTTACCGCGCGTCGCTTCAATCCGGTTCCGGTCCGTATCATCATCGATAAACAAGGCAAGATAAAACACATCCACTTCATCAGCGCCTTTCCTGATCAGGCAAAGGCGATCAGCGACGCGCTGGAGCAGTGGAAGTTTAAACCGTACGCCATCGATGGAAAGCCAGTGGAAGTGGAAACCGGAATCCTGTTTGGGCGCGCCCGACAGACTCGCGCACCGCGCGCGTCTGGACCAGCGGGGCAATAGGGAACCGTAGTTTCGCGTACGCCTGCGGAGATTCACCCTTCAATCTTCTGGATTGCGATCGTCATGCAAGGTGAAACTGCCGCATGTTTCAGAGCCGCTGGGACGTTTGGCGCGGCTGAGCGATGCAGTTTCTCAATTCACGCCGCAGGATCTTGCCCGATGCTGTTTTCGGCACCGACTCCACAAAATGCAGTTCTCGCGGCTGTTTGTAGTGGGTCAGGCGATCGGCGACAAATGCGCAAAGTTCGTCGCTCAATTTTCCACTCTCCACAAAGCCATCGCGCAAGGCGACAAACGCGACTGGAATTTCTCCCGCCGCCGCATTCGCGCGGCCCACTACTCCGCACTCTCTCACCGCCGGATGTTCCATCAACACCGCTTCCACTTCGGCCGGTGCGATGGGGAAGCCCTTGTACTTGATCATCTCCTTGCGGCGATCGACGACGCGATAGAAGCCTTCGCGATCGCGCGTTACGATATCGCCCGACCAGTACCAACCGTCTCGCAACACCGCGGCCGTGGCCTGAGGTTCCTTCCAGTAGCCGAGCATGAATTGCGGCCCACGCATGACCAGTTCGCCCGGCTGATCGGAAGGCGCTTCGGTAAGATCGTCGATGGTGTCGTTTGGATCGATGTCTGATTGCGAAAGCACCCGGCAATCCGTCTGCGCGAGCGGCTGTCCGATCGAGTCGGGGTGATACAGTTCGGGTTCAAGGTATCCAACGTGCGTGACGGGAGAAGCTTCCGTCATTCCGTACCCCTGGCACACGAGGATGTTGGTGAGCGCGGTGAAACGACGGGGAAGCTCCGGAGGCAGCGGCGCCGCCCCCGATTTCACCCACTTCAGCTTGTGATCGCGGGGAAACTCGCCAGCTTCCGCTGCCTGGCAGAAGCAGTTGATCACGGGCGGCACCAGCGGGGCCGTGGAAATCTCCTCTTCCATCAGAAGACGCATGGCTTGCTGCGCGTGAAAGCGTGGAACCATGACAATCGTCGCACCGAGAATCAGCACGGGGTTGAGAATGACGTTTAGCCCGTAAATGTGGTAGAGCGGCAGAATGCAGAGAATCTTATCGTTGGTCGAAAGCGGAGTCGCATGCGGCCCGATGTATTGATACACGTTGGCGACGAGATTGAAATGCGAAAGCATGACTCCCTTGGGCAGGCCGGTGGTCCCACTCGAATAAGGAAGAGCGGCGAGAGCTTGCCCGGAACTCTGAACCGGTGGTGGCAAGGGTGCCGTGGCAGGCTTCAGCAGGTTGGCGAATGATTCCGTTCCTGGTGCGTGCTGCCTCGTCACGTAAACCCTGCGGAGATTGGGCAATCCGCCCAGGTGAATGCCCTCGATGTTCACACCGTCGGTGATCAGGAAGGCCGCGCCGGAATTCTCCAGTTGGTAGCGCACCTCACGCTCGCGAAAGGTGGGATTGAGCAGCGTGGGAACTGCGCCGGCCAGCAGGATGGAATGAAATGCGACGCAGAATTCCCACGAGTTCATCAGGAAAATGGCGGCCACCTCACCCGGCTGCAGCCCCGCCGCGACCAGCCCGCGAGCGATGCTCTCGACTTCTTCTCCGTATTCTGCGAAGGTGAGGCGGCGGCCGCAGGAGACATCCACCAAAGCTGTCTTCTCCCCGTTGCGCCGACATGAGTCCAGCACTACATCGTGCAGAAAGAGATTGTGGGGATCAGCGTGGAGTTGGTTCCGCAACATGCCGGGACCGATTGTAACGGAAGGCGCGGATGCGCGGCCAGCTTGCCGATAGAAAGTCAGCGGGCTAGTCTGCGGAGGAATTCCTTCTCGTCCATGCGATACTTGAACGCCTTGCGCCCATCGATAAACACAACCGGAACTTCATCGTTGAACTCGCGGCGCAGCTCCGGGTCCGCATCGACGTCCATTTCCTGCCAACTGAAGCCACCGTGGCGAGAGAGCTTCGTGAGACTCTCTTTCACCACCTCGCAGAGATGACATCCCTTCCGCGAATACAAGACGACCTTGCGAGGCTCTGGCACGCGCGTGAATTCTAGCGCGTTCCACCGCGGGTTTTCCATTCAGAAGAAAGGGCTACGCAGAAATCCCTGTAAGTCTAAACAGAAATCCCTGTAACTAAGGCGTGGCCTTTAACTGCTGGGTTGACCCCGCTTCGACTGCCAGAATTTGGTGAGAAAACTACGTGATCATGCTCACTGCATACCGCCGCCGCTTCTGCTACTCATTAAACAAAATTTAGGGGCGCTTGGTACGGGATTCAGTCGTGGTCCCCAAAGGGGGAGGGGCCAATGAAGAAGCGATCTGGTAAATCGGTGCTCTGTATCGGCAGTGATCTCATCAACCTCAACCTCCGTTGTTCCTTACTCAGGAAACATGGTTGGGATGTTGTGAGCTCCAGCAGCGGGCATGATGGAGTATTTCGTTTTGCCAAGGGAAACTTCCAGGCCGTGGTGCTGGACCTCAACGATGATGGCGCGGAAGCAGCGCTGATTGCCGCGGAGTTGAAACGACAACGCCCGGGGATCCGTATCATTATGTTGATCACGAACATGGAGGGGCTTGCTCCCCGCGCCACCGAACAAGCCGACGCCGTGATTCTTAAATCGCAGGAAGAAACAATTCTGCCCGATCGCCTTCGCGACCTGATTCTTCCCATGTAATTGCCGAGCCGACTTGATTCAGGCGTGAATTGGCATCACTGCTGGCTGCAATGTACTGACATGGGCTCCGGCAGGGTAAAATTCCCGGCATGCAAGATCTCCATGCGAAAGCTTTGGCAGGGAAGACCGCGCTGATTACCGGGGCGGCGCGACGCCTGGGACGAGCCTCGGCCATGGCTTTGGCTCGAGCCGGCGCCGACGTCGCGATTACGTTCAACAGATCGGCGCGCGAAGCGCGAGAAACGGTCATTGATCTTTCTGGTCTGGGCGTGCGGGCTTTTGCGCTCAAATGCGACGTCACCATTGAAGAGAGCGTCAGTGAAGCGATGAAAGAAGCGGCGCGCGAACTCGGGCACATCGACATTCTCGTGAATAATGCCGCCAATTACGAAACCGCAGACTTCGAGAAGCTGACGCTGAAGCAATGGGACGCGATCTTCGCCAGCAATGTTCGCGGTCCCTTTCTAGTGACCCGCGAGGCCTTGAAATGGATGCGGCCAGGTTCAGCGAGCAATCGCAGGAAAACAGGAGCCCGGCAGGCGTTCGCCGGAAAAATCATCAACATGGGTTCGCTGGGAGGGATTCGTGCGTGGGCGACGCACGCTCACTATTGCTCCTCCAAAGCCGCACTGCACATGCTGACGAAAGTCATGGCCAGGGCCCTGGCGCCGGAGTTCGCGGTCAACGCTGTAGCTCCGGGCATGATCGATCTGGGAGAAAAATCGGCTGCGGCTTTCATGCGGCGTATGGCCAAACAGACTCCAATGCAGCGCAACGGCCGTGCCGACGAAGTCGCCGAGGCCGTGTTGTTCTTCGCCACGGCTCCTCAGTTCATCACGGGGCAAATTCTGCTCGTCGATGGCGGACTTGGCCTGTAAATAGCCAGCGCTCGTCGCTCGCGCTATAGTGGGGCGAATGAAAAAACCGAAGGCAAAATCGGCTCGGCGGAAGATCGCCGAGGTGTCGCACCGCCCGTCTGCGCCGCGAGTTGCCATCGCCATTATGGCGGCGGGCAAGGGAACCAGGCTGAAATCGCAACTTCCTAAAGTTTTGCATGAAGTCGGGGGCAAGCCTCTGCTGGAGCATGTGATTCGCGCAGCCCTGCGCGTTGCCCCGGCGAGCGATATCTACGCGATCATCGGCCACGAGGCGCAGCGCGTGCGGGCGGCCCTGCAACACACGGGCGTCAGGTTTGTTCTCCAGGCGGAGCAGCGCGGTACCGGGCATGCGCTGATGGTCGCACGCGACGCTCTCGCGGGGTACGACCACGTCATCGTGCTTTCCGGCGACGCGCCGCTGATTACGCCCCAAACGATCGAGCACTTGCGTGATTTTCATCTCGCCGAGAAAGCGGCTATGACACTGCTCAGTGCGGACCTGGCAAATCCCACGGGATACGGGAGAGTCTTGCGCAAAAGCGCACGCAGTGCCGACGTAGAAGCGATTGTTGAGGAAAAAGCGGCGAGCCCGGCTGAGAAAAAGATTCGCGAGATTAATTCTGGCTTTTATGTTTTTTCGGTCGAAAACATGTATGGCCATATCGACGAACTTTCGACGGATAATCCGCACTCGGAGTATTACCTGACCGATATGGCCGAAGTTCTGCGACGTGCAAAGAAACGCGTGGTGGCTTGGAAAACTGAGAACCCTGGCGAAGTGCTGGGTGGAAACACGCGGGCCGAACTGGCCGATATTGACCACTTCCTGCGAATGGCGAAGGCGCGCCAGTTGATGGCGGATGGTGTCACGATCTATTACCCCGCGACGTGTGTGATCGACGCCGACGTTGCGGTGGCGCCCGATACGATCATCGAGCCCTATGTGCAATTGCTGGGAAACACGCGCATCGGTACGAGGTGCCGCGTGAGTTCTTACTCGGTGATTCGTGATACTGAAATCGGAGACGAGGTGACGATTCGTCCGGGATGCATGATGAGCGAATCGCGCATCGAGGCGCGGGCGATCCTCGGACCGTATTCGCATCTGCGACCAGGCAGCGAGATTGGCGAAGGGGCGCACGTGGGGAATTTCGTCGAAACCAAGAAAATCAAACTGGGCAAGGGATCGAAGGCGAATCACCTGACCTATCTCGGCGATGCCGAGATCGGCGCGAATGTGAACGTCGGGGCGGGCACGATCACGTGCAACTATGACGGCATGCACAAACACAAAACGATCATCGAGGATGGCGTCTTTGTGGGCAGCGACAGCACGCTGGTCGCTCCGGTACGTGTTGGCAAGGGCGCGTACGTTGCCGCGGCGTCCTGCATCACCGATGATGTCCCCGATGGCGCGTTAGCTCTCGGCCGCGCGCGGCAGATCGTGAAAGAAGGCTGGGCGAAGGAGAAGCGCGTCAAGCGTGCCAACGAAAGTTAGATGTGTTGGCTGGGGCGCGTGCGTCCGATTTTGTGGCGATAGCCGCCCTCGGTTGTCCGGCGAAACAGAACTCCGCTGCGCCGTTAGAGTCTGCCCCGCAGTGTCTTCACCACCTGGCGAATAGCTTTCTCATTCCGTCGATACCAACGCCACTGGCCTTGTTTCGTAGCTTCGACCAATCCGGACTTGGTCAGAATCGCCATGTGATGGGACACGGTCGGCTGCGACAGACGGACCTGTTCTTCGATATCGCCTCCGCACAAGCAAGCGGCGTGGATGCCTGCACCTGCTTGCTTCGGGGCGCGAGCGCCTTCTTTCAAGGCTTTCAGGATGTGGCGTCGGGTAGGATCGGCGATGGCATGAAGCGCGCGGTCGAGCGAAGCATCATCGGTGGACATGGCTGGAGTACAAATAACGCGAGAATCGATGAGTGTCAATGTCCGCGGTTACTTCTTCAGGATCGGGCTGTACCCATCTCCGATCAGGCGCGCGCGCATGGCTTCGGCGTCCTTCGCGTCGGAGTATGGCCCCACTTGCACGCGAAAGAAATTGTCCGCCTTGGATTGCGAAGCCACGAATGCGGGATAGTCTTTCTTCTTGAGCGCGTCTACCAGCGCGTCGGCATCTTCCTGCTTGGTGACGGCGGCGACCTGCACGAAGTATCCCGAAGTCGGCAAAACCGTACTCGGAGCTTGATCGTTCGTGGCCGCGGGAGACTGCGCTGGATTGGCATTGGCCGATGGAGCCGGGGCATCGGTTTTTTGCTCTGTCGCGGGGGTGAGTTGTGGGTTGGCGTCTTTCTGCTCGACGTTCTTGTAGAACGTCATGGACGGCGTTGCCGGAGCGGAATTCGTGATCGCGGGACTGGCCGCCGGTTGCACGGGAATGGTACTGGCCCGCGCCAGTGCCGGCTCGGATTTCCGGCCCAGCGAATATCCCAGCGCAAAGAATAAAGCGCACATGCCCACCAGGCCGAAGAACAGCACCAGCAGTTTGCTCGTTCCCAGCGTGATTTCCGTATCTTCAGACGAAGCCATAATCCACTCCAGGGCGCGAAGATCTGGATGGTATCCCGCAGCGGCAAAAGCCGCTGCCACGAGATCCCGACCAGTGGACGACCTTCAAAACTGTCCGTTTCAAGACCAGTTCAGCTCATTCCTTCGTTACGCCGTCTTCGCCTGTACTGGTGCTGCCGGCTTGCCGTTTGCGACGGCATTGTTGAGAAGCTTCTCGATTCCCGAGAAAACGTCGACCGGCACGGGGAAGACCACCGTCGTATTTTTCTCGACGCCGATTTCCGTCAAGGTCTGCAAATAACGCAACTGCACGCTCACCGGTTCGGTGGCGAGCAGGCGAGCCGCATCGACCAGACGCTGCGCCGCTGAGAACTCGCCTTCGGCGTGAATGATCTTCGACCGCTTCTCGCGCTCGGCTTCGGCCTGCTTAGCCATCGCACGCAGCATGGATTCCGGCAGATCAACTTGCTTAACTTCCACATTGGTCACCTTCACGCCCCACGGCGATGTATGGGTGTCAAGAATGCTTTGCAGGCGCAAATTGATCTTGTCGCGATGCGCCAGCAATTCATCCAGTTCCAGTTCGCCCAGCACCGAGCGCAGTGTGGTCTGAGCGAACTGCGAAGTCTGGTAAACGTAATTGGAAACTTCGACTACCGCCTTGTTCGGCTCGATGACGCGCAGAAAAATGACAGCATTCACTTTCAGCGTGACGTTATCGCGGGTGATGATGTCCTGCGGCGGAACTTCCAAGGCTTCCTGGCGCAGCGAGACGCGCACAATGCGATCCACCGGCGCGAAAACCAGGATTACGCCCGGTCCTTTCGCCGCGGGAAGCAAACGGCCGAGGCGGAAGATAACTCCGCGCTCGTATTCCGCCAGGATTTTGATGGAACTGAGAAGGTAGATGGCGACGATGACGCCAATAATAGTTCCGAACCCAACGCCCAGGGATTCCACAAACGCCTCCAAATCGGAGCGCGCCAGCGCCCCAACGCCGGATTGTATAGCAGCCGGAACGCGGCGGAGCGCAAATCGCGGCCTGCGGCATTGCTTGGCTTGATGCGGCAGGGAATTCTGGACGTAAGAGTGAAGCCGCAAATTAGGAGTCGTCTGCTTACGGCTGTGCCTCTTGCCCTTCGGTCGTCAGCCCCTCTGCACCGCCCCTAAGCCGGCGATAAATTGGCGCCAGAATACTGTTCTGGAGGACTTCCGACTCAGCCTGAACCCAATCCTGGAGAGCCTGGCCTTCGACCTGGCCTCGTTCTTCGTACAGTTGCTGGGCGCGCTCCCGCACCCTTCTCTCCACCGCGCGGAGCAGGATAGCTTGCTGTTTCTTCCTGCGGGTCACGAGATCCACGACGACTCCTTTGCTGTCGGCTTTATCGATTTCTATGATAGCGGATGGCTGTTAACGAATAATTACATTTGGCTTAGGATTGTGATTACCAAAGTGTTACAAGCGCGGTCGAGGTCGCGAGCTGTAATTTATTGATAAACAAGCAGTAAGCGAGTCGATGGCTGAGTTCATGAGCGCGCGTCTGGGAACGATCAAATGGGCGGATGTCCAATGATCCTACTTACAGAACCTAAGAACCAGATTGGGCCGGGTTGCAGCTGAACGAGGAAGGAATCGAACCCACGCGGCGCCGTCGCGGCATCCCGCAGACGGATTATTTTTGCGCTTCGATTTTCTCGATCGCGATCGCGCTCGATCCTCCTCTTTCAAACACTTTCCCACTAGCCGTAACTTTCTGCCCGGCAAACGGCAGGAGTCTGTCGTTTTGGCCGCTGGAAGGAGTCGTGTCGGCAATGGGCCAGTAGATCGTGCCGCTGTCGGACAGAATCACCAAAGGAGAACCGGTTTTGGCACAAGCCGTGGCACATTCGGGGCTGATCGGTTTCTTCAGGCCCTTGGTGAACGCGCATGCCGAATCCAGCACGTAGCCCTTGACCGTAGCCGACTTGCCGGTATCGCTACTCCAAGCCATAACCCCAGCAACCAACCCAATCGCCAGTGACATCTTCACTGCGTCGCGAAAATTCATAGGCCGCTCCGAGTCGGAAATATCGCATCACTTTATGCACTGCGTTCTCGCCTTGAAATACTACGAAACCACTACGATCCACAGATGCGCGCAGACAAAGTTTTCCGGAAGCAGTAGCCTGAGGCTTGTTCTGGCAACATAAAGAAGCGAATGCCGGAACAAAGCTATCGCAGGTCACACCGGGAAGACTGCTTAGTCGAAGATCAATACCGCCGAGGCGATCACGGTGGTCCACAGGCCGCGTTTGTCGCCCACGGCCGATTGCGTGACGTTGGCCGTGCGCACGATTTTGTTAGAGAGACGGTAGATCTGCTTTTTCTCGTCCCAGGAACGATCGGGATCGAATTCGACGTTCAGCGTTGTGGCCAGCATTTCGGCGGCGAGTTCTTCGGCATATTCTCCCGCCGAATCTTCGGTTTCGCCGAAGGAGTGGTGCTCGCTGAGATAGCCGTAGGTGTTGCGATCTGCCGGGATGGCGACTCCAATCGACGCCGCGAGCAGGCGGTGCGGTTCGCGGGTGGAGTTCTCCGCGACTACGGCGAAGACCACTTCTCCCGGGTGCAGATATTTCACGCCTTCTTTGCGGGCCAGCAGTTTGCAGTTGGGAGGAAAGATGGACGATACCCGAACCAGGTTCTGCGCGGCGATTCCGGCGTCGCGCAGCGCCAATTCAAATGAGGTCAACCGCTCGCGGTGTTTCCCTACACCTTTGGTAAAGAAAATCCGCTTGGGAACCATGTCTTTTCCCAATTCCCTGACCCTCCGAGCATGAAATTTCAGGATAAAGAATGCTCAATCTAACACATTGGTTTGTAAAGGAACGATGAATTTGACGGCTGGATAGAAAAAATACGGAGAGCGCGCCAGCGTCCTGCCGCTCGGGGACGGACGGCGATCCCGTCCCCACACTGAAACTGGCGATGACCGGCTACTGAACTGCTTTGACCGAACGCACCGTGATCGTGTTGTCCTGCTCCGTCCCGGTCACCGTTACTTTGGCGCCAGCTTGCTTGTACAGCGTATCTAAAGCTTGCTTGTCGCTGGTATCGAGCGTGTAGACTTTGTCGCCGACCACGAGCGCATATTTCGAACCTTTGGAAACGCAGGCGCGAGTGCATCCGGCGTCATCTCCCGGCATGGCATGCTTGGCTCCGCACATGGAGTCGCTCACGGTTCCGGTGAATGTGGAGGATTTTGCCGCGGCGACGGATGCGGCCATGCCAAAGACGAGGATGGCGGTCAACAGCGCGGTTCCGAGTTTCTGGGCGCAAAAGTTCATTAGCAGTTTCTCCTTTGGATTTGAGCCAGTTCTTGTTACCGAGACGCAGTGTACAGCGATTCCGGTCCCAAAAATGTCATAGGCTGGCAATTTTCTGCTAACCGAAAGCGAATTCTCACCACCGAGACACGTAGACACATTGCACGTAGGAGAGAAGAAAGTTTCTGACCGGTTGACGCGTTGGCCGAATCTTCAACTTTCCCCAATGAAGCCCCACGAACGATCCCAGAATGACAGTCCCACCAGACTTACTGTTTCTTTGTGCCCGCATGGTCAGAAATCGCGGTTGGCGCGCCGACAAAAATGCGGGGAAGCGCTGGCGCGCAACCCCGCCATAATGCCCGGTTGGAAATTTGGGGGGAAGGCTCCGGGCAAAAAACCTATCGGCCTAAACCGAAAATCAAAAGGAAATACAAATACTGATTCGGGACAAAATAAAGCTTCGAAGGAAAATGAGCAATGATTTTTTCAAGTTGTTCCGAAATCCGGAAAAACTCTGGGTCCGAAACCGGACCCAGCCCTCATCGCGGCGCCTTGGCGGTATAGATCAAGTCCACGTCCACACTTTTGTCCCGCAAGTTCGGCGTGACGTGCGACGCTACATCCCAGTCCAAGGTTGACGGTAATAGCTTGCGCGCGGCGGGTAGATATTGTTCCAGGTAATTGGCGTTGTAGACGTCGCCCGGACGCAGTTGCCACGCAGCCCGCAGCTTCGCAATCAGAATGTTGTCGAGACCCCGGAACTCCAAGTCGCCCATATGATAGGGAAAACCCTCGGTTACGTCGATAGTGAGAAGTACAGTCCCTGCACTGTCGTCAAATTGCGGATTCGCCTTGAACGCCGCGGTGATGAAACCACGGGTGCCATAGAGTCTTTGGACTTGCTGCAGATCTTCATCCAGGCGGACGGTGTTGGCCGGTTGACCGGGTTCGGCATGAACCATCGGAGCCAATTGATCGGTTGGGAACGCATGATTGCCCGACCAGTCGATGCTCTTCAGCTTGTATTGCTCTCCGGGCGTGACTGGGAATGTCAGGTCAACCACGGTCTGATTCCGCACTCCTTCCTGGACGACTTCCGCGCTTGGCAAATTTACCGATTTGGTCTGCGGGGCGCCAAAAGAGGCTCTTAGATATCCGCGCGAGTGGTAAATCGGGAGTAGTTCGCGTTGCACAAACAACTGCAGCCGGCTGCGGGAGTATTCGCGGTTCGGCATGTCTTTGCCGGCCTGTTCGAGTTCCGCCAATTCGGGTTCCGCCGCCCCAGTGAACTCGATATTACGAATACGGATCAGGACATCGGAAACTTTGTAGTCGATTGATTCAATGGGGCCATCGTCTTTGCCGCTTTTCAGATAATCGACATGTCCCGGAATTGCGCGCTGGACCAGCATTGCCTGCAACACGTCAGAAACCTGGTCTGCCAGGTTGCCGGAGAGCGGCAACTGGCCATCAAACAGCGGAACGTGATCTTTGAGTTGTTTGCGAAGATCGACATCAGGGAACCACACGAAATCGATAAAACGCGCGGGAACAAATTTTTGGGCGTCCGTGACCTGAAATTCCAGCTTGGTTCCCGCGTCGGAATAACTGTATTTGTAGCCGACGTCGGTGAACGCTCCCGTGTCTCCCAGGCGCCGCGACGCGCGTTTGAAATCATCGTCGCTGACGGGTGTCCCGAGTTGTAGACCGGTGGCCGCAGCGATCTCGGCCTCCGAAAATCGTTTGCTTCCCTTGACCTTGATTTCGATTAGCTGGCGCGCAGACCCAGGCATCTGCGCCATCGACTTCTGCGTCTCCTGTGCCGATCCTGGCAAGCAGATTCCCAGCATCAGCAGGAGGAACACTTTGGACCCGGTCTTCGTCATCTTCCCGGGAGAGGCTCCAGTTCCTGAGCGGATTTATGCTTCACAGCGATATCGATGAAGGCGAGCGCAGCGCGGCTGAGAGCCTTGTCTTTGCGAAAAACCAGCGCTAGATCCCGGCGCACCTGCGCGTCCGCAAGGTGAACGGCAGAGAGAACTTTCGCTCGAACATCCTCTTCGACATTGGAGCGCGCGATGAATCCCACCCCCACCTCGGCTGCTACAAAACGTTTCAGCAGTTCGCTGGAGTCGAGCTCCATAGTAAAGTTCGGCTTCAGACGGCGCTCGTGAAAGAGTTCTTCAATGGCGTCGCGGGTGTGACCGGCCTTGGGAACGACCAGGGGGAATTTCGCGATCTCGGCGATGGTGGCCGATTTCATCCTGCCTAAAGGATGATGCGGTGGTGCAATCAAAATCAACTCATCCCGATGGATGAGAACCACGGTCAGCCGGTTGTCTGTGACCGGCAGCGAGACCACGCCGAAGTCCACGGAATTATCGATCACCGATTCAAGAATTTTCGCGTAATCCGCGCGTTTGATATTCACCGAGACGTCGGGATACTGCTTCTTGAAGTCGGCGAAAACGTAAGGCAGGATGTGCAGGCAGGTGCCCTCATTGGCTCCCACGATGATCTCGCCGCGCGGCACGCGCTCCATTTCCGCGATGGAAACCAGCATTGCCTTGCGGGCATCAAGAGTCTCTTCTACATATTTCAGGAATGCCTTACCGGCCTGAGTCAACGAAACCTTGCCTCCGGAACGGTCAAACAGCTTGGCTCCAACCTCTTCCTCTAGTCCCCGAATCTGCGAGGAAATTGCGGGCTGGGTGCGGAAACGCTTCTCCGCCGCACGCGAGAACGAAGCATGCCGCGCCACTTCCAGAAACGTCTCCAGCTGATCAAAGTCCATAAGAGCAGCGGCTACTGTTAGGGACTAGAGGTTCGTGTGAGGGGAGTGCCCCGCAAGCAGCGTTAGTCCCTGCGCCCTGAGCCCTAGCCGCTAATCCTGACCCCTGAGTATAAGGGCCTGTTATGTGGGCTATAAGAACAATCAAATTGCCTGTCCTTGCCGGAGCAATTACACTCTCCGGTCCCGCTTATCGCGACCGATTGTAACAGCCGGATTCCAAGTTTTTCGTCTTCTGGGCGAAGCAGTGGCCTTGCCGGACTCTGCCGTTCCGGGGACCTCTAACCTTAGCGCGAGGGAGTTGTGATGGCCAGCGTCAAGACCGTTCTCGATTTCGCCAAGACCCACGAGACGAAAATTCTCGACCTACGTTTCACCGACATTCCCGGGCTGTGGCATCACGTTTCCTATCCTATCGATCAGTTGACAGAACGTTCCCTGACCGAGGGATTCGGTATCGACGGCTCTTCGATCCGCGGCTGGGCGGCCATTCACGAGAGCGATATGCTGCTCATCCCCGATGGCAACACGCATCTGCTCGATCCTTTTACCGAGGTGCCCACGCTGGTGCTCATTTGCGACGTGGTCGATCCGGTCACCAAGCAGCGCTATGATCGCGATCCGCGTCATATTGCGCGGAAAGCGGAGATGTATCTGAACTCCAGTGGAATCGCGGACACGGCGAAATTCGGAGCCGAGGCCGAGTTTTTCATCTTCGACAACGTTCGCTTCGATCAGCGCGAGCAATACGGTTTTTACTTCATCGACGCCGAAGAAGGACGCTGGAACTCCGGCAGGGAACAGAACAATCTTGGCTATCGTCCGCGTTACAAGGAAGGATATTTCCCGGTCCCGCCAACCGATCACTATCAGGACCTGCGCTCGGAAATGGTGTTGACCATGCAGAGCTGCGGCATGGAGGTGGAATGCCATCATCATGAGGTCGCCAGTGGCGGTCAGACGGAAATCGATCTGAAGTTCGATTCGCTTCTACGCTCCGCCGACAAGATGCTGCTTTACAAGTACATCGTGCGCAATGTGGCCAATCACTATGGCAAAACGGTGACCTTCATGCCCAAGCCAATCTTTGGTGATAACGGCAACGGGATGCACACGCATCAGTCGCTGTGGAAGAGCGGCGAGCCGCTGTTTTCCGGGGATGGTTATGCCGGGATGTCGCAGCTGGCGCTGTGGTATGTCGGAGGATTGCTGAAGCACGGACCGGCGCTGGCCGCGATCATCGCCCCCACGACCAATTCCTATAAGCGGCTGGTGCCGGGCTTCGAAGCGCCGGTGAATCTGGCATATTCGCGCCGCAATCGCTCGGCGGCATGCCGCATCCCCATGTACTCGTCGGCGAAGGGCTCGAAGCGAGTGGAGTTCCGTCCTCCTGATCCGAGTTGTAACCCGTATCTGGCGTTTGCCGCGATGCTGATGGCCGGGCTCGACGGTATTGAGAACAAGATGGATCCGGGCCAGCCTCTGGATAAAGACATCTACGAACTCGATCCCGAAGAATTGGCGAGCGTGCCCTCGATGCCGGGCTCGCTCGAAGAGGCGTTAGAGGAGCTCGAGCGTGATCACGCTTTCTTGCTGAAGGGAGATGTCTTCACCGAAGAATTGCTGCGAACCTACGTCGACTACAAGCGGTCGAAAGAAGTGGATGCAATCCGGCTAAGGCCGCATCCGTATGAGTTTGCCCTCTATTACGATATTTAGACGTAAGTCGTTATAAGCAACGATTTGAACTGCGATGGCTTAGGTAAAGACAAGAAAAGCCCCACCGGAGGGCGGGGCTTGACTCAAGTACGACGTCCTACTGGCGGCAGGGATGAGCATGCGCTCCGGGAAGTCGGTCCTCCGGGTCGGGAGTCGAGCAAATCTGCCCGCGGATTTCCCCGTTGGGGAAGTTGACAGAGTGGACATTTACATAGGTAACGTGGCTGACGATTGCGCGAACGACATCCTTGAAGTCGCCAGCCGGAATGCCTTGTCCCGCTGCGAGATTGGTCACATCGGCAGCGGATATGGTGCGCGTCACAGTGCCAGAGTGGGCAGCGTCGTCGGGGCACGCCGGCGTGCCTGCGGGTCCATTGCCCAAATTGCTGCACAGAAAGATTGTGATATCGCCCGCGACCTTGGTCGCCCCGACGTGGATGTGCGACTGCAGGACCGAGCTCGAGAGGTTGTTGTAAGTGAGCGTGTAGGTGAGAGTGGAGTCGTTATTGACGGTGGCCTTGAAGGTGCCGGTTGCCTTGGTGATGATCGTTCCCGCGACGACCTCCTGAACTCCAACTATTGTCGCGTGCATTTCGATTGTGTCTCCCGCTGCGCTGACCATCACCCATGGAAGTAGAACGGTCAGTGCGACGGTTAGCAGCCCTTTGATATTCAGCGTCATAATCGTAGCTCCTCAGGCTTAGCAAAACCGGTGGTTTACTTTTTGTGGGAAGGCGAAAATTTGTGAGCGCTTTAGGCGGCAGGGTACGTGTTACTGAGGTTAGCAGGTTTTGTTCCAGGGTTGGTTAATTTTGAATGAATTTGAAAGTGTTTTCTTGAATCGATGTGGTTCGCGGTTCCGGCAAAACCATCACCTGCGAGCACTGCTTGGCACCTACTCGTATATGTGCACCGAGTCGTGAATTAAAGAATGACGCGTCTCTTCATTAGGCGAAGATGCGTGCTGACCTATACGCGGCAGGGAAAATTGGTAGAGGCAGTCAAACAATGGCGCTTGTTAAGAACGTCATTCGGCCGCTATCTCAACGTTCTGAGCAGATGCGACTACGAGAGTTTGGTGACGCGCTTTGAGCAGTTCACGACCCGAGTGTTCTGTCGTCCAGAACTCCGTCAAAACGTAGCGCTTGTCGAATTGTTGGAACACCACCACACGGTGATGGCTGATTATTGGTGAGGAGGCATCGTGCGTGATGATCGAAACCGAGAGCCGGTCGTCGTCGCTCGTGATCCTCCAGGCGGTATTGGTGTCGACATTTACGGCCGCGATCGTGTAGTGGCCAGCCGGAAGATCTTGGCCGCCAACGACAAAGTTAAAAGGAATGGTTACACCCATTTTTGTTCTTATTTGCTGCGCGCTGGCTGGGAGCCCAACGGCCACCAGCAAGCCCAGCGCTGCTCCGACTCTTCCGAATTTCATGGAATCTAATCTCCCCGAAATGATTTGTGTCAGCCGGCGCAGGAATTCGCGCAGTCACCCCACCGCGACAGAGTGAGAGGTTAGGGCAACAACAAACGAGGCGCCAGATTACGTTAGTAGCGTCATGGCAGATGACTTGGCGAAATGTGCCTGTGACGCAAGTAACGTAACTCCTTCCCCTGCAATGGAAAGTGAAATGAGCGCGTCTTTCCTTCTTCGATTTGATTTGATCCCCGCCACAATTCCGAGTATCTTGCCGCTGAACCGCTTCTGCGCCCGAGGTGTGGTTTGCCGATCAGCGCCGTGGACTCGATCAATCTCGCCCTGGAGCACACCAAGCAACAACTATTCCGGCCATTCCGCCTTGGCCAATGGACCAGGCTTGCTTTCGTCGGCTTGTTGGCGGGAGAACTCGGCGCCAACGGCTTTAACCGCTCCAACTTCCAATTTCATCCTCATCCAGACGCGGCGCCGCACATCGCGTTTCCGGGCACTCTTGGAATTGATCATGCCCTGTTAGCGGCTTTTATAGCCGCCGCAATTGTCGCGGCGTTCTCCGTGGGAATCATTTTGATGTATGTCGGAAGCGTCATGCGTTTTGTGCTGTTCGATAGCATCGTCGCCCGGGAGTGCCACGTCCGAGCAGACTGGAGCCGCAGCCTTGGGCCGGGCTGGCGCTACTTCGTGTGGAAGCTGGGATACATTCTCCTCACGCTGGCGGGCATCGTGATTGTGGTGGGGATCCCCGTGGGCCTTGCGTTCGCCCGTGGTTGGCTAAGAGAACCGCAAGAGCATCTGCCTCCACTGATCATGGGCGGAGTCATTCTCGGCTTTCTGTTATTCGCCTTTTTTGTGGTCACAGCGGTGGTCCTGGTGCTGACGAAAGATTTTGTCGTTCCGCAGATGGCTCTTGAGAATATCGACACGACGGAAGGCTGGCGGCGTCTCTGGCCGATGATGAAGGCAGAGAAAGGAGCCTACGCTGTTTACATCGTGATGAAGATCGTGCTCACGTTAGTGGCGACCGTTCTGGTCGGCATCGCAACGGTTATTTTGGGATTGATTATCGCCATACCCAGCCTCGGACTCGGCCTTCTCGCCGTTCTTACGGGCAAGAGCGCGGGCCTCACCTGGAATGTTCATACCATCGCCCTGGCCGTCCTCATCGGCTGCGTTTTATTGGCGGTGTTCTTCTATGTGGTCTCGCTGATCTATGTGCCGGCGATCGTATTCTTTCCCGCGTATTCCATTCATTTCTTCGCTGGACGCTACCCCCGCCTGAGCGCCGCGCTCTACACGGCGCCGCGTGGATTCCAGGTTATGCCAGGCGCCACGCCCGCACACTCTTCGTGAGCCAATGCTATTCGTGGCGGGGATTAAGCCAGTATCGTGAAATGAGGCAAAAATCCTTACCCGCACTTAGAGCATCATTCTGTTGCGTTCTGCTAGAGTCATCTCAATGAGTCCCGAAACGAAGAAAAAAATCCAACTGGGGTTGCTGATCGCAATGGTGGTGGCGGGTGCGCGCACGGGCTACATCTTCTATCAACGGCACGAAGACAAACTCGCGGCTGAGAAGCAAAAGCGGGCGCAGAACGTCGGCTATTCCGATCCCGATCTTTACGTCAATCCCAAGAAGCTTTACCCGTATGATTTAAACTCGGCGAAGCAGTTGACCGAGCAGCCAGTGTGGGTGCAGGAGGGATATCACTACACCTATTATCCCTACGATCCGGCGGCGAAACACGCGGATTTCAAGCATGAAGCGGGACTGCTCGGCCCGATCGAGGAGTTGCATATCTCCGACGTGATCACGGGCACGCCCCCTGGCGCCGGGCAGCAGAAACAAGTCATGGCGATATTTGAGAAGGAAGGGAAGAGCTATGCCGTGCCCATCGGAGTGGAAGCCGACGGGGAGTACAAGATTTATTCCGATTACATGTTTTTCATTGAGAATCCGCGCAACCTCTATCAGCATTGGCCCGCCGATGTGTGGCAGGCCATCGATCAACACCAAGTCAAGCCGGGAATGAATGAACTGCAGGCGAGTTTCGCCGTGGGTATGGGCATGCCGGATCCGGGCGGCTCCGAGGAAGAAAAGACTGTGCATTACGCGAACGGGGGCAAGCCGCTCGCGGTCGAGTTTCAGAATGGCAGGGCGGCGCAGATCACCGCGGGAACGCAGGGATCGTAAGGCATACTTACGCAGACCTCTATCCTCGCAGTTCAGTACTGGACCGAATTCGGATTCTGACCAAAATCCTCAAATTTCCCTCGATGGCGTCATCCCGAGCGCAGCTGTTTTTTCAAGCGGAGCGAGGGATCTCGCGTGCAGCTTCCAGTGCCCGCTCCGCGCGAGATTCCTCGCCCGCTGGTGAAAGCGCGGGGGCTTCGCCGTGACGCACCGGAGTAAGACATTCAAACTGAACCACCACTCGAAGTTCCGATGCTTCGAACTTCTGTACTCACTCGCTAGGATGCGGCGCGGTAAAGTCGGAACAACAGGGTTTCTGTACCGGTTTGAATTCCATCAATTCGACGCGCGTCAGATCGGGATCGTAAATATTGAGCTGCCACTTGCCGTCTCTGCCCATTTGCGCATGCTCATCGCCGTGCGGCTTCCAGCCGTGGGATTCGAGAAGCGCCTGGGCTGCTTTTATGTCGACGACGCCGAGAGAGATATGATTCATGACCCCGGTGAGCTGCAGGTCGGGATGCTCGGGCTGATTGAGCATATATTCGATCCAGTCGTTGCCGTCGGGAACCTGCAAGGAAACCCAGTCGGTTTCGCCTTCCTTCATTCCGCCGTGCCAATAGGGACGGAAGCCGAGAATCTCGCGAAAGAAATGATCTTCGGCCTCGCGGTGGTAGACGAGAAATCCAGCGTGAATCATGTGGTGGGAAATGGCGCTGGCGAGAGGCGCTGAAATGTCCTCTTTGCCGCGCTCCACAAACTCGATGCGATGGTTCTCAGGATCGTTCACGGTGAAGCTGAGACTGTGATCGGAGCGGCCTTCGATCTGCGAGGGCTTGAGACCTTTTTCGACCAGGTAGCGACGAAGGGCGATGATGTTGTCGGTTGTGAAAGCCGCGTGATCCATGCGGTCGGTCGCTTTGGGATCAGGCGCGGCGGAGTAGCCGACCCACTGCTTGCCCACCCAGTAGCGTAGCGTTTCTCCGGGTTCGATCGGCGCGGCCGATGCCAGTCCCAGCACATCGACGTAAAGCTTGTTCACGCCATCGGCGGCTGTTGTGTAGAAGGCGACGTGATCGATGCCGACGATGTGCGGACGCTGCGCCGAGGACTGGGAAAAAGCGAGAGCAGCGATGAGCGGGGTCAGAAGGGATATGGCGGGGATTTTCATGGCGGGTCGATTGTAGTTCAACGGGACGTGACTGGGTTTGCTCTTACAATCCGTCCAGAAACTGGCGCAGTAGTGTGCCGAATTGAGCCGGTTGCTCCCATGCCGCATAGTGGCCGGCCTTGGGAATCAGGCGTAGATGGCTGCCGGCAATGTGCCGGCGCATGAGTTCGGCTTCATTGATTCCGGTCATGACGTCTTCGTCGCCGGTCACCAGTAGCGTGGGCACATTGATGGTCTTCAATGTATCGACCGAATCCGGCCGCTCGGCCATGCCGCGCTGAATTTTCGCGAAATCATCCGGAGACATGGTATGCATCATGCGCATGGCGCCGTCGACGAGATCCGGGCGGGATTCGCGCGTGCTCTTGCCCAGCAGCTTGGGAATCATGCTTTCGAATGCAGGCTCGGTGCCGCGTTCGAGAGCGTCGGCGGCGGCTTGCAGGCGTGCGGCGCGAGATTCAGGGCTGTCCGCTGAAGGTTTCGTGTTCGAAAGGCCAAGCGCGGCCACCCGACCGCGGTGTTTTCGCCAGAACTCAAACAGGATGTAGCCGCCAATCGAGACGCCGATCATAGGCGCGCGGCCAACGTCAGCATCGTCCATTACTTTCGCGATGTCAGCGGCGTGCTTCGGCATTGTCGCCGAACTCTCGCCGACTTCGGATTCGCCGTGTCCGCGAAGATCGGGAAGGATGAGGCGATAGCGCGGGGAAAGCGCTTCGGCCATTGGCAGCCAGAATCCATGATGCACCGGAAACGGATGCAGAAGCACGACGGGCGGGCCGTCGCCGAGAGTCCAATACGCGATCTCGCCATCGTCGCTTTTGACCCGCTGTGAGGGTGTCGGCGGCATGCAGAGGAATTAGAACATAGTCACCCGCAGATTCTTACCACAGAGGCACAAAGAAGCGGAGGAAGGCAATGGACACGGCTTTTCGTGGATTTCAATGGGCCGGGCTTAATGGCCGCGGATCGACCCCGAGCTCAATAGTGCTGACTGATTGCGTTCTGCCGCTATGGGTTGGTTGCGGTTTTAGCTATGGGAGCCGGTGCCGCCACTACCGGCGGCTCTTCCGGCATGACGATCCAAGCGATTGGATACGAGAGAAAGCCGATGATGGTCGTACAGGAGGCAATCAGCCACACGACGCGGACCAAGGTAACATCGACGTCGAAGTATTCAGCAAAACCGAGGCACACGCCGGCAATTTTGCGTCCCGACCGCGGACGCACCAGGCGACTGCGGGCCTGTGAGGCGCCAATACGGACGCCGCAGTAGGCGCAAACATTGGCATCATCCTGAATGACCTTTCCGCAATAGTTGCAGTACATGGTTCAACCCTCTCAGTAGATGATACGCGAGCGCCGGCAGGAAGTTCCAACAACCTTGGTCGGGCCTTACTCCCGATAGGCATCCTTGATGTAGCGTCGGGCCTGATCGGCCTGACCGGTATTGGCATTTTCGGCGACCACGATTTCGTACTGCTTCATGGCCAGATCACGCTGCTGGAGCAGGTCGTACATCTCGCCGGCGGCGAGATTGGCTTTCTGAAGAATGTCGGGATCGGGGTTCGGCGCCTGATTTACGAGTTCATAGGCGGCGGCGGCAGCGGAGGCATTTTTCTCGTTGCGCAGCAGTTCACCAAGTCCCCAAGCCGCAATTTCGTAATGAAGCTTGTCGTACTTTCCGTCGCGGCCGTTTTGCCAGACTTTACGGTACATGGCTTCACTTTCCTGCAGCCGACCAGCGGCGCGCAGCAGATTGGCAACCTCGGTCGGAAACAAATGATTGTGGGGATAATGCGCTGCGAGGTCCTGCATGTACCCCAGGGCTTCGTCGTATTTATGTTCGCGGCGGAGGAACAGGCTCAAGATGACTTTTGCGTCCACTGACGTTTCGGTGTCGCTTCGAGCAACCTCGCGAAGATATTCCAGGCCTTTTTGTTTCGAGCCATTCAGGCCGGCCAATGTGGCGGCGGCCTTGATGCTCCAGGGCAAATTACCGACTACGTAATTGTGCGTGCCGACCACCATCTTCGCATCCAGATATCCCGGATCAAGTTCCAGCACGCGTTCGTGGTCGTGCCGGGCGCCAAGCGCATTGCGCAAAGCAGAAAACCAGGCCCGCTCAATAAGTCCGGTATAAACGGCGAACTGGGCGCGGGTGACCCCGCGGCAGTAGATTGCGTCGACGTCATTGGGATTGGCCTTCAGCCGCTGTTCTTCCAGAGCCTCGGCGCGTTGCGCCAAGTTTTTGATCCGCGCCTTGATCTTAGGATCTGTGGGGCGCGGAGCATGCCCGATGAAACTGTCATTGGTGTAATCGCCGGTGTTCATGCCTCCGGTCTCATAGAGATCGTGCATGAGAATCACCGACATTAAATGGTTCACCGCAAACGGATCGTCCGGATGCTTCTCAAAAATTCTTTCGAACTCCTGAGTCGCAAGGTCGTACTCCATGTTGTAGAAGTGGTCAAAGGCAGCATCGGTTTGAGGATCATGCGGGGCACTATGGACTGCCGTGGAGGAGGTTTGACCGGCAGCCAATGCAAGGCCGATGAGCGCACAGCAAAATACAATCGCGCGCGCTCGCAAGAGAATCGATGGGGTGAAGCTTGGCACTGAAGAGTGCTCCTAGTCTAAACGAAGTGCGGAAATCGTGCTTGCTCGTTCCTCATCCTCATGCCCAGACCGAGCCATATCGTAAGCTTGGCACTCGCTTCTCTGCGGGCCTGGCAATCCTGCTAAAAGGGGCGGACCTGGTGACGCAACCTAGTATCCGACCCCGAGTTCCGAACCACAAACGCCAACACGTTCCCCAACTGCTAACTGTCAGGGCAAGATTTCGCTTCCTATAATGCAAACGCGCGTGGAGAAAAAATGCGAGGTTCGACTCCTTATCATCAGGAGTGCGGAATGCCGATCAGCAGTCGGAAAGTCAGCAAAGCGAATTTCTGTTTTTCGCAGAAGTGCCAAGGCTTTTGTAACCAGCGCATCTTTACTCGCTAACGCGCGTAATTATTGCGCACGTTGCACTTGCGGGTGGCCGTTGAAAACTTGGTAAGCGTCCATTCATTAGACACTTACAGCGGACTGCGGTTTGGCTGAAGGAATGCCAAGAGTGGTTTCAAACCCCCGATGTGGGATGTGTTGAATTATGTCTGAAGTGTTGCATGAAGCTCAGCAGGAGTTTTGGCGTGCACCGTCGCCGACGGTGGCGGAGCCGGTGGCTGTGCCCGAAACGGCCCTACCCGCGATGGCCGAAGTTTGTCCCCGCTGCAGTTCGGAATTTCTTCTCGGATCCCGTTTTTGCCATACCTGTGGTGCTAGCCGGCCACTTGCGGTTAGCCCGGACGTTCGGGCCGACGCCGCGGAATTTGCCGGATATTGGGAACATGCAGTGGCCGAAGTTCATTCGCTGGTAACGCGGGGCGTCGAAACCGTGGCGCAGATTCGGGTCCCGGGTTGGCTTCATTATCTGCATTTTCACGAGATCAAACGCTGGATCGGTTTACCGTCGGCATCGCTCATCGCTTTTGTGATTGGCATGGCCTGCGTCGCGGGCGCCCTACTCGTGGGCCTGCTGACCGCCAAGACGTACGTGGATTGGCAGGCAATACAGTTCTATCGCGCTGAGTGGCTCTTGGCGGCGACTGCTTCCTTCGTGGCGGGGATCCTCCTCAAGAGGCCGTCGAAGCCAGACGGGGAGTGAAGTATCAAGAAAAGACCGCCACACTTCTGCTCCGAGATCCTTAGTCTTTCTACGATTCGCTGCCCGAGCCTGCCGCGCGCCTCTGCTGATTCATGCGATACAAATGGTGAACTGGTCCAATCCCATGCCCGAGCGTTTGTCCGTTCGATATGGCGGCACTGACGTAAGTCTTTGCTAGCAGAGCGGCTTCCGCCAGCCCTCGATTGAGCGCCAGATGACAGGCGACAGAGGTGGCAAAGGCGCATCCTGTGCCATGCGTGGAATTGGAACGCTGGCGCTCGGCTTTGAAAACCTCCTGTTCGATGCCGCGCTGGCTGGTAAAGCTCAAAAGATCAATCGCTTTATCCAAGTGCCCGCCGGTGATCACCACGGCGGGCGCGCCGATTTTATGGCATCGATTGGCAGCTGCTCTCATGTCTTCTAAGTCCTTGATTTTAATTCCGGTAATGGCTTCTGCCTCATCGACATTGGGGGTAATTACGTCGGCCACGGGGACGAGGCGGTCTATAAGCAACTTGGTGCCAGCCGCATCCAGCAGATCGGCACCCGAGGAGGATTTCAGAATGGGGTCCAGCACGATACTCGGCAGGCGTTTTCGCGCTCCCACCTCGCCCGTTTGCTGAACGCTTTGGCCCGTACTGCTCTTGCCGCTGAGGAACTCAGCAACTGCCTTTACGACCTTGGCTGACCCCAACATGCCAATGTGAACGGCTGCGATCTCGAAGTCACAGGCCAGTTCCTCCAAAATTTCGGAAATCAAGACCGGATCAACGGCGTCGACCCGGCGCACCCCGGCAGTGGATTGCACTGTCAGGGCACTGATGCAGGCGATGCCATAGCAGCCGTGCGCCGCGATTGTCTTGATATCGGCGGTGACTCCAGCTCCAGAGGAAGGATCGAACCCCGCGATGGTGAGGACGATAGGTGGTTTTTCGGGCATGAACTTCCGTTTCGACGAGGACTATAGTACTCGTTTTGGGCTGGATAGAACCTGTGATCGGAGCTAGCCGAAGTTACCTTTGGAGCTCAGCCGTGAAAAAAAATCTTTGCCGTCGCTTTCACAATTGACACCGTAAATCCATGATTCCAAGTAGTTTTGCGTCGGTATCCCAGTAAGTCGCTGATTCCAGGTAGCTTGTAAATTCTACCCGCCGCATTCTTCCGGGCTATTTACTAAATTGCAAATATGTAACCTTGCTAAAATAAATGAGGTTTCGCGCATGTAGTTAAATTAGCAGGAGGTTACGTTTGAAATCCATAACTGGGAGGTCATCGCCTTTGGTGTGGTTGATCCTTGACAGGGGTTTGGCCCCTCGCTAGCATTTCAAAACTACGTAATTCCGAACCTAGGCTAGGACACTTTTGAGTATGCGAGGAGAACTGAATGGGAAGACGTATAGCTCATGGACTGGCGCTCAGCTTCATAGTCGCCAGCCTGGGAGCGGCTCAGGGACCGAACATCTCGGAGGCGACACCAGCGCCGACTAGTTCCGCCCAGACACGAACTCAAAGCCGAAAACAGGCTAGCAAACAAAAACCGTATCAAATAGGAACCGCGTCGTGGTATGGCCAGGATTTCGAAGGCAAGCCAACCGCCAGCGGTGAGCCTTACGATATGTACGACATGACGGCTGCGCATTTGACGCTTCCTTTAGGAAGCTACGTGCGGGTTACGAACCTGCACAACGGTCGCAGCGTGGTCGTAAGGGTGAATGATCGAGGACCGATCGTTCCCGGCCGCATCATCGACGTTTCTTACGGCGCAGCCCAAGCATTGCAATTCCGGAGCAAGGGCTTGCAACGGGTACGTCTGGATCTTGTCAAAGTTCCGGCATCCGAGTCGTACCAGACCGTAGCGGAGAATCGTCCCCCAATAGAAGTGCTCCCCTAAAAACTGTTACACTCGCCCGGGATGACTGCAGCTCTGCCGAGCCGTGTCTCGCGCGGTGGCGTTGATCGAAAGCTTGATCCGCGAGGGCGACTCATCGTCGCCCTCGACGTGTCTAGCGCTGCTGCCGCGCAGAGAATTGTTACCGCACTGGGCGAGTCGGTGCTGATCTATAAAGTCGGCATGCAGCTCTACACCGCCGAAGGTCCGCGCGTACTGCGGGATCTCGTGGCTTCGGGGCGGCATGCATTTCTCGACCTTAAATACCATGACATTCCGAATACCGTAGGGTCGGCCGTTGCTGAAGCTGCCAAGCTCGGCGTCAGCATGCTGACCGTACATGCCGCGGGAGGCGAAAAGATGCTTCGCGCTGCAACCGAAGCGGCGAAAGCCAGTCCAGAGCTGATCGTGCTGGCAGTTACGGTCCTCACCAGTCTGGACGAAAACGATTTGGAGAAGACGGGCGTTCGCGGATCGGTCCCAGAGAATGTAATGCGTCTCAGTTCTTTCGCACTGGAGAACGGATGTCGAGGAATTGTGACCTCCGCCCGCGAGGCGTCGGCGGTCAGAGCTAAGCTTGGCGACCAATTTCCAATCGTGACTCCCGGTGTCCGGCCAGCTGGGAAAAGTGCCGGGGACCAAGTTCGGGTCGTAACTCCCGCCGAAGCCATTGCCGCCGGAGCCAGTCATATCGTGGTAGGCCGGCCAATCACAGAAGCCGCCGATCCTGCGGCCGAGGCCAGAGCCATTCTGGATGAGATCGGCGGCTAAGCCAGTACCAGGAAGACAAACCGGCGTTTTACAGACTAAGTGTTGCTGTGCCCCGGGTGGTTTAATGAATTCAGGACACTGCCTGGCGGCTTCGACGTTCGCTGAATTCTTTCTCATTGTTTAGAATAGAAAGTTACCCATGAAGCTTGACGCCATTCAGTCTGCGCTGCGCGAACGCAACATCGATGCCTGGCTTTTTTATGACCATCACCATCGCGATCCCATCGCCTATCGTGTTCTTGGCTTACCCGAGACCCTGATGGTAACGCGGCGCTGGTTTTATCTGATTCCAGCGGAGGGCGAGCCAGTCAAGTTGGTGCACAAGATCGAAGCCGGGCATCTCGACTCGCTACCCGGCAAGAAGCAGCAGTACTCTGGATGGCAGGAATTATTCGAGAAGCTGAAGGCGATTCTGGCGAATTACCGTGATCTGGCCATGCAGTACTCGCCCAACAATATCGTATTTACGGTTTCGCTGGTGGATGGCGGCACGATCGATCTGCTGCGCGGTTTGGGCAAAAACGTGGTCAGTTCGGCGGATCTGGTAGCGCAGTTTGAATCGACGTGGACGGAAGATCAGATCAGATCGCATTTCGCAGCGCGGGATGCGATTGACGCGATCGTTGCCGAGTCCTTCAAGGAAATCGGCAGGCGAGTGCGAAATGGCGGAACGACGGAGCAGCAAATCCAGCAATGGTTCATGGAAGCGTTTGCCCGCGAGAAACTTTCTACCGATGACCCGCCGATAGTGGCCGTAAATGCGAACGCAGGAAATCCGCATTACGAGCCGCACGCGAGCCATCCTGTGCCGATTCGCGAAGGAGATATAGTCTTGCTGGATGTCTGGGGGAAGAAAAATACTCCAGGCGCGGTGTATTACGACATCACGTGGGTAGGATTTGTCGGCACGTCACCGTCGGAGCGCATGCGCGAAATTTTCTATATTGTCCGTGATGCACGGGACGCCGGGGTGAAAACTGTGGTCGATGCGATCCACAGCGGACAACATATCGCCGGATGGCAGGTGGATCGTGCCACCCGGGGATTCATTCAAAAAGCGGGTTACGGCGACTATTTTATTCATCGCACCGGACATTCCATCGGCACCGACGTTCATTCCAATGGCGCCAATATGGATGACCTGGAAATTCATGACGAACGGCAG
This sequence comes from Candidatus Sulfotelmatobacter sp., assembly GCA_030038125.1. Taxonomy (GTDB): domain Bacteria; phylum Acidobacteriota; class Terriglobia; order Terriglobales; family Acidobacteriaceae; genus Sulfotelmatobacter. The sequence goes on from JASHPL010000309.1 coordinate 32,264, forward strand.
ATTCTTCCCAACTCCTGCTTCTCGATCGAGCCCGGAATTTATCTGTCGGAGTTCGGAGTCCGCAGCGAAGTGAATGTGCTGGTGCGTGCAAATTCGGCGGAAGTGACAGGCAAAATTCAATATGAGATTGTGACGATCTGAATGGCGAATACGACAACGGAAAGAGCGAAAGTGACGCAAGCGGAACCGGTGAGCCCGATGGCGGTAATCGCTCCGGCCGTGGGATGGTTTATTCCCGGCGCCGGACACATAATTCAGAAGCGCTGGATTCGCGGCGCACTGCTGTTCGTCTCGGTTGTAACTTTGTTCTTGCTTGGGTTGGGAATGCAAGGCCGCATTTACCGGGCGAATGGCGGAGATATTCTGGACATTCTGGGCTTTGTCGGCGATGCCGGGGCGGGTGCGCTTTACATAATCAGCATGGCCATGGATTGGGGACAGAACGCGATGGCGTTTGCGGTTGCCGATTATGGAACAAAGTTTATGATCGTTGCCGGACTGCTGAATTTCATTGCGGTGGCTGACGCGTATCACATTGCGATTGGAAAAAAGCAATAATCGGCGAGAGGGCGACCAGGGCTTAGGGACCACCGATCTGAGGCCGATGGCGGGATCCGGTAGAGGTGGATTCCGCAGAAATTGGAATTTCGGAAAGAGGAAAAGATAAATTGACGATTACCCTCTCTCACTTCAGCGCGGCGGCTATATTTGCGTTTTTCGCGTCGATTGTCTTCGGCATTACTCATCGCGATACGACACGGGAAATGGTCCGCTACGGACTGTATTGTTTTGCCATGTTTTTGGGAGGCCTGATTGTCGCCGGCTGGGTCATGTGGCTGCTGAGAAGATAAGAGCGCCCGCCGCTGGATTCGGGGCTGTCACCGCAAGCCGCATCCCTTCCGAAAAACGCTAAGAAATTTAGATCCTTCGCGGCGGTGAAATTATCTACCCCGCCGCCAGCTTCTCTCCTGCAAATCTCTATAATTCCGACAGATCAAAACTCAAAAGTTCAGCTTGCTTTGGAGAAACGGACTGCCGTATCCATCCATTCGAGCGATACAGCCGGTGAAGTGGGTGAAGAAGTTCGCGATGTGCGCATGGCAGCGTTTGGAAGCATGTGCCTGCGGGGATAAGTGACAAACGCTTGACTGACGAAAACCAAACAAAAATGCCCGGTCCCTGCTTACGCAGCGACCGGGCCGATCCTCCTGGCTATGCGGCCTAAACTACGCTCTTAACGTTTTGGTAGTGCCGCAGCTTGCGTGCTGGCAACTTTGGCCGCCCGAGGCGCTTTAGCGGAGCGGGGTGGTGCCGTCATCTGCTTCATGATGTTCGGATGATGCGCCCACTGAATGCTCTTCTGTGGCGGAGCGTTGTACAGTTCCGGATGCCTGTAAAATCCACGCTCATTCGCAGGCTTCATCTGTTCCACGGGGATGCGATGCGCGTTGGCCCAGGCGTCATGCCGGATGCCGGTTACCTGCCATGAGACTTCCACGTTGGGCTTGTCGGTTTTGATCGAGAACTGATGGTTCGCGACCTTGCTGGAGACAATGGCCTGCGCGAATTGTCCCAGAACCGTCAACTGGTACCGGAAGTCCTGGTTAAGGGCCTCGAACCAATCCGGCAGGGTGACGACTGCATCGCCCTGGGCATCGGTGGTTACGTTGCCGTTATAGATGTTCATCATATCGGGCGACTCGACGAACGAGTGATGGAGGTACTTGTTCGCTGGATCGAGCGGATGGTCAATTTTGAATTCACCGCTGTCCTTCGACAAGTTACCTTCCACCTCCACGTCGCCGATGAATTCGCCAGCGAAGATGCTGCCATTGGCAATCAGGGCATATGGTGCCTCACCGACCAGCCCGGCACTCTCCGATGTGCTGACCGTGCCATAAATCGCGATGGAGTCCGTGGCCTGGTTCGTACCGTACACTCCGTAACCATCTCCGCTGTTGCTGAAGCCGTATATGCCAGGGCCGCTATTGCTAAATCCAGTAACGCCATTGCCTGTCTCGGCAGTGCCGAAGACGCCTGAGTTCGAATCGGTGCCCCCCAGAATGGCTGCGTCCACGGTGGTGTTGACGTCAAGTGCAATGTTGGCCGTGGTGTTGATGTTCATGGTGGTCGCGTTGATGTTGCTGGCAGTAAAACTGCCGGTAGAATCGCGCTTGACGATGGCGTCGGGAGTGTCGTTCGGGGTGGGAGCGGTGTTCCAGTTCAGAGCCAGCGTGCCGCTGGTCGTGACTGGTGAGCCGCTAACGATGAAGTCCGAACTGGGGGCGCTCAGTGCAACGCTGCTCACCCCGCCAGTGCCCACTCCCGGGAACTTCTGCCCCGCAGCAAAGGTGATCTGACCGTTGCCGGCGATTTTCAGGCCGGTCTCGGTCGGAGCATTCGATCCCACGCTGTGCAGCAGGTTCAGGGTTCCACTGGCGCTGGTGGTGTCGTTGCTGATGGGCTCCGCTTGCCAGCGGAAATTCTGATTGACCGCGGCTTTCGTGCCGCTATTGTAGGACGATGCCGTAAACCCGAGCGGTTGCGAGTTCTTGCCTGCAGCCGTGGTCGCCGTCCCGGTCGCCGGCAGGTTCAGCAGTCCGCGCACAGTGGCGGCGCCATTGACGTCCAGAGTAGAGGCCGGCGCAGTGGAATTGACGCCGATTTTGGCGGTGCTTCCTGAGCCGCTCTGAAACAGCACAGAATTGCCCAAGCCCCCGGTCGTGTTGGTCCAGAGCGGAAGGAAGTCGGTTGTGCCCGTACCGCTCACGGCTGGCGTAACCGTGCTCGCAGGACTCGCAGCTGCACTGCTCGAAACACTGGCACTGGCCGGCATGGCCAGCATGAAGGCGGATGCCGGCAGTCCCCCCACGGTCTCGGCATCCGCAGCTTTCAAGGCGTAAGGGACGCTCAGCAGCAGCACTCGCGGCTGTTCTTCCTCGGAATTGATGCGTACTGCCAGCCAGCGTGCTTCGCCCGAAGTAAACAGATCAAGGGGCAAGCCTTCCGAGCTGGTCGCACCCAACTGCACCGTGTAGTAGCCTTTGGCGTCGGCAGTTATGTTCTGGGTTTCCATCCACAACGGAGCGCCCCCGGATTGTTCGCTGTAGATCGAAAAGGTTGCGCCGGCGGTTCCCGAGAGGATCTTACCCTCGGCATCGAGGGCTTTGCCGGAGTAGTTCACCAGACGGGGAACCACGGCGGAGGCCTGGGCAGGCGGTAAAGTCTGCGATGAGACGGATTGAGCGGCTGCCAGGGAGCAGAGGCAGGCAGCGGTCAGACAAATTGAGAGCACACGTCGGGTGATAGCGGTCATGGTGACCTCCTCTAGGTCGTGATTCAATTTCAGAGCCCCAGCAGGAACCGGGAGAAGGTTTGAGAGTTCCTGTTTCTACTGAGGAAATCGGAAACCCCAGGCAGAAGACGACAGGAAGTCTGGAAATTTCTGAGAACTCGACTTCATACCTTGTGACTCAGATCACCCTTAGAAGCGACCATTGTCACCGCTGCAAGTGACTCCTTCGGCTGTAATGGTAGGAAGAAAAAACGAAGGGGGTGTCCGTGACAAGCAAGAGGATCTTGATTCTTGGTGCCGCTGGGAGAGACTTTCACAACTTCAATGTGGTATTTCGCGACAAGCCCGACTATTACGTCGTAGGCTTCACTGCAACCCAGATCCCTGGGATCGCCAACCGTACCTACCCTCCCGAACTGTCAGGGGCCTTGTACCCGAGCGGAATCCCCATTTTCGAAGAAAAGGATTTAGAACAGCTGATTCACGATCACCGCATCGATGCTGTGGTGTTTTCCTACAGCGATATCTCTTACCAGAATCTGATGCATCTGGCTTCGCGTACCGTAGCGTCAGGAGCGGATTTCTGGCTTTTGGGGTCGGAACGCACGCAGGTGAAATCGTCGGTCCCAGTTGTGTCGATCTGCGCCGTGCGGACAGGATGCGGCAAGAGCCCGCTCTGCCGATTGGTCGCCTCCGAATTGAAGCGTGAGGGCTGGAATCCCGTGGTCGTGCGCCATCCCATGCCTTACGGCGATCTGGCGTCGCAGGCCGTGCAACGATTTGCCACGATGAGAGACCTCGACCTGCAGGAATGCACGATTGAAGAACGCGAGGAATACGAACCCCACCTGCGCACAGGTACGGTGGTCTACGCAGGAGTAGATTACGAAAGAATCCTGCGGCAAGCGGAAATGGAGGCGGATCTGATCATCTGGGATGGGGGCAATAACGACACCCCATTCTACGTTTCTGATCTTGAAATCGTGGTTGTCGATCCGCACCGCCCCGGTCACGAGCTGGCCTATTTTCCTGGGGAAGTCAACTTGCGTCGCGCGGGGGTGGTGGTGATCAATAAAGTTGATACCGCGGTGCCGTCGAATCTGGAAAAGGTTCGGCGGAATGTCCGCCTCAGCAATCCCCATGCTACGGTTGTTGAAACCGCTTGCCGCGTAACGGCTTCGGCGCCCGAACTTGTGAAAGGCCACAGGGTTCTGGTCGTCGAAGATGGTCCAACACTCACCCATGGCGAGATGCCTTATGGAGCTGGCGTAGTGGCGGCGCGGCAATGCGGCGCCGCGGAGTTGGTCGATCCGCGCCCCTTCGCGGTTGGATCGCTGCGTTCCACCTACGAACGCTATGCTCACCTCACCAATCTGCTGCCCGCGATGGGATATAGCGCGACACAGCGGGAAGAATTGGAGCAGACCATCAATCGCGTCGATTGTGACCTGGTCCTGGTGGCAACCCCGATCGACTTGGGCCATCTGCTCAGGCTAAACAAGCCGACTGTGCGCGTAAGTTATGAAGTGGAAGAGGTGAGCGATCCTGGCTTGGTCGAACTCCTGCGAAAATTCGCTGCCGCACACAAGCCCTCGATTGTCTAGAGCGAATCAGCAAAGGGTGTGACCCGGGCCGATCGGGAAGGCCCCGGGGATTCGTGCCCTTCCCTTAGTCCAGGGCTCCCACGTCTCGCAAAACCGGCGGGACATGGGCGGCCCAGTTGCTTTTTTCCTGTAAAGCTATTCAGCGGCGCCGCCGCAAGGTCCTCAAGACTCCAGCACCTTGCGAATGCGGTCGCAGGCCCAGTCAATTTCTTCTTTCCTAATGGTCAGCGGAGGCGCAATTCGTATCACGCGGTCATGCGTCTCCTTGCAGAGTAGGCCTTCGTCCTTCAGCGCTTCACAATAAGGCCGCGCCGCCGAGTGCAGCTCAATTCCAATCCAGAGTCCTTTGCCTCGAACTTCTTTCACCTTCGGGCTATGAATGGTCCGTAGGTGATAGATGAAATATTCTCCCATCAGCGCCGATCGTTTCACCAAGTCTTCTTCGATCAAGACGCGCAGTGCGGTGCGAGCCACCGCACATCCCAGGGGGTTACCGCCGAAGGTGCTCCCGTGATCTCCAGGATGAAAGACACCGAAGATTTCCGCCGACGCCAACACAGCCGAGACGGGATAAAAGCCGCCTGCCAGCGCTTTACCAATGATGAGAACATCGGGCGTGATTCCTTCATGCATGTAGGCAAAGAGTTCGCCCGTGCGTCCCAGGCCGGACTGAATTTCGTCGCACATCAGGAGCACACGATGCTCGCGGCAAATTTTCGCAACTTCTTTGAGATATCCCGCCGGCGGAATAATGATTCCCGCCTCACCCTGGATCGGCTCAACCAGAAAGGCGCAGGTATTCGGGGTGATCGCCTCGGCTAAGGCGCGAGAATTTCCATACGGAATGATTTTGAATCCCGGAGTAAACGGTCCAAATCCGTCGCGGTACTGCGCGTCGCTGGAAAAACTCACAATGGACACAGTGCGGCCGTGGAAATTGTTTTCGCAAACTACAATTTCCGCCTTTCCGTCCGGAATGCCTTTCACTTTGTAACCCCATTTCCGCGCGACCTTGACGGCTGTCTCCACCGCTTCAGCGCCGGAATTCATGGGCAACGCCATTTCAAAGCCTGTCAGTTCATGCAGGTCACGGTAAAGCAGTGGCAATTGGTCGTTGCGGAAGGCGCGGGATGTGAGCGTCACCTTATGGGCCTGCTCGATCAAAGTCGCAAGAATTCGCGGATGGCAATGCCCCTGATTCACGGCAGAATAGGATGCGAGGCAGTCGAGATAACGCTTGCCTTCGATGTCATACACCCACACGCCCTCGGCGCGCTCAATGACCACGTCGAGAGGGTGATAGTTGTGGGCTCCAAAACGATTCTCCAGTTCGATCAATTCCTGGGTTTGAGTTGCTTCCAATACCGACATGGGTTCTCCTCGACTGCATCGATTTAATTCTTGTCTAGAAGCATGGTTAACAATGCCATGCGGACATAAAGACCATTGGCTGCCTGTCGAAAATAGAGGGCGCGGGGATCGTCGTCGACAGTCCGATCCAATTCCACCGTGCGCGGCAGCGGATGCAGTATCAAGGCATCCGATTTCATTTTTCGCAGTAATTCCGAATCCACGGCGTATCGCTTGGCACCGCGCTCGTTTGTTACGCGCTCGGGGCGAATTCGGGTCAGGTAAACCACGTCCACTTCTCTGATTACGCGATCGATCTCCGACTCCAGCTCATATCGAACGCCGTGTTCCTCGAGGTAGGCGAGGATGTCTGGCTTCATCTGCAATTCAGGCGGCGCAACAAAGAAAATTTTGACTCGCTCGAACTTGGCCAGCAGATAGGCCAGCGACCGCGCCGTCCGCCCGCGATCGAGTTCTCCAATGATGGCGACACTAAGTCCCCCCAAAGGCCGCTCGCGATAGATCGTGTACAGATCGAGCAGCGCCTGAGTTGGATGCTGGCCCCCGTCGCCATCTCCGGCGTTGATGATGGGTACGGCGGAAACGTCGGCGGCGCGCTCAGCTCCTCCCGCGTGCAAGTGACGCACGACAATCACGTCGGCATAGTTCGCCAGGATGCGGATGGAGTCTTCGAGGTGTTCACCGGAAATTTCGGACGAGAAAATCGACGCTTGCTCGGTAGAAAGAACTTTGCCGCCCAGCCGGTACATCGCCGCTTCAAAGCAAAAACGAGTCCGAGTCGACGCCTGATAGAACAGGCTGGCGAGAATTTTGTTCTGATATTCAAGCGTACCGCCGCGCGCCACGACCCGTTCCATGCCGCGCGAGCGCTGAAACAGCTCCATTAACAGCGGCACCGTGAACTGTTGCGACTCGATCACATGTTTTAATTGCAGAATCTCATCTCTGATTTCCCGCCGATGATAGGGAGGGACGGGCTTCAGCGATGGATTGGAACTCGCCATGAACCTTAGCCTCCTACATGAATTTCTCGCTCTGCCAAAGCGGCCTCGAAAAGCGTCAGATCCGGGACAATGTGAGTTCCCGTTCGGCCCGCAACCGCATCTGTTAAGTGCTCGTACGAGGTAATCACGACCTCTTTACCACCAGCCCTGAGAAACCTCAGTGCGGACTCGATTTTCGGACCCATGTTTCCGGCAGGGAAGTGGCCAGCATGCAAATGTGCCTCCAACTCGCAAGCCGTGACCACCCGCAATTGCCGTTGCGCCGGTTTCTTGTAATCGATGTATACAAATTCCACGTCGGTGGAGATGACGAAGACGTCCATTTCCAACGCTGAAGCCAGAAGCGCAGAGGCACGGTCCTTGTCGATCACGGCCTCGACGCCCTTCAGCTCATTCCCAGAGCGAATTACCGGGATTCCGCCGCCGCCGCAGGCTACCACCAGCGCTCCTTTGTGGATCAACGAACGAACCGCATCCAACTCGACAATTTCGACCGGCTGGGGGGACGGAACCACACGCCGATAGCCGCGCGCCGCGTCTTCGACGATTTCCCACCCGAATTGGCGTTGCCGCTCTTCGGCAGACGCTCGCGAATAAAATGGTCCAATCGGCTTAGTCGGATGCCTCATCGCGGGATCGTCTTCCCGCACTATGGTCTGAGTAATGACGCTGACTACGGGCACATTGAGGCCGGCATTTGAAAGTTCGCAGCACAGGGATTGGGAGAGCAGATAGCCAATTTCTCCCTGGCTGCACGCGCCACAGACGTCGAGAGTCTGCCCCGGGACTTGGTCTGAGGCCCGCTCCGATCGCAACAACTGCGCTCCCACCTGTGGGCCATTTCCGTGCGTAATCACAATCTGATAACCAGCCTTAATCAGTTCGACGATGGCTGCCGCCGTGCGCCGGGCGTTGACCCACTGTTCCGCCACAGTGCCTTTTTCGCCTGCGCGAATCAGAGAGTTACCACCGACGGCGATGAGCATCGATCTCATGATCAGCTCTCACGAGTGACTTTCCACATCGGCGATACGTGCCGGTTCCAGCACCTCACGGTATTGCATCAACTCCAGGAGGATGGCTTTTTGTGCGTGTAAGCGGTTCTCCGCCTGCTGATACACGACGGAATGCGCGGAGTCGATGACCTCATTCGTGACTTCTTCTCCTCGGTGCGCAGGCAGACAATGCATGAACAAAGCATCAAACTTGGCGCGGCGAAACAGTTGCGAATTCACCTGATAAGGAGCGAAAACTTTGTGCCGTGCCTCCGCTTCCTGCTCGCAACCCATACTCGTCCAGACATCGGTGTAGATAATGTCGGCGTCGCTGGCCGCCTCGACTGCATCCGGAGTCAAGGTGCAGGTTGATCCTGTTTTCTGACCCCGCTCCACGGCCCACTGAACCGCTTCTGCTTTCGGCTCGTATCCCGCAGGAGTTGCTACCCAGATGTGAGCTCCCAGCTGGGCTCCGGTAAACATGAGCGAGTGGCAGACGTTGTTGCCATCACCGATGAATGCAACCTTGAGCCCCTTCACGTTGCCCTTCAGCTCCAACATCGTCAGGTAATCCGCCATGGCCTGGCAGGGATGGCTGAAATCGGTGAGTCCGTTGATCACGGGAACGCTGGCGTACTCGGCCATCTCCTCGACGATCTCATGTGCATAAGTGCGAATCATGATGGCTTGCACCATGCGCTCGAGATTCTTGGCAATGTCATAGACGCACTCGCGCTTCCCCAGACTGATTTCCGCGTTCGAAAGGTACAGCGAGAATCCCCCGAGCTGTTGAATACCGACATCAAAGGAAACCCGCGTGCGCAGCGACGGTTTTTCGAAGATCATCGCCAGCGTCTTTCCCCTCAGAGCGCGGGTGTGCGCCCAAGGATGCCCCTTCATTTCTCGCGCCAAATCGAGCAGATAACTGATCTCCTCGGGTGAGAAATCACGAATGGAAAGAAAATTATGACGACCCATGGATCACCTCTTTTGCTGAATGAGTGGAATTTGCGGATATAGGGAAGAACTCGCGTTGCTCTAGCGGTGAGGAGAGCGACAGGTTCCTGCCGAGGATGAACCTGATTCCGGCTGCGACATGAACTTCAATGTCCCACGACTCCTGCGGTTGCCGGTCGCCGCCGAGGGTGAACATAACAATGCCGAATCCATGCTCTCGTTAGGCACAAGGCTCGTGCTATGAGAAGCATCACAACAGGGGGTGACTCGGGTCACGTCACATAGGTTGACCGGAATCAATTCTGGGTGGGCTAGGGTTCCTCGATGAAGCTTCGCAGGCGTTTGAGAGCGTCGTCCCACTGCTGTGAGATCAGATCAAGGTAGGACCGGATCTCGTCCATGCGGACCTGATCCAATTGCCAGATGCTTTCGCGGCCGCGGCGCGTACAGCGAACCAGCCCCGATTTCTCCATGACCCGCAAGTGTTTTGTTACGGCCTGGCGGGTCATTGGGAAACCGGCTCCTAGACGAGTGACGGACGATGGTCCATTCTCACAGAGCCGTGAAATCAGATCTAGGCGAGTCTGATCTCCCAACGCGGCAAACAGCGGGGCGGAGTCGGCCAACTCAGCAATTTGTTTTCGACTACGCCGCTTCACCAAGGTGCTTCTCAAGAAGTTTCACAACCACGCCCCAACCCTGCTCGTTGGCCTCGAACGCCTTGGCGCGACGAGCCAGCGGGATCTGATCGAAGCCGGATTCAGTGACCGTAAGCAGGACGCCGTCTTTTCGCGGTTCCAAAGTAAAAACAATCAGAGTCGTCGGTTCTTGGGAGTAATCGATCCCGGGCTCGACCGCGTGGGGATGCCAGCGAAAAGAAAGCAGACGCTCCGGATCGATGCGTTCAATTGTGATTTCGAATGGCACATGCGCGTACTGCTTCTGCGCCTTGGCCACATCCGCGTCTACAGCGGTGCCTACAATCCTGCCGCGCACGTGCGCGCCGGGAGTGAACGGTCCCTCAAACTGCACCCCAAACCAGCGTCCGAATTCGTTGGAATCCGACAACGCCTGCCAGACCCGCTTCACTGGTCCCCGCAGCAGAATCTTTTTTTCGATGCGATCCGTGCTCAATGTGCAACCTCCAGGTTGCAGATTACCAGCTCCTCGAGGAGAGCGCAACCAAAAAGTTGCGTAATTCATTGCCCATTGAACCTGCGAGGAAGGGCAGTCCTTCCACCCGGAGCGGAACTTAGCATCTCGTAGGAGAAATCGAAAGCTTATTTTTCCCGGGCCACAACGAATTCCGGAGCCCAGAGCAGGGCGCGCTTAATTTCAGAGTCAGGGAAACTGCAAATCAACTCTCGCGCCGATTTCGCGTATCGGGCCGCGCAAGAACTGGCGGCCTCCAGGGAGCCGTAACGCTGCAGGATTTCCAGAATGTCGGCGTGGGTGACGCCGTTGAAGGCCCGCTGGCGCAATACCGTCTCGATTCTGTTGCGTTCATCCCCGGTGCAACGCTCGAGCGAGTGAATGACAGCCATGGTTGCCTTCCCCTCGCGCAAATCGCTGGCTACTGGTTTGCCAAGCACGCCTTCCGATGCAGTCAGATCGAGCACATCGTCGACAATTTGAAATGCCATCCCCAGGTCGTGCCCATATTTGGCAAGAGCAGCTTCCTCGGCCGAAGTCGCCCCCCCTAGAATCGCTCCCAAACGCATGCAAACGGAAAACAGGCAGGCCGTTTTGCGATAAATCAGATCGAAATAATCGTCTCGCGTGATCAGTTTACCGAGCGTTTCCATCTGCAGCAACTCGCCTTCGACCATCTGTTGCGTGAGCTCGATCAGAGTATCGAGAATGCGGAAATTCCGCTCCTCAACCGCAATCTTAAAGGCCTGCATGTAGAGCCAATCGCCGGCCAGCACACACTTGGAGTTGCCCCACTGCGTGTTCGCGGCGGGGCGGCCACGGCGCGTTTTGGCATCATCAATGATGTCGTCGTGAACCAGCGTTGCGGTATGAATGATCTCCACCACTGCGGCAAGCCGAACCGCTCCACGGCCCCGGTAATCGAAAAGCTTTGCCGCCAGCAGCAACAAGGCGGGACGAATTCTCTTGCCTCCACCATGGCGCAGATATTCGCCAATCTCGGTGATCACAGGGACGCGCGAAACCGTATCCCGCTCGAACTCGGTTTCGAGCAAAACGAGATCGTCCCGGATCAGATCGAAAATCTCTTTGCCGTTAATGGTTGCGGGCGCGCTCAATGGCTGCTTTCTTACTTTCAGCGGCGAGACCACCAAGTGCACCGAGATTTCCTGATGCCGGTTTCGTTGTGCACTCGACGTTCTCGACGTGAAGATCCTCAGTTTGTCCTGTAATTTGTAAACTGCATGTCGATGCCAAAATCCTTCTGACGCAGCACAGCGATGATCTCCTGTAGCGTGTCGCGATCTTTGCTCGAAACCCGCACCAAGTCTCCCTGAATGGATGCCTGCGCCCTCTTCTTGGTGTCTTTAATAGTTTTGACGATCTCTCGTGCTTTCTCGACGGGAATACCTTGCTGCATGGTGATGCGTCGCTTGACTGTTCCGCCTGCCGCCGGTTCCAAAGCGGCGTAGTTGAGCCCCTTTAGCGGCACCCCGCGTTTGACGAGTTTTTGCTGCAGCACATCGTTGACGGCCTTCAATTTGTATTCGTCAGCCGAATGCAATACGATCGCGTCTTTTTCGAGTTCGATGTTGGACTTCGAATCTTTCAAATCGAAGCGCGTATGGATCTCCTTCAGCGACTGCTGGATCGCATTCGAAACCTCCTGCAAGTCGATTTTGCTGACGATGTCGAAGGTGTTCTCGGGCATATATTTCTAATCTTTCTGAAAACAATGGAATCTTTACCAGAGGTTAACAGAACTTGCCGCTTAACGGGCAGGAACTTTGCTTTCAGAGATTTCAGCTAATTTGAAAAATCTGTAGAAATTCCGCGAGGTCTGCTCGCCGATCTCGTCCGTCGGCAGTCCGCGCAACTCGCCGAGCCTGGCCGCGGTTTCCTTCACAAAGGCGGGTTCGTTTCGTTTGCCCCGATGCGGCACAGGTGCAAGATAAGGAGAATCCGTCTCGATGAGGACGCGGTCGAGAGGAACCTGAATCGCGGCATCTCGAATCTGCTGCGCTTTCGGAAACGTAATGTTTCCGGCAAAAGAAATCATGAATCCCATGTCGAGCGCGCGGGTGGCCTGCCCCCAGTTACCGGTAAAGCAGTGAAGAATTCCGCCCAACCCCGTTTGCTTCCATTGTTCTTGAAGCATTCTGAGGCAATCACTCCAAGCGTCATCACTCGCAGCCGAAGGGCGGCAATGAATCACAATGGGGAGTTTCGCCTTGGCGGCAAGTTCCATCTGTTTGGAGAAGACTTGTTTTTGAACTTCCCGCGGCGAATGATCATAAAAATAGTCGAGTCCAATCTCGCCCCAGGCGACAATTTTCGGATGCCGCGCCAGTTGCTCCATGCGATCGAACGCGGCCTGATCCGCCAGCCGGGCCTCGTGCGGATGAATTCCAATCGTGGCGTAGATGAACTCGTATTTCTCCGCCAGCAAGATGCCGCAATCGAAATTTGCGGGTCCATCCCCGTTTCCGATCGCAACGACATTCGCGATCCCCGCCTCCCGCGCGCGAGCGATTACTTTTTCGCGATCATTATCGAACTGCTTGCCTTCGAGATGAGCGTGAGAGTCGACAAACATCAAACATCAGACCTCAGACTGTGGACTTTTGGCAGAGCTCATGTGGGGACAGCCGCCCGCGGCTGTCCGGCAGGGCAAAGCTCCGCAGCTAGCCGCCACGTTCGGGCACTTAGGCCCGACACCAGACTCACTTACTTGAGTCTCGCTCCCGGCGGCACATCTTCGAGGAAGCCAGCTAAAACTGGACGTCCGCTGCCCTCGAGTGACGCTGCCACGATCATTCCATTTGACTCGAGTCCGCGAAGTTTCCGCGGAGCGAGATTCGCCACGATGACCACCTTGCGGCCGATCAGCGTTTCCGGCGCATAGGCTTCGGCGATCCCAGCCACGACCTGCCGCACCTCGCTGCCGATGTCGACTTCCATCCGCAAAAGCTTGTCAGATTTCGGAACTCGCTCCGCAACCTTGACCACACCGACGCGAAGATCGATTTTCGCGAAATCGTCGATCGTAATCTTTCCGTCGGGTGTCACGTTCGTTACACTAGGTGCAATGGGCTGCGCTTTGGTGGATGCTTGTGTTGAAGCGGCTGGCGAAGGGGTATCTTTTACTTCGTCTGCGACTGACGTGCGTTGCTGATCCTCCATCTGCTGCATCCTTTCGACAGCGCTTTTGTCGGCACGCGGAAAGACGGGCTGCACCTCGCCCAATCTCGTTCCCAGATGCAATTGTCCCCACGCCAACTCCTTGAGAGCAACTTTCTGGATATCGCCCAGGCCCAATTGCATCCAGATTTTCGCTGTCGCGTCCGGAATCACTGGATGCGCCAACGCGGTGACGATCCGTAGGGCTTCAGCCGAGGTATAAAGCACGGTCGCGAGACGTGAACGGCTGTCCTCGTCCTGTTTTTCACCCAGAGACCACGGTTCGTTTTCGACGATGTATTTGTCGACGGCGGCCACAAGCGCCCAGGCGGTCTCGAGTGCGCGCGAGAACTGAAACTGGTCAAAAAAGTTTGCAAACTCCCGAATCGTTTTCTGGGCCAACTTCGCGATTGTGTCGTCCGCGGGCCGACGCGAGGCCGCATGCGAAGGATAAGGAACTTCACCGCGGAAGTATCGATTGATCATTGTTAATGTGCGACTGGCCAGATTTCCGATCCCGTTGGCCAGGTCAGAGTTATAGCGCTGCACCAGTGCGTCGAACGAAAATGATCCGTCTTGCCCGAACACGACTTCGCGCAAAAGAAAGTAGCGCAGGGCATCAGCGCCGAGCACATCCAGAATCGTTTCGGTACGCACGATGTTGCCGCGCGACTTCGACATCTTGCTCTCTTCAAACAGGAGCCAGCCATGCGCGACAATAGCTTTGGGCAATGGCAAGTTCGCAGCCATCAAGAACGCCGGCCAGTACACGCAGTGGAAGCGAACAATTTCTTTGCCGATCATTTGCACATCAGCGGGCCAGTATTTCTTGAATGCCTCCTGGGCGCCCGGATGTGACGATCCGTACCCGATGGCGGTGATGTAGTTGGCCAGCGCATCGAACCAGACGTAGATAACCTGCTTGGGATCATCGGGTACGGGGATGCCCCAACTGAAAACCGAGCGGCTGATGGATTGGTCCCGGAGGCCGGATCGAACGAAGGAAATCACCTCATTGCGCCGCGTCTCCGGACGAATGAAATCCGGATTGGCGTACGCCTCCAGCAGCTTGTCTTGAAATGCCGATAGCTTAAAGAAATAATTTTCCTCATGCACAGTTTCCGTAATGCGGCCGCACGTCGGACAGGGATCGCCGGGTTGCGCGCCATCTACGTACAGTTCGTCGTAGACGCAGTACTGTCCCGTGTACGTACCCTGGTAAATGTAACCGTTGTCCCGAATGCGGCGGAAGAGCTCCTGCACTCGCTTTTTATGACGCTCTTCGGTGGTGCGGATGAAGTCGTCGTTCGAGATCCCCATCCGCTTCCAGAGCTGGCGGAATTCCGAGGAGATCTCGTCCGCGTATTGCTGCGGAGTCTTTGCTGCTGCTTCCGCCGCGCGCTCGATTTTTTGCCCGTGCTCGTCGGTGCCAGTAAGGAAAAAAGTATCGTCCCCCAGCATGCGGTGCCGGCGCGCTATCGTGTCGCAGGCGATCGTCGTATAAGCGTGACCAATGTGCGGCCGCGCATTGACATAATAGATTGGCGTCGTGATGTAAAACTTGCTCATAACTTATCGCATCGGAGCGCGAAGCAGAGATCCGCGACCTTTGTTCCTCTGTGCCGGTTGTGATTAATGTTCGTTCTCTCGATCCAAATACAGTCGCGTCGCTTCCTGCAGCACAGACTTCAAGGGTAAATGATGCTCGCTGGCGATTCTGCGGCAGTCCTCATACTCAGGCGCATAGTTTGTGATCGCGCCATTCATGCTGGCGATCTTGATGCGCACTTCTCCCCATTGCGTGCGCACATTCTCCCAGCGACGAGCCAGGCATTGCCGCGTTTCCTCGCGCCGCCGCACCCCCAACGTCGTGGTCTCTTGAAAAATCAACTGCGAGAGTTTGCCTGCATCTTGCGGCTTGCACAAAACCGTCAGCAAAGTCCCAGGACGGTTTTTTTTCATTTGCACCGGAGCAGCAAAGGCATCGAGCGCGCCCTCTTCCAGCAACCGGTCCAGCACGTAACCGAACACCTGCGGGTTGAGATCGTCGAGATTGGCTTCGATCACGGAAATCATCTCAGAGTTTGCTTTCGGGCCGCCACTGGTTGCAGCTTCGCCGACCGTCAGGCGCACAACATTCGGATGGCCGGGAAACTCCCGCGATCCAGCGCCGTATCCCGATTTTTCGACAATCATCTCAGGAAAAGCGGCAAATCGATTTGCTAACGTGTTAACGATCGCCGCGCCCGTGGGCGTAACCAGTTCCGCCTGTATGCCTGAAGAATACACCGGCGCGCTTTTCAACAACTCGATTGTGGCCGGAGCTGGAACCGGGAAAGTGCCGTGTGCGCATTGAACCATGCCTCCACCAACATTCAGCCGCGAACACACGATCTCATCCACTCCGAGAGCCTCTGCGCCGACCGCCGCGCAAACAATATCAACCAGCGCGTCGACGGCCCCGACTTCATGAAAGTGAACCTGCTCAACCGCAATGCTGTGAATCTTCGCTTCCGCCTCGCCGAGAGCCTGGAAGATTTGCAATGCGATCCTCTTGGCTTTGTCGGAGATCTTTGCCTTGGCAATGATCTCGCGAATCTCGCGTAGTCCCCGTCCGTGCGTGTGTGGAGCGGGTGTCCCCGTCCGCGAACTCACAATCTCGGCGCCATGCCTGTGCTCGTTATGCTGATGGGAATGATCATGGCTGTGGTTGTGCTGCGCCTCCGGCGCCTGGCGCGCGCGTTCCTGTGCCCAATATTGCTCGCGCGGCATGTCTTTCTCTTCGCCGACGTAAACATCGACCTTGGTTGCGCAAATACCGCTGCGCAACACACGAGAAATTTCCAGCCGGGCACCGACTCCCAGAGACGCCACAGCATCTTCCAGCACGCGTGCCGGAACACCAGCATCCACAAGCGCGCCGAGAAACATATCGCCGCTCACGCCAGAGAAACATTCAAGATAGGCAATGCGCATAGGAATACGTCGTCAGTTGTTCGCTCGCGACTCACGACTCGCAACTAGCGAGTGAGCAACCGAGTTTTCATCATAGGAAACGCCTCGGTTTGCGTCAAACCTGCATGCCCAGTGGCTCTGCTAGAATCACTGTTTCTCTAACCAACCATTTCTCGAGGAATTCTTGTATCACTTTTTGCAGGAGCGTCTCGCCCGGCGCGTGCTGGAGTATCTCGAGCGCCGCTATCCGGGCGTGAGCTTGCCGCAGGTTGTTATTGAGCAACCCCCGAACGTCAGGCTCGGCGATTTCGCGATCCCTATGTTTCCCTTCGCCAAGCCGCTGCGCTCCGCCCCCCTGAAGATCTCCGAAGCCATCCGTACGGAGATTGGTGCGATCGACGGCATTGCGGAAATGACGGTCGCTCCTCCCGGATATTTAAACGTCAGGATCGATCGTGTCTGGTTAGCTGCCGCACTCGCGAAAGATGACGAGCCGCAAGCCCAAGCTGCCTCCGGTAAAATTCTCGTGGAGCACTCGAGCATTAATCCCAACAAAGCGGCGCACATCGGACACCTCCGCAATGCCATCCTGGGCGACACCTTCGTTCGCTTGCTGCGCAATGCCGGAAGGGAAGTCGACGTTCAAAATTACATCGACAACACCGGTGTGCAAGTTGCCGACGTGGTGGTCGGATTCCTGCATTTGGAAAAAAAATCGAGCGCTGAAATCGCAACGCTCATCGCCAAGCCGCGCTTCGATTACTACTGCTGGGATCTCTACGCGCGTGTTTCCCAATGGTATGCCGAAGATAAGCAGCATTTGCGGATGCGAGCGGAAGTTTTGCACGGAATTGAAGCCGGCAACAACGAAATCGCCGCCACCGCCGATCTGATTGCAACGGCTGTCCTGCGCCGCCATCTCGAAACAATGGATCGCCTCGACATCGAATATGACTTTCTGCCGCGCGAGAGTGAAATTCTTCACCTGCATTTCTGGCAAGCTGCATTCGCAAAGCTGAAAGAAGCCGGAGTGCTTACCTTCGAGGATGAAGGCAAAAACAAAGGTTGCTGGGTGATGCGCAGGGCGGGGACGGCAAAAGTTAATGACTCGCCCGGCAAACTCGACGACGTGCTCACCCACATGGGGACCTCCGAAGGGCTTGGGGATCGCCCCTCCGAAATCGCTGAAGAGGACCAGAAAGTCATCGTCCGTTCCAACGGTACGGTCGGTTATGTCGGCAAAGACATCGCCTACCACATGTGGAAGTTCGGCCTACTGGGCCGCGATTTCGGCTATCGGCGTTTTTATCGATATCCCAACCAGCACGAGTGCTGGATTTCGACCACCGACGGAGAAAAAAATCATCCGCATTTCGGCGGCGTAACGGAGATCTATAACGTCATCGATGCGCGCCAATCGGAAGCACAGAGCACTGTGATTGAAGCGCTACGCGAACTCGGACACGATGAGGCCGCCGACCACTATACGCATTTCTCCTACGAAATGGTCGCGCTCACGCCGCGCTGCGCGGCCGAACTCGGTTATGAGCTCAGCGCGGAAGATAGGTCGCGCTCGTACATCGAAGTCAGTGGCCGGAAAGGTTTCGGAGTCAAGGCCGACGATTTGCTCGACCGGCTGATTGCTTCGGCAAAAGCCGAAGTCGATTCGCGCCACCCGCAGATGCCGGATTCCGACCGGCAGACTATCGCCACGCAAATTGCCATTGGTGCCTTGCGTTACTTCATGCTCAAGTACACCAAGCAGTCGGTGATTGCTTTTGACTTCAAAGATGCACTGAGTTTCGAAGGCGAGACCGGCCCCTACGCCCAATACGCAGTCGTCCGCGCGAACAGCATCTTTCGCAAGGCAGAAATCGATCCTGAATCCTACGCGACCACGGCCAGCCGCGAGATTAAATCCAGCAATGTGACTCAATATCTTGCCGAATCCGACGAAATCTGGGAACTTTGGCAGGCTTCTTCGAAAACGTCATATGTGGTCGATCAGTGCATCTGCACGACAGAACCCGCCTATCTTGCGAAACATGTCTTCCAGCTGGCACAGCTCTTCAATACCTTCTATCACCATCACCCGATTTTGACGGAACCGGACGAGGCCCGGAAGAAATTCCTGCTTGCGACCGTCTTTGTTGTCCGCCGCGAACTCATCCGCGCGCTCTCCATCATGGGCATCACAGTCCCGCCGGTCATGTAGAATGCGAAGTCTCACGAGCAACTCCGAGGCAATCAGGTTCTTTGGAAATGGTTTCTTTTGATGAGGCAATCTGACCTCCATCCTTCATGGCTGCGCCGCGGAGCTCTGGGGCTGCTCGCGTTGGTGTTGCTTCTGGCCGCGGCTGGGTTTGTTTACGAGAATATTTCCGAAGCTCGCGACCGCCGGTTCAATCTCATGCCGGGAACGTTGGTGAACATCAATTCCG
>JASHPL010000031.1 GCA_030038125.1 Candidatus Sulfotelmatobacter sp.
GGGAGCAGATGCCGGAACCCAAGTGGGTCATCTCAATGGGAGCCTGTGCGACTTCCGGCGGCGTGTTCCAGAACTATGCTCTCGTACAGAGTGTGAACCAGGTAATTCCGGTGGACGTTTATGTCCCGGGTTGCCCGCCGCGACCGGAGCAATTGATTTACGCCATCACTCTGTTGCAGGAAAAGATTCAGAAAGAAAAGCGCACCATCAAGAAAGCGCTGAACCTGACCTCATAAAACCTGCATCGAATTCAACCGGTCATCGCCAAGTTTAGTGGGTAGAGGCGAAAAGCCAACCCGAATTGCCCCGCCCAATAACCCCCGGAAATCACTTCAAAAGCACATGAAGTTCCCACGGCCAGAACCACACTGCAAGCGCAGTCACAAGGACCCAGAACCCATACCACAGTATGCGGGCTTGTTTGCGCATAACGAAAGAATAGCGGCCACCGCCTGCCAGTACAAGCAAGCGTGCCTGGCGTTGCTGGTCTTCCAGTGTGATGTTCGCCTACGGAAGCTTGAACAAAAGTGTGACTCGCCGGGTGGTTTCAATGGGATGGCCGTCAAGAAGAGTTGCGCCGTATTGCCATTTGCGCACGGCTTCCATTCCCGCGGCCACCAGCAGGGGATCGCCGCTGATCTTCTTAATATCGCGAATGCTGCCATCCACGCCGACGCGAACGTCGAGCGCCACCGTTCCCGTGATGTGCTCGGCTCGTGCCTGCACAGGGTAGACCGGGTTAACTTTGCGGATGAGTTCGCCCAGAATGACACCCTGAGAAACGCGGGTTTCGATCTCCGGTCGAGGTGTTGGGCTTGAGGCTATGCGCGCTAATTGGCTGGGTGTTTCGGTCGCAGCTATCGTAACCAACGGAGGCGGGTCGCTTGAATTGGCGGGTGGCGTATAAGGGGCAACTTCGTCAGTTCCGGCCGAGACTGCGTGCTCGGAATCGTTCGTCGCTCCAAGCTTTCGCCCCGACGCTGGCGTTGTAGGCCGACTCGCTGCTGCTTCGATTTTTGCCGCTCGCTTCACCACGTTTGCCGCTGACGTTTTCTCCGCGCCGGCGAGGACGATGCCAGCTGCACGCTTCTCAGCTGTAGTCATTGCTGTCGGATCGGCGGAAGCCGGTCCTGCAAATTTAGGTGCGGCCGCTGCCGTCTCCAGGTCAGCCAGCTCGGAGATCGGTCCATGCCAGCTCAGCCAGACTCCGGTAATCAACAACAGAGCCGTCGCCGCCACGCCGATTACCCACACCATTCGTTCAGGACGAGGATCGATGTTGTCGGTGGAAGCGAGTGTGGAATCAACCTGCAAACCGTCGGCGCCATCGACCGCGTCGTCAGAAGTTGCACGAGCTAGCAGCCCAGGCAGACGATGGGCCGATCGAAGTGCTGCCCGCGTCGCCTCCTGCTGGGCACGACGCTCGCGGTCGTAAACAGCTTCAGCAATCTCAGCCACGCCCCGCAACCAGTTGATCTCCGGTTCGCCAAAAGCGTTGCTTCGCGCCGAGAACACTTCAAGAATGCCGGCGATTCCGGCCGCGCCCCGCAGAGGGACAGCGACGATCGAGACGATTCCCATCTTCATGCATACATCCGGATCGACGCGCGTGTCGGTGGTCGCCTCCTTGCACACCAGGATCGACGCCGTACGCAGGCATTCGCCCGAGATCCCGGAATTTGCGTTCAGCGACGATCCCAACTCCGGGGCAAGCTCGCCACTTCTTGCCCGGCACACGATCACGCCTTTGGTTCGAAAGGCAAGCGCTACACCATCAGCTCGAGTCAGCGTTTTCGCAGCCTCGGTTGCAGCACGAAGAATTGAGTCAGTGGATTGAAATCCGTCGTTCACACTGTGCCGAAGGGTCGACAGCGCGTCAGCAGGTGGCGATGAGACGCTCGCTTCGTCCGTGGATTCTTCCGCCGCAACGACAGTTTCCTCCGACGAGGCGACTTCGGATTGCAAATCTTCCTTGTGATCCTTACAGTTCGAATCGCAGACCTCGAGTTCGGCGGGTTGCGCCTTGGCGCTCCCCGGATTATGGTTCGGCAATTCCTCCACCCGCAAGTTGTCGTGCTGTGAAACAGGTTCCTCGGAGGTGAGTTCTGGAGGAACAGGGGCCGCAGGGATCCCCGCTGATGAAGAGACCATACAGGGCTCGCACTAATACCTAAAGATTGGCCAGGGACGAAGCCGTCGCAAACGACGGCTAGGCGCGACTGGCACAAAGTGTGTCGTAAGAGACTCCTCCTGTCAATTGAAAATCGGTGAACCCCTACCTCAGATGGGCATACTAATTCGGCTCCCCTACCCCCGGAGATACTGCTAACGCCCTTGGTTGGCGGAGGGGCTATAATCGGAACAAGATCGGCCCCGGTGCTGTCATGAAATCTCCTCGCGGCGCATCTCTCCTGGCTTGCTGTGTAGTCCTACTGACCCCGATGGCACTCAGCGCCTTCGGACAAAGCGAGAGCAAGACCCCATCCCAGGCTCCGTCTCAAAATCCACCTTCGAATGCAACCTCGAATTCGGCCCCGGCTTCGCATCCCGTGAGTCCGCCGATTCCCGCCAATGCTCCCCACATGTCAAAGGATACCCGGTACAACATTATTCGTGATTTTGAGACCCAGATGGTCTACGCACGCGCTACTTTTCCCATGGGATCGAAGGGGTTGATCTTAAAGGACGGTGTAACCATCCCGAACGGCGAGCAATTGCAGCAAGCATTGGCTTTGTACGGTCCGGCGATTAAACCCGGCGATCCGGTTCACCTTTCCTTTGTGCAGATCAAGAACGACCATATTCGTTTTGAGATCAACGGTGGTCCGGTGCGCCGCAAGAAATGGTACCAGCGCGTTCAGGTCTACGGCACTGCCGGTACTCCCGTGAATCCAGACTCCGACGATCCGATCCAGAATCCGCATGGCAGCTATCTGGATCTCGGCTTCGACAAGTATGTTCCCGAGATGACGGCGCAGCAGTTGCGCGACCTGCTCTACCCGGTGCTCGACTTTACCGCGCACAATAAAGAAGAAGCATATTTGGACACCGTTCCTCCTAAGGTCAAGGAGGCGATCAAGAATCACTATGTGCTGGTTGGCATGAACACTGAAATGGTGATCCACGCCATGGGCAAGCCTCCCACGAAAGATCGCGAGAAAGACAGTAGTGGCGCCGACTATGAAGAATGGATCTACGGCAAGCCGCCGCAGGACGTGAACTTCGTTCGGATCGTCGGCGATGAAGTTGTGCGCGTAGAGACGATGAAGGTGGGGGGACAGAAGATTATTCGTACCGCTAAGGAAGTCGACTTGAGTCCGCCGGAAAAGACTGCAGAGGCGAAGAAGCCGGAAGATCGGCCAGCCAATGCTCCGAGTCTGCGGCGTCCCGGCGAGGATTCCCAGGATGTGCCCAATCCTGCCGACGGAGCTTCGCCGATGCCGCCCCCGCCGCCTGCGGACAGTCCACAACAGCCGGGCGGTAACGGTCCGGGATAGAAATTTCGTCCAGATTTACCCCCATCGGTTTTCGCCGCAAGTCTCCCCCTTTTCACTAGGATAAAATGCGTTCATGCCTGCCGCCATCGAATGCCGCGATCTACGCAAGACCTACGATGGTAAGGTCGAAGCTGTGCGCGGTCTCAACCTGCAGATTCAGGCAGGAGAATGCTTTGGTCTGCTCGGTCCGAACGGAGCGGGGAAGACCACGACCATCGAAATCCTTGAGGGCCTGCTCCAACCCACTTCGGGCCACGTTTCGATTTTCGGGCACACGTGGCAGGAGAATGAGCGCGAAATGCGCGAATGGCTGGGCATTTCTCTGCAGGAGACCCGCCTCTCCGATAAGCTTACGGTACGCGAGACCATTGAACTGTTCGCCAGTTTCTACCGCGAGCCGCGCTCGTCCGATGAAGTACTCGGGCAGCTGCAACTGACCGAGAAGGCGGACTCCTGGGTCGGAAAACTTTCCGGTGGACAGCGCCAGCGTCTGGCCGTTGCGACCGCCCTGGTGTGCAACCCGAAAATTCTTTTTCTCGATGAACCCACCACCGGCCTGGATCCGCAAAGCCGTCGCCAGTTGTGGGAGATCATTCGAGTATTTCAACGCGACGGCGGCACCGTGCTCTTGACCACTCACTACATGGACGAGGCTGAGCGTCTTTGTGATCGGCTGGCGATCGTCGATCATGGGCAGATCATTGCCGAAGGCTCGCCTGCTGATTTGATCGATCGGCTAGGCGGGCATCACGTGGTGGAGTTCGCCGTGAACCAAGACCTCAACGGCGCTGCAACTGCGCTGTGGCGCTCTTTGCCCAGCGTGGAATCGGTGCGCGAGGAGAATGGGCTCGTAGAGCTCAATGTGAGAGAGCCGCACCTGACCATTCCCGCGCTCCTCGACAGCATCGCGAAGCAGGGTAGCGCGCTCGAGCATTTGAGCACGCGTCAGGCAAGTTTGGAAGATGTGTTTGTCCGTTTGACGGGACGGCATCTGAGGGATGATTAGACGAAGGGAACTTCGATGAGTCCAAAGATAAGACCCAGAATAGTTAGCGTCCTTGCGGTCGTAGCGATCACTTCCGCTGCCGTGGCGCAGAGCGGAGTCTCTGCCGCGACAGCGCCGTTCGCACCGTTCGAGCAATGGAAAAGCGCTATTTTGGCCGGTGACGCCGCGGCTCTCAGATCACTCTACAGCACCGATCCACCGGCTCAGGTCAGCATCAAAGGTGCCAACTACAACGCGGATGCCGACGTCAATTTTTGGATCGCATTAAAGCCGCGCAGCATGAAAGTGGAAGTCGTCCGCAATGAAGTGCGGCATGGCCACATCAGCTACATTTTCCGCGCCCAGGTTCAGCCCTTCAGTGGACCCGAAATCAACATTACCGATGATCAGGCATGGCAGCAACAGGGCGATCGCTGGCTCCTGATTGGAGTGGAACGAACCGATGCTCCTCGATTGAAGCAACCGGCCAACATGAAGAAAGACATTTATCCGGCAAATGTGGATGCCCACGGGGAGATTCGGGAAGCAGAAGAGAGAGCCGCGGCCGGACATAAAAGACTGCTACTGGTATTTGGCGCGAACTGGTGTTTCGACTGCCACGTGCTCGATCTGGCGTTTCAGCGGCCTGACCTGGCGCCGATTCTCGCCGAGAACTACGAAGTTGTTCACGTCGATATTGGTCCTGATGGAAAGAAGAACGCAGACCTGGTCAGCCAGTTCGAGATTCCGTTGGACAGAGGCGTTCCGGCGCTGGCCGTCGCTGAGAGCGACGGACGACTTGTCGTCAGCCAGAAGAACGGGGAGTTCGAAGATGCCCGCGGGCTTACGCCAGAAGTTTTGCGGCAATTCCTGGAGAAGTGGAAGCCGGTGACGCAGTCGTCTCATTCCTAAGCGTTCGAACCACAGAGTGAATTATGAGTGTTGCACAGGAAACCCCAGTCAGTGCGATCAAGGCGCCATCTCTTCCGCCACGTCGCAACGGGCGCTGGTCGGGCTATGCGCATCTTCTGATGGCGCGCATGCTCGAATTGAAGCGCGAGCCGGAAGTGGTCTTTTGGGTATTTGTTTTTCCTTTATTACTGGCCCTTGGTTTGGGCATTGCATTCCGCAACAAACCCGGCGACGCCATCTCCGTCGCGATTGTGGACGGAAGTAACGCTGCGAATGCACAATCCATGCTGGCGCTCTCACCGCACCATGAACAGTTCAGGCCGCAAATTGTAAGCGCCGAAGAAGCGCGCAAGGGATTCCGGCTGGGCAAATACGATTTGGTCATCCAACCGAGTGCGGGCCAGGGATTCGAATATCGTTACGATCCTGCTCGTCCGGAAAGCGTGCTGGCGAAGACCGAGGTGAACGACGCCCTGCAAGCCGCAGCCGGCCGAAAAGATATCCTCTCCACTACCTCGATTGCATCGTCCGAGCCGGGATCGCGCTACATCGACTTCCTGATTCCCGGCCTGCTCGGCATGAACCTGATGAATTCCGGCATGTGGGGCATCGGCTTCGCACTGGTCGACATGCGCCAGCGCAAGCTGCTCAAGCGCTTTGTCGGCACTCCCATGCGGCGCGGCGATTTCTTGCTGGCGCTGGCCTCCAGCCGGCTGATTCTTATGATCGTGGAAGTCGGACTACTGCTGGCGTTTGGCGTCCTCTTCTTCCACATGCGGGTCATGGGATCGGTGGGCACGATCGCACTGATCGCGGGCTTAGGATCGCTTACCTTTGGGGGCGTTGGACTGCTAACCGCCAGCCGGGCACAGAAAATTGAATCGGTCAGCGGACTCATCAATCTGGTCATGATGCCGATGTGGATTTTCTCCGGCGTCTTCTTCTCCTATGAGCGTTTTCCCGCCATCATTCATCCGCTGATCAAGGCCCTCCCGCTCACTGCCCTCAACGACGCGCTCCGCACCAGCATTCTCGAAGGCACACCGCTGCTGCATCAGTGGTCGCGTTTGCTCATCATGCTCCTATGGGGTGGGATTTCTTTCCTGCTGGCGCTGAAGTGGTTCCGCTGGACATAACGAGATCGGATTGGATCGGGATAGCGGCTAGGCGCAAACAGTAGATGCCGCTACTGCAGTTTGGTTTGCACGAATAATAATCCCTGTACCTTGCTTATATCGTCGGTCTGCCGGTCGAAGACGACTTCCCGGCGCGAATCGGAATATCTCGAGTCCCACAGCAAGAATTTGTGGATGACAGTTATTGGCGAGCCGTACGCCTCGGGACCCCCAGTTGACGTCCAGCGGTAAATGACTCCGTGAACAACATAAATATGAGAATTCCACTGCATCAGAGGCGCGTGCTGATTGCTCATCATCGTCAGCAGATGGCCGGAGTTGACCGCCTCCGGAACCAGGAATTCCGCTGTCACCATGATCGGCCGTCCGTCGCTGAGCAAGTGCCGGCCATCGAGCTTGCCGGCAACGTCTTTCAAGGATTTCGGGTCGCCTCGTTGCACGTCATCCTCGAGGGCGGAATTCTTGGCGCAGCACACTTCCGGATCGTGAATGATCGTAGCCAGCGAAGTGATCAGCACGTCCGATCCGTGGGCCGTGGGCGCCAGCAACGACGGGAGATCTTGAACCTCAACTTGCTGGTCCACGTTGAGAACTTGTCCGTGGGCCGAGCCAGACAGAAAGAAAAAAATTGTGAACCAAGAACAAGCTAGCTTTAGGAACAGCCAACGCCAATCGCGAAGTCTCACCCTCAGGCGCCTCCGAAGCACAGTCTATAATCCTGTGCCCGCCAACGGATTATTTAAACATGAATGGATCCTTGCATGGGAGGAATAGCCCGTGGGTAAAAATGGCTCCAGCCCATCCCGGGCCGGAACATTCACTTCAGAATTGATTCAACCAGATTTCAGGTTTGACTCGACGCCGTTCTGCGTCACTCAACGACGAGTGCGAGGTCACCTTGTTTTTCCAGTGTCTCAACGCGAACAGCTCCAGCAGCTCTTTCCAGAAAAATGCTGATGCGACGACTGTTAATCCGTAAGTCGCGAATCCAGAGCTGTGGAATTCCCTCTGGCAAGTAAGGACGATTGAAAATCATACGCTGGGGATTGGTTTGCACGGAAACTCCCAGACATGCCTGCAGCAGCATGAACACTGCACCTGCTGCCCACGATTGCGGCGAGCACGCCACCGGGTAAAGCGTGGGGCCTTGTCCCGCCCGCCGATCGACTCCGCAGATGAGTTCGGGCAGGCGATGGAGTTCGACGGCGCTGCTCAAATCCAGCAGACCCATCAGTACGCGACCGGCAAATTCCCGATAACCGTACCGTGCCATTCCCGCGGCGATCATCGCATTGTCGTGCGGCCAAACCGATCCGTTGTGATAGGAGAGCGGATTGTAGCGCGCTTCGTGACAACCGACCGTGCGAACTCCCCAGCCGCTAAAAAAATCCGGGCTGACCAACGTGTGCGCCACCAGCCGCGCCCGCATCTCATTCGCGATTCCCGTGAAGAGACAATGGCCCGGGTTCGAAGTACGCACGCGGCAAGCTTTCTTTTGACCATCCAACGCCAGGGCATAGGTGGAAAGTTCCTCGCACCAGAAAGCCTCTTCGAAGCGATTTTGCAGCTCGGCGGCCTCAGTCTCCAGCGCAGCTTGCCGCTGAGCTTCGCCTGAGGACTGAAGGATTCTTGCAGCCGCCATCTTGGCCGCATAAACATAGCCTTGCACTTCGCAGAGGGCGATGGGAGGCCCCGCGATTGTTCCGTCCGCGTGAAAAACCGAATCACTGGAATCCTTCCATCCTTGCTGAATGAGCCCTTTGTCGCCGTGCCGCTCATATTCGACGAAGCCGTCGTGATCGACGTCGCCGTAGCGGTCAATCCACTCCAGCGCCAGATCAATATGCGGGCGAAGGGTCTGGATGAACTCCAAATCTCCGGTGCAATCGAGGTAAGCTCCCCCGAGCATGACAAATAACGGCGTACTGTCGATGCTGCCGTAGTATCGGCGAAATGGGACCTCGCCCAGGTTCGCCATTTCTCCACGGCGAGTTTCGTGCAGGATTTTTCCCGGTTGCGCTTCGGAGTCGAGATTGGTTTCAGTCGCTTGCGTGGCGGCGAGGAACTGCAGCACGCCTTTTGCGATCCAGGGCGCAATCCACAGCATTTCCATCGCAGTAATGATCCCATCGCGTCCGAAGACCGTGCTGAACCAGGGAACTCCGGCGTAAGGATAATTCGTCTCCGGGTTTCCCATCGTCATCATTTCCACATCTGCCGCGGAACGCTTGATCCAGCGGCTGAGGCGATCGTTGGTGCTGGAAATCTCACAGCTGTTGGCCGACGCCGCTTTCAGCTCCGTCTCGGCCCCAGCCATTGCCCGGGCATACCCGATCGGGTGGCGCCGCGGGTTGGGATCGCAGGCAATGGAGAAATGAAACAGGGAAGTCTTGCCCGGACCGATCGAACTCTCGAAGCGGAGTTCCGCAGAGTTAATCTGCGCAGGAGCGGGATCACAATCGATGCGCGTCTGGCGCTCGATGTGATCCAACCCTTCATAGCGCATGAGAATGGATTTATTCGTGAACTCGTCGGCCAGACGTCGCCCCCGTTTCTCCCGCCTCGTGCCCCGGACTTCAAAAATGTCGGCGAAATCGGCTCCGATGGCAATGCGAATTGGAATTTCCAAAGCGGTCAGGCCGTAGTTGAACATTCTGAGTTCTTCATAGGCCACGCCATGCCACAGAAATCTGGAGCGAACGATGTGTAGCGTACCGCGCGGAATTGTCACCTGCTGGTTCTCCGCGATGTCGACGTTGGACAGGTCCGCGATGAAAACGAAATTATCCGATTTGACAGTCGAACTCAGCAGTAAGGGGCGCGCCTCCCACACCGACAGGACCAACTCCGATAGATGTCGCGTGCCCTGAAAGAAAATGCCGTGCTGGCCGAGGCCAAGCGGTTCAATATCGCCGAAGCGATTGAATACGGCGAAAGTCTTGCCGTACTTCAAAACCCGGGTACGATCATCGCTGGGCGACGATCCTGCGGCTATGTAGTACTGCTGCGTGACTCCAAGTTCATCCAACTCAGATCTCCGTCAGTCAATGCAATGGATTTCGGTTCGCGTTTCACGATGTTTTCGTAGATGTTGAGATAATCTTGTGCCATGCGCCTGGCGGTGAAGCGCTGTTCGAATCGCTGCCGGCAAACGCGCCGATCAATCTCGTTAAGGCGGACAACGGCTTTTGCCGCAGAATCCACGTCGCGCACCAGAAATCCCGTGAGCCCATCTTCGATGACCTCCGGTACCGACCCTTTGGAATAGGCGATCACCGGAACTCCGCAAGCCATAGCTTCAATCATCACAATTCCGAACGGTTCCTGCCAATTGATGGGAAACAGCAGAGCCATCGCCTGCCCGAGGAAATCATTCTTTTCTTGGTCATGGATTTCGCCGATGAACTCGATGAGCTTATGT
Source organism: Candidatus Sulfotelmatobacter sp. (assembly GCA_030038125.1). Taxonomy (GTDB): domain Bacteria; phylum Acidobacteriota; class Terriglobia; order Terriglobales; family Acidobacteriaceae; genus Sulfotelmatobacter. The sequence goes on from JASHPL010000031.1 coordinate 9,952, forward strand.
TTCAACAAAGGTTTGATCTGCTTTTCAAAATACTCTCGATCGGCGCGATCGATTTTGGCGGCGATCTTCAAGGGTATACCACAGCGTTTGGCGATCGCAATCGCGTCATCCAGCCCTTTCTCCGGAGAAACCCGGCCCAGAAACGCCAAATATTTGCCCGGTTCAATCCAAGCATCGAAGCTATCTTCAGGCAAACCATGCTGCACCGTTTTTTGCCAGTTCGCCCAAACCAGTGGACGGCGCTGAGCCTCGGAGATTGAGATTAGGGGCATGTCGGAGAACTCGCGATAAAGAGGGACCAGATCAGGAATGTCGAGGCGCCCGTGCAGCGTGGAAACCTGAGTCAGTTGCTGGCTGCGGCTCAAAGGAAAGTGCAGGTAGTCAATATGAAAATGGATCAGGTCGAATTCGTCCCTTTCCTGCAGCACTCGCTCAAGAAGATGCACGTGATAAGAAAGCTGATCGATACAATGCGCGTTCATCCGCAGCGCTTCGGGGCAAACCGGGACCAGCCGTGCGGTGGTGAGCGAATCGCCGCTGGCAAATAATGTAACTTCATGGCCCTGTGCGACCAGCTCTTCTGTCAGCCAGGATACGACTCGTTCCGTACCTCCATAAAGTTTAGGGGGGACACTTTCATACAATGGCGCCACTTGTGCAATTCTCATGAATGCCTCAGTTAGAATCTATGATTTCCGGAGAATTTATGATTTCTGGCTCGACGCTGCCCGGCGGCGAAAAGCGGAGTGAAACGCTATCGTTTCTGGCCGCGAGCAATCTCTGCGGGGTTCACTACGTCGGAAACATATTTCTCTTACTTCAGATTAAGTTGCAACTGTGAAAGGCTACAATCAGGTGATCCCTGCATTCGATAAGCAAAAGGGCGAGTTTGCACGTTGAGATCAAGAGTTTAGATAAAAAAGACTCGCCAATCGTCGTTCAACAAACATTCTTGCCGCGATCAGGAAACGGGGGATGGAAGCTTGCCAGTGAAGCGTGACCCGGGCTGGTACAAACAGGCCATCATGTACCAGGCCCACGTGCGGGCGTTTCTTGACTCCAACAACGACGGCATCGGCGACTTTCCGGGACTCACCCAGAAACTCGCCTACATTCAGGATCTCGGCGTCGATACCATCTGGCTCATGCCGTTTTTTCCCTCTCCGCTGCGCGACGACGGCTATGACATTTCCGATTACACCGCGGTGCATTCGCGCTACGGCACACTCGATGATTTCAATGCGTTTCTGACCACGGCCCATGAGCATGGAATTCGCGTGATCATCGAAATGGTGCTCAACCACACCTCCGACCAGCACCCCTGGTTCTTGGAATCCCGCAGTTCGCGCGACAATCCCAAACGCGACTGGTACGTCTGGAGCGATACGGATTCGAAATACCGCGGCACTCGCATCATTTTCGTCGATACGGAAATGTCGAACTGGGCCTGGGATCCGATTTCGAAGGCTTATTACTGGCATCGTTTCTTCAGTCATCAGCCCGATTTGAACTATGACAATCCGGCCGTGCGGGAACAAATGTGGAATGTCATGAAGTTCTGGCTCGATCTGGGCGTTGACGGATTCCGGCTCGATGCCGTGCCCTACCTGATCGAACGCGAAGGCACGAATTGCGAAAATCTTCCCGAAACCCACGCCATCATTCGCGAGCTGCGCAAGCGGGTTGACGAGCAATATCCCGGCACCATGCTGCTGGCGGAGGCGAATCAGTGGCCGGCGGACCTGCGACAGTATTTCGGCGATGGCGATGAATTCCACATGGCGTTTCATTTTCCGCTCATGCCGCGCATGTTCATGGGCCTGCGCCTGGAAGATCGCAAGCCGATCACCGAGATTCTGCAGCAGACGCCGGAGATTCCACCCCCCTGCCAGTGGTGCTTGTTTC
>JASHPL010000310.1 GCA_030038125.1 Candidatus Sulfotelmatobacter sp.
TATTTCAGCGGCTTGTCTTCCCCCTCGGTCACCGACATCAACACCAGCCGCAGATTCTCGCCTAAATCGTAGGACGAAGGGCAAACCAGATTTCCCACATTCTCAATGAACAGGAAATCCATATCCTGCAGGTTCCATCCCTCGAGTGCGTTCTGCACCATCGCTGCTTCCAGATGGCAGAGAGTCCCGGTCGTAATCTGCTTGACGGGAGCTTTGCTGCGAGCGAGTCGGAGGGCATCGTTCTCAGTTGCCAGGTCGCCGACTAACGCAGCCACACGATAACGCGGTTGCAACTCGGTAAGCGTGCGCTCGAGAAAAGTTGTCTTGCCCGATCCCGGACTCGAGACCAGGCTGACGACAAACACTCCGGCGCCGCGAAATCGCTCCCGCAAGGCTCGCGCAATCACGTCGTTCTGCTTCAAGACATTGCGGCGTACTTCAACCAGGCGGGGCTCGCTCATCTTGGCACCTCTTCCTGTCGGGACGCGGATTGCGCCGCGTCCGGCGGGGCTTTCACCTGTGCATCGCTGCGTTCTTCGACTTCCAAAGCGAAAACTTCAAGCTCCTTGCCTTGCAGAATATTGCCCGTGGGAGCGCCGCATTCCGGACATGTGAACGACTGTACCGATGCCAAGGTTCTCGGTTCTTCACACTGCGGACAGAACACAACCACCGGAACTTCTTCGACAATCAACTGCGACCCCTGCAGCGGCGTATCCTGACACGCCACTTCGTACGAGAACAGCAACGCATCCTTGACCACCCCGGAGAGAGCGCCGAGCCGAAGATGGACCGCAGTCACGTGAACGCCGCGTTGCTGCGCCTCTTCCAGAGCAGCATCGACAATGCCCATCGCGATGGAGAGTTCATGCATCTCTTTTTGCGTATTCTATACCCGGTTGGGCCAGACCCCGGACGGGGCGTCCGGGGATCCATAATTTCTGGGACTCCACAGTTCCTGATGCGGAGATACAACCTACTTCGATAGTTGGCCGATGAACACTCCGTACGGCCCTAGAGTAACTACATTTCCACCTCCGCTGCCATGGTGCACCGAAGACTTCTCAGTCGCGATCAAAGGGTTGGCCGAGGAAAAGCCGTGCTTGCTCAGGTCAAAACCTACTTTCTGCCAGACGCCCGACATGTTCAGAACCACAAGCACGGCCTGATCCTTGTACAAGCGCAGGTATGACAGCACTTTCTGATCATCCTCATTCAGAGGAACGTAGTCGCCGTCGAGAAGAGCCTGATTGGTGTGCCGAAGCTTCAGCACGCTTCTGTAGAACGAGAGAACCGAATTCGGATCTTTGGATTCGTCGGCGACGTTATGTGTTTTGTAGGTCGGAGGCACCGGAAGCCAGGGCTTGGCTTTGGAAAAGCCGGCATTCGTGCTTTCATCCCATTGCATGGGCGTGCGCTCGCCATCGCGTCCTTTTTCTTTCGGCCATCCCCTGCGGCCAATGGGATCTTTGACGTCCTCTTTGCGCGTGGGCGGGGTGGTCTTCATCCCGATTTCCTCGCCGTAATAAATGATTGGCGTTCCGCGCAAAGTGAGGTAGAGCCCGGCCATCAATTTCGCGATTTGATCGTCATGCACGGCGTCGCCATACCGATCATAGGAGCGAACGATATCGTGATTACTGATTACGAAGGTCGGCCATCCTGAGGCGGAATTGACCGCGGCAATCTGCTTGCGAAATTCCGCCGGCGAAAGCTTGTTGACCATCGTAAACAGGAAGTCCATGGGCAACTGCAGTTCGTCGTGGTTGTGCCCATAATAACGGTTCAGTTCGGCAATGTCGTTGGTCCAGGTTTCGCCGATGAGAACGGCGTTGTATTGATCCGCGATGTTGCGCAATCCGCGCAGTACATCGTGCACTTCCGGAAGCTTGTCGTTGTATTTGTTAATTTCCCTCGCATCGCCGAACGCGTTCTTGCCAGGCAGCACGGGATTGTCGTGGAGATTTGGATCTTCGAACAGCGTGTCGACGGCGTCCAGGCGAAATCCGGAGACGCCGCGCTTGTACCACCAGCGGGTCACGTCGAACATCGCGTCCTTCACTTCGGGATTGCGCCAGTTCAGGTCGGGCTGCTGGGGATAAAAATAATGGTAGTAATACTGGTTGGCAGTGGAATCGAACTGCCACGCGGAGCCACCGAAGTCCGACAGCCAATTGTTCGGCGGCTGGCCGGGACCCTTGCCGTCTCGCCAGATGTACCAGTCGCGTTGTGCCGAGGTACGCGACGACTTCGAGTCGAGAAACCACGGGTGCTGGTCGGAAGTGTGATTCAGCACGAAATCGAGAATGATGTGAATGCCGTGTTGGCTGGCATCCTTCTGCAAATGGTCGAAATCCGCCAGCGTTCCGTACATCGGATCGATGTTTTCGTAGTCGGAAACGTCATAGCCGAAGTCGACCTGGGGTGAAGGGAAGCAGGGTGAAATCCAGATTGCATCGACGCCAAGGTTCTTCAAATAATCCAGTTTGGAGGCGATACCGTTGAGATCGCCGATGCCGTCGTTGTTGCTGTCGGCAAAGCTGCGAGGATAGATCTCGTAGAAAACAGCGTGCTGCCACCAGGGATGGCTCTCTGCATCTTGGTTATTGGTCTGCGCCGTTGCGGCAAGAAGTGAAAAACAAAGAATGAAGAACAAGACAGAATAAAATCGCTTTGTTGGCATACAAGACAGCGCGCTCCGCGAGCGCAGTTTCAAGGTTATTGCACGTACTGGATGAGTGTAACCCTTTTTGTGGGAACGGGCGAAAAGCGGGAAGAAACCGGCAGCCAGCAACCCCACGCGGGAGGCGCTCAACGCAGGCGATCGCCTGTACAAATAAAAACGGCAGGGCCGACCCCCTGCCGTGGCATGGTACGAATTTTCCGAATTACTTCTTGTTCACAGCCTTCTTGAGTTCGGCTCCTGGGGTAAACTTCGCGACTTTGCGGGCAGCGATCTTGATCGTGGCGCCGGTCTGCGGATTGCGCCCATTGCGCGCCTTTCTTTGCGACACCGAGAACGTGCCGAATCCTATCAATGCCACACGATCTCCTTTGCGGAGGGCAGACGTAACGCTGTCCACCGCTGTATCAATGGCGGTCGTGGCCTGCGCCTTGCTGATCTCACAGGCGCCTGCGATCTTGTCAACCAGATCGGCTTTGTTCATAGTCTCTCCTCGCAGGTCTCTTTTGTTGCCCAGCCTACACCGGGAGGGCTCTGGCTGAGTTGGGAAACCTGACCGCTTCGTATTGTCCTCTCTCTGCGGCGATTGTCAACTGTGAAAATCCGCGCCGGAAGCCAGTTTTGAACCTCGGCGATCCGGATTGTGGCTGCCCACGCGGTTTTTGCCGCCCCTGCCAGACGTTTTCCTCGGCGATCCACAAATCGCATCCATCCTTCACAGGATGTACACAGATGGCAACTCTTTCCGTCTTGCGCAAAACCAACTCGCGGGTGCAAAGTCGAAAGACAGCACTCAGCATTCGGCTTTCAGTCCATGCGTTAGTGGCTAGGCCGGCGGAACTCTCAACTGGCGAACCGCTATTGAGTGCCGAGTGCGGAATGCTAAGTGCTTTTTTTGGATGACTTCGTGATTAAGGCTCCCGTAGAAATCTGTCCGTTGTGTCAAGGAACAGGGTGGAAAGCCGTCGAGGGTCAAGCGACCGGCTCCGGCAAAGCGGAACGCCGCGTCACCCGCTGCGATTGCCAGTTGCGGGCGCGGGCGCAATCGCTGCTGGCTACTGCGCGCATTCCGCGAAGATACGAGCACTGCCAGCTGGACAACTATGACACCGATTTCCCCGGAGCGCATTCCTCGCTGGCTGAGGCTCACTTTCTCGCTTCGAATTTCGCCGGGAAATGCGATCCTCGTGGCGACAAGGGGCTTTTGATCATCGGCAAGATCGGGACCGGCAAGACGCATTTGGCGGTAGGGATTATCAAGGAGTTGATCCTCACCCGTGGTGTTCCCTGCCTGTTTTATGACTATCGCGAACTGCTGAAGGAAATCCAGAATTCGTACAACACGACCGTGCAGACCACCGAACTGGACGTGCTTCGGCCGGTTTTCGAAACGGATGTTCTCGTGCTAGACGAACTCGGAGCGGTGAAGCCGACCGAGTGGGTGTGGGATACGGTCAGCCTGATCCTGAATACGCGATACAACGACAACCGCACAACGATCATCACCACAAATTTTGAGGATCAACCCGCGGCGAGCGTATCGAACTCGCTCTCGCCAGCGCGAGCTGCGACGCGTCCGGAGACCCTCGGCGACCGCATCGGCGAACGCATGCGGTCTCGCCTGCACGAGATGTGCCGCATCATCACGCTCGAGGGCACCGATTTCCGCCAGAAATTCCGCAGCGCCAGCTTCCGGTAAATCAGCGCCAAACGAAACGAGGCGATCATCCCGAAGCCCCGCGCTCTTATCAGCGAGGCGAGGGATCTCGCGCATAGAGAATCCAGCCTATGAAATGCCTGGTGATCAATTCCAGAATTTCTCTGTGCCTTTGTGTCTCCGTCGTGAAATCCCTCTAGAATCAAGTTGTGCTGATTGAGCGCCTGGAATTCGCTCCCGAGCGGGATGTGGAAATCTTTGCCGCATTGCCCGCCGCGCCGGCGGTCTTTCTGCTTCGCGGAGAAGACGCTCAAGCCGAACCCTACCTCAGCAAGACGGCCAATGTCCGTCGGCGAATTCAGCGGCTTTTGGGACCTGTCACCGAACGGACCAAGAAACTAAACCTGCGCGACCGCGTCCGGGCGATCGAATACACGCCGACCGGATCGGATTTCGAATCTGGCTTCCTTCTTTACAAAGCGCTGCGAAGCAAATTTCCCAAGACGTACTCGAAGCGGCTTCGTTTCCGCTTCTCGCCATTCGTGAAGCTGCATCTTGAAAATCAATATCCGCGCGCTTCGGTTACAACGCGGCTGGGAAAACTCAACGGGCCTTCGCTCTACTACGGGCCATTTGTCTCGCGAGTCGCGGCTGAGAAATTCATGAATGACTCGCTGGATTTTTTTAAGATGCGGCGCTGCATCGACGATCTGCATCCTGATCCCAAGTTTCCCGGCTGCATTTATTCGGAGATGAAGATGTGCCTCGCTCCCTGCTTCAAGGGATGCACCGACGATGAGTACGCCGCCGAGGTTCGGCGCGTGCAAGATTACTTCGATTCCGCGGGCGATTCGCTGGTTCGTCAATTGGCAAACGAACGCGAAGCCGCGTCGGCACAACTCGCGTTCGAAGATGCGGCCGCCATCCATGTGCGTTTGGAGAAACTCAAGCCAGTCACCAGCCAACTGCCGGAGATCGTGCAACGGCTCGATCGTTTCTCCGCGCTGATGATTCAGCCCAGCCACGTCACGGATTCGGTCACATTCTTTCGTGCGGAGCGCGGACAGATCTCGGACCCAATCTCATTTTCGATCCAGGCAGAGGAGCACACGAAATCGCAATCGATGGAATCGCGAGTTCAAGCAGCGCTGCTTTCCCTGCCGCCGGCAAAAACAATGCCAGCTCTTGAGACAATGGAGCATCTCGCCCTGTTGAAGCGCTGGTACTATCGCAGCTCTCGTGTCGGCGAGATCTTTTTTGCAGACGCGAAGGGCGAACTTCCCATGCGGCGTATCGTGCGCGGCATCTCGCGAGTATTTCGCGGCGAAAAGGCAATGGTCGAGGCCGAAAAGCCAGCCGTGAAAATCTGATCGTTGCGGTTCCGAAGAAGACAAGGCAATAGCTCACACCACCCCGGCCATTTGGTAACCATAAAGGACACGAAGGTGAAAGACGAGAAACAAGGCCTTCCGGGAAACTTCTGCCCTTGCTGCTTGACTGTCGCATCCGCGCTAAAACCCATATCCGCACCACTATCGAACCAGGTCAATCGTTGACGAGAGCTCATGATTCCCCTAAGATGATCCGGCCTTCCCCTGGGGTCAAGACTCACAACTTACGCTGACCATGATCGGTCAAACCGTCTCTCATTACCGGATTACCGAGTTGCTGGGCGGCGGCGGCATGGGCGTGGTTTACAAGGCAGAAGACACGCTCCTGGGCCGCTTTGTCGCTCTCAAGTTTCTTCCCGACGATTTGTCGCAGGACCCGCAGGCTCTCGAGCGTTTTCGCAGAGAAGCCCGCGCCGCTTCGGCGCTGAACCATCCCAACATCTGTACGATTCACGAAATCGGGCAGCATGACGGTCATCTCTTTCTGGTGATGGAGTGCCTCAGCGGGCAGACACTCAAGCACCTGATCGACAGCAAGCCGTTGGAGATGGATCTGCTGCTCACGATCGCGATCGAGGTCGCCGATGCGCTGGATGGCGCGCATTCCAAGGGAATCGTGCACCGGGATATCAAGCCGGCGAACATTTTTGTCACCGATCGCGGTCACGCCAAGATTCTGGATTTCGGGCTGGCGAAGATATCCCGGCTTGCCAAACCCACCAGCGGGGATTCGCAGACGATCGCCGAGGCCACCAGCCTCGACTTGACCAGCCCCGGCACGGCCGTCGGCACGGTCTCGTACATGTCGCCCGAACAGTTGCGTGGGAAAGATCTCGACAGCCGTACCGATCTGTTTTCCTTCGGGGTGGTTCTTTACGAAATGGCGACGGGTGTGCTGCCGTTTCGTGGAGAAACCTCCGCGGTCATTACCGAAGCCATTCTCAACCGCGCTCCTTCGCCGCCGAGTCGGCTGAATCCTGAGGTTCCTCCCAAGCTGGAAGAGATCATCACAAAATCGCTGGAAAAGGATCGCGATCTGCGGTGCCAAAGTGCGGCCGAGCTTCGCGCGGATCTGAAACGCCTGAAGCGGTCCATAGATTCCTCCAGATCTTCTGCGGTTGCCGAGTCGGTACCGCCGGTTTCCTCTGGCAGCATGCCGATCGCGATTCCTCCTGCACCTCCGGCAACGGCGAAGGGATCGCGTCGATCCTACGTGCTCGTCATTGCTGTGTTGGTAGCGGCAGCAGTGGGACTTTATGCGGGCAAGTTGGTTTTTACGCCAGCGCCGATTCCGCCTCCCTTGTATCGTCAGCTGACTTTTCGCCGCGGCAGCATTCGTTCCGCCCGCTTCGCTCCCGATGGACAGACGATTCTCTACAGCGCTGCCTGGCAGGGAAATCCCACGGACGTTTTCACCGCGCGGCCGGAAGCTCCCGAGTCGCGCTCCATGGGTCTAAGCCACACCCAGCTCATGTCGGTGTCATCGACCGCAGAAATGGCGGTGTTGCTCAACAGCAAAGCGGTGGGAGCCTGGGTTTCCATGGGGACTCTGGCCCGCGCACCGCTTTCCGGCGGCGCGCCGCGGGAAGTGCTGGAGCAGGTGCAATGGGCGGACTGGTCGCCGGACGGCAACCAACTCGCGGTGGTTCGCGATTTCGGGGGACGCAATCGCCTGGAATATCCCATCGACAAGCCACTCTACGAGACCGGCGGATGGATAGGGCATCCGCGCGTCTCTCCCAAGGGCGACTACATCGCGTTTGCCGATCATCCCCTACAAGGCGACGATAGCGGCTCACTGGCTGTCGTCGATATGGCCGGACACAAGAAGCTGCTCTCGGCGCAATGGTTCACGATCCAAGGCTTGGCCTGGGCTCCGAACGGCAAAGAAATTTGGTTCACGGCCAGCAAGTCAGGAACAGATCGGACGCTCTACGCAACCTCGCTGGATGGCAAAGAGCGCATTGTGGCGCGTTTGCCGGGAGCGCTCATGCTCCTCGATATCGCTAAAGACGGTCGCGTGCTTCTGGTGCGCGCCGATTGGCGACGCGAACTGCTCGGCTTGTTCGCCAACGATCCCAAGCAGCACGAACTTTCCTGGCTTGACTATACCTATCCCGCCGATCTCTCGGCCGACGGGAAGACACTGCTCTTTGATGAAGAGGGCGGCGGCGGAGCATTGGATTACTCGAAATCGAGCGGACTGACGTATGCGGTCTACATTCGCAAGACCGACGGTTCGCCTGCGGTTCTGCTGGGCGAAGGCGGGGCGGTTGCCTTGTCGCCTGATGGAAAATGGGCGATTGCTCAGAGTCAGGAGTCGCCTTCTCAATTCAGGCTTCTGCCCACCGGCGCGGGTGAGCCGCGAGATCTGACCAAAGACGACATCAATCACAGTTGGGCGCATTGGTTTCCGGACGGCAAGCGTATCCTCTTCACCGCGGACGAACCCGGCAAGGGTGTACGTTTCTACGTTTACGATCTGGCAACGGGCAAATCCAAAGTCATTTCTCAGGAAGGCGTAAACGGCACGGCATTCGCCATCTCGCCCGATTCACAGGACGTCGCCGCGATTGGACCGGACAAGAAAGGGTATTTGTATCCGGCCGCAGGCGGAGATCCGAAACTCATTCCGGGGCTGAATCCCGGCGAACTGCCGATCACGTTCGATACGGGCGGGCGTGGAATCTATATCTACCAGCCTGGAGAACTGCCGGCGCGCGTGTATCATCTCGATATTGATAGCGGAAAGCGCACGCTGTGGAAGGAACTCATGCCCTACGATCCGGCCGGAGTCGAGAACATCGGTCCCATCCTCATGACTCCCGACGCGAAGACCTGCATCTTCGGTTATCACCGGATGCTCGCGGATTTGTATCTGGTCGAAGGATTGAAGTAGCCTCGGATTCGAACCCCTGTCACCCCGAGCAGAGCCGAATTGCGCGAAGGGCAATTCGACGCAGTCGAAGGATATGCTGTTTAATCCGCGTGAATGGGTGGCCCAGAAGTTAGATGTCCAGATTCTTCACGTCCAAAGCGTTGTCTTCGATGAACTTGCGACGCGCCTCGACGTCTTCTCCCATCAGCGTGGTGAAAATCGTCTCGGTCTCGGCAATGTCTTCGAGCTTGACCGCCAATAACGTGCGCCGCTCGGGATCCATGGTCGTTTCCCACAACTGCGGAGCGGTCATCTCGCCGAGACCTTTATATCGCTGGACATCGTATCCGCGGCCGCCTTCTTTTTTCACGTAGTCGAACAGGTCGCGCGCGTTGGTTTTCTCCACCGGCTCAATGTCGATTTTCTTCTTGGCCGGAGCCTTGGCAGTTTTCTTCTCGTCGGCCTTTTCCGTAGTTTCGCCGTCTTCTGCTTCGGCGCCGCCATTCGATGAGGCAGCTTTGGCCACAGCTTCAACCACAAAGGGAGGCTCCATGTACGGTTCGATCTGCTTGTATTTCGAGATCATCTGCCGGCACTCTGGCGTCGACGCCAGTTCCCAGTTGATCACGTGCTCGGCGCCGTGCGAGCTGACAAACGCGACTTCCCACAAATTGTGCTCTTCATCGAATCGCGACTCGACGCTCTTGAATCCGCGATCCTTCTGCTGCTTCTTCAGCTCTTTTTCCAGGCGCTCAAGCTTTTTCGGAGCTTCTTTCTTGTCACCTTCGAAGTCCGCCTTCTTGGAAAGATCAAGCTTGGAGAGCAGCTCCGTCACCTGCTCGTCGCGCAGGCGTTTGTCGACTTTGTCGAAGTATCCGAGATATTCGCGCAGGACCGTCATGAATTTCGACAACGCTGCGCCTTCCAGCTTGGCCGCGCCCTCGCCGTAACGCACGACCAAACCATCGGCGGCGCGCTTCAGCATCACTTTGTCGAACTCGTCGTCGTTCTTGATGTACTGCTGCGACTTACCTTTCTTGATCGAATACAGTGGCGGCTGCGCGATGAAGACGTTGCCGCGCTTGATCAAATCCTGCATGTGGCGGAAGAAAAACGTCAACAGCAGCGTGCGAATATGGCTTCCGTCCACATCGGCGTCCGTCATCAGGATGATTTTGGCGTAACGAACCTTCGTCGGATCGAAATCGTCTTTGGCGATGCCGGTTCCGAGCGCCGTGATCATGGCGCGAATTTCTTCGTGCGCCAGCATCTTGTCGTAGCGCGCCTTCTCGACGTTCAGGATCTTTCCCTTCAGCGGCAAAATCGCCTGGAAGCGCCGATCGCGTCCTTGTTTCGCCGTACCGCCTGCGGATTCGCCTTCGACCAGGAACAACTCGCAACGATTGGGATCGCGCTCGGAGCAATCGGCTAGCTTTCCCGGCAATCCGCCGGAATCAAGCGCACCCTTCCGCCGCGTCAGATCACGGGCTTTGCGCGCGGCTTCGCGTGCGCGCGCTGCATCGACCGCTTTGTTGATGATCTTCTTTGCGACGGTAGAGTTCTGCTCGAAAAACGCGCCGAGCCGCTCGTTCACAAACGACATCACTGTGCCCGCGATGTCGGAATTTAACTTGCCCTTGGTCTGCCCTTCAAACTGCGGTTGCGGCAGCTTCACGCTGATCACTGCAACCAGACCCTCACGAACATCGTCGCCAGTGAGATTCTCTTTGATGTCTTTGAACAAGCCCATTTGCTGGCCCGCGTAGTTAATCGTGCGGGTCAGCGCCGTGCGGAACCCGGAAAGATGCGTGCCGCCGTCAACCGTGTTGATGTTGTTGGCGAAGCTGAAAACCGTTTCCGAATATCCGTCGTTGTATTGCAGGCCGATCTCCATGTGGACGCCGTTGCGGTCGTCCTCCATATAGATCGGCTTGTCGTGCAGCACCTGCTTGCCGCGATTGAGGTGCTTGATGAACTCGGCAATCCCGCCGTTATATTTGAAATCGGCGTGCTTGGGTTCCCCGGTCTTGGGATCATTCGTGCGCTCGTCGGTCAGCGTGATCAGCAGACCTTTGTTCAGAAACGCGAGTTCGCGCAACCGCTGCGCCAGCGTGTCGTAGTTGTATTCCGTAACCGTGAAGATCTCGCGATCGGGAAGGAACTTTACCTTCGTGCCAGTCTTCACTTTCGCGACGCCAGTTTTCTTCAGCTTGCTGGTCGGGTCGCCCTTCGAATACGTCTGCTGCCAGGTGTGGCCGTCACGCCAGATTTCGAGATCGAGTTCTTCGCTGAGCGCGTTCACGCAGGAAACGCCGACGCCGTGCAATCCGCCAGAAACTTTGTAAGTCGAAGTATCGAATTTCCCGCCGGCGTGCAGCTTGGTCATGACGACCTGCGCGGCGGAGACTTTGTCTCCATCGATCTCCATATCATCGACTGGAATTCCGCGTCCGTCGTCGACGACGGTAATCGAATTATCGATGTGAATCGTCACCTCGATTTTCGTGGCGAATCCCGCCAGCGCTTCATCGACGGAATTGTCGACGACTTCGTACACAAGATGATGCAGCCCTAGCTCGCCGGTCGATCCGATATACATCGCCGGACGTTTGCGCACGGCTTCCATGCCGCCGAGGACTTTGATCGACTCCGCGTTGTACTCATGATTTCCGTTGCTCGCGCCATTGGCGGTCGGAATCGGAGTGACTTTTCCGTTTTTCGGCTTGCTGTCCGTGACTGGTGTGTTGATCTCTTTGGTGGCCATTCGGCTCCGCGAACCTTGCGAGTTCCGGTTAAGAACCGGTCTTCCTGATGCCCTAAGATTTGGCTGGGAATTCGCCCTCGTCCAGTGTCCGAAAATGACTTCGCAAGAGACCTCAAGTCATTGAAATCTCTAACACTTAGGACCAAGTGCGACTAACTAGATTATACCACAGAGTGAGCTGATTTTGGCGTCCGTGGAAGCTCGGAACCCACGCAGTAATCCCTCTGTTTTCAGGAAGAAAGCAGGTTCAAAATCGCCAGAAGAATTTGAGTGCAAACGGGAATTTGAGAGCAATCGATTTTCCGCCAATCAGTGGCACTTGCGCCACTAAGCCTTGTTGCTCTCCCAGCAAGTGCTGAGAACTGTCCGGCGTGGCACCGCGCGGCAACTGCAAGAGGTACCAGAAACACGATGAGCGCAAACAGTCTGAATTTCATCACCGACCTCCTCGACGAAATCGATTTATTCGTGTAGGTCCGCCGAGTGCCGAAACGTTGTACAATCGCTGCGTTTCTGCAGTCCAAATCGTGTAGGCGAGGCCGACCGATGAACTGGAAAAGCAGACTTCTTCTTGGAGTGCTCACCGCAATCGCGATGATGTTGTTAACGTATCTGCTACCGCGAGGGGGCACTCTACGCGATATGGCCCTTGCGCAGTTCCCCATGACCGTCGGAGTGTGGGCGATTTTCGTTCTCTTATTTGTCAAACTGAAGTAGCCTCGCTCGCGTTCTAACAATTCCACCGGGCGCAGCTGGGCCACTCTCGAGCGCGATTTACTCGAAAATCCTGACTCGCGAATTTGAGTGCGCTCGCGTTTCAATACAAGCCGCGCAGCCAAGGCCGCGGCCTTCCAGTCGTAACGGCTGGGAATAGACGAGCCGTCGTCCCCAAATAAAAGGGCAGCGAACGCGAGTTCGCTGCCCCTGGCTTGTACCCTCCCCCAGGTACTTGCCGAATCAAACCAGATTACTGGTTAAGCGGGTTCCAGCCCTGGCAGGCCGCCTCGCTGCCGGCGATCGTACCCGCAGTGTTCACGCGCACGACGCCATCTTCAAAGGCGCAGAACGCGCGGCTGCCGGTCTGGTTGAGCACGATCGGAGTCGCGGTGGCGTAGTAGATGACCTTGGTGGTGCTGCCGCCGGCGGTTGCGCCAGTGGCCGCGAACATGAAACCGCTCTTACCGCTGCCCGCGGGGTTACCGTTTTTGGCCAATACCTCATCAATCAAGCAAGCCGTAGCGGAAGTCGCAGCGCACGGACTCGCGGCGGACGGTCCCATGTCCGCCAAATTGGCGGAGAATCCGACGGATGGATACGCAGAGTTGTAGGAAACCATCGCGGTATTGATAGTACGGAGCGAAGCGACCGCAGACGACTCGTTGGCCGCAATGCGGGCGCGGAGCAAGTTCGGAATAGCGATAGCTGCAATGATCAGGATGATGGCCACCACGATCAGCAGCTCGATCAGTGAGAAACCCTTCTGTTTACGCATCTCTTTTCTCCCCAAGCACTCAATTTTTTTCCGTTCTGGTCAATCGTTCACTAACTGCAGGTAAGTAGTGCATGATCAGAACCAAACGGCTGGGGTGTTCCTTACACGAGAGTAACGATTAGAGAAGTTCTTTGTTCTGAATAAAGTGCCGCAGCATTCATAACGGCTGAACGGAGGAGCGATATCGCTTTACTCTATTCCGGTTAATCGCGGGGGAGATGGAAGTGCGCCGGAATGACAGTCTCCGTCATTCAAAAGTGCCGGATTTTGTTGTGATTAGGATCACATCAGTCCTCGAAAGGACGAAAGCACGCGTTCAGACTCAAGTTCACGCGTGCTGAGACAAAGAAAAAGGGCAGCGGCTTGCCGCCCTGAAAACAACTCGATTCTGCTGCGTTACGCCGTTGCCGGACGCTCCCCAGTTTTCGGAGCACGTCCGGGCTGCAGTTCAGGCTTGATCACATGCTGCACGCCATCATCCGGTTTCGATGGCGGCGGCGCCAAAGGCGGAAGTTCTTTGCCTTCCACCAGCATCTTAATTTCATTGGCGTCGA
>JASHPL010000032.1 GCA_030038125.1 Candidatus Sulfotelmatobacter sp.
TGATCGCGCGGGTATCGGATATAGCGATTCGAGTCCCCGAGCGCGCACGAGCCAGGTCATTGCCGAGGAATTGAATTCGCTGCTGCACAATGCCGGAGTCGCCCCGCCCTACGTTCTTGTCGGCCACTCCATGGGCGGGTACAGCGTTCGCGTTTTTGCAGGAATGTACCGCGATGAGGTCGCCGGAATAGTGCTGGTGGATGCTTCTCATCCCGAGCAGCAGAACCGTTTTCCAGTCGCACTCAAAGACATGGAGGCGAGTTGGTTGCGGGAGGCCGAATTCCTTGAATACGCCATGCCTTTCGGCATTCCACGTCTGTTCAGTCTATGTGAGGAGAACCCTGCAGAACGCGCCGCCGAGTGCAATTTCCATACGGCACACGAAGCTGTTGCGGAAATGAGGAGTTTTGCGGAAAGTGGAGCGCAGGCCGCAGCCTCTGGTTCACTGGGTGACATGCCGCTGGTCGTACTGTCACACGATCCTGCGAAACCCTCAGCCGAACTCCCCAGCGATCTGGCCAGGCCGATTAACGATGCTTGGGAAAAAATGCAGGAAGAAATGGCCCATCTTTCCACACGGGGCACACAGATCATCGCGAAGAATAGCGCTCATTACATTCAGATCGACCGGCCCGATGTAGTACTGGACGCCGTCCGCAGCGTGGTTGATCAGGCAAGAACGCTGCAGGCGGCATCTCTTCGACCTGATGGTCGCTGATTGTGCGGGGTGTCGTTACATCGTCCCACTGGCCACCACCCCGCAAATTTCGTGTCTGCGACGCTACGCTAGCTGATTTTTCTTTTCGTCGTCTCCTCGTGACGGACCACTTCCTCGTGTGTCCCGTGAGCCGGAACCTTCCACTCATTAAGCTGTCGTTCCGCTTCCTCCCGGGCAATACCGTATCGTTCTTGAATCTTTCCAATCAGTCGATCTCTTTGTCCGTCGATCGCCATGAGATCGTCGTCCGTTAGTTTCGCCCATTTTTGCTTGGCTGATCCTTTAAACTGATTCCACTTGCCGCGCAGTTCGTCCGCGTTCATAAATCAATCCTCCTAGGTCTAAGATAGAAATTGCAAAAACCTGCACTCCGTGAGCAGCCGAGACATCCTAAGCTCCGTAGATTCATGGCTGCTCTCCCAGCCCTTCCCACCGATTCGGTGTTGTCATTTACAGCTAACACCTGATTGCACCCACCCGCCGCCCAGGGTAGGTTTCGAGGTTGTGTCCATCGGAATTTCGCCGATGGGCGACAATCCCATGTACGCCTCGCGCCATCCACGAGCGAAGGTGCGGGACGCCACTTTCATCAATCTTGCCGACGCCTATCTTTGCAGCGATTGCGAAGCCGTCGGCGATTCGACGAATCGGTGTCCGCGCTGCCAGTCAGACGCGCTCATCGCCGTTACCCGCGCCATCCGGCGGCACCGCGATGGCATTCGCCTCATCTGTGTGCCGCTGGAAGAGCAGGCGGCCTAAGTCGTCCGCTAGCGGTCACCTCTATCAGATACTGCTGCCTCTTCGGCCCAGATGCGTGATCAGCATGATCACGAACAGCACCAGGAAGATAAAGAAGAGGATCTTCGCGATACCCGCCGCTGCCACAGCGATTCCGCCAAAGCCGAATATCGCCGCGATGATCGCCACTATCAGGAACATCAGAGCCCAATACAGCATGGTGCCTCCTTAAGTTGTTGCTTCGCATTGAGGGAC
Source organism: Candidatus Sulfotelmatobacter sp. (assembly GCA_030038125.1). Lineage (GTDB taxonomy): Bacteria > Acidobacteriota > Terriglobia > Terriglobales > Acidobacteriaceae > Sulfotelmatobacter. The sequence goes on from JASHPL010000032.1 coordinate 1,712, forward strand.
AAAATGTTCTTCCCCTCCTCCTCATGTTTCGCTGCCAGGTCCGCTCGCATCCTCGAACCAGGCGAGAAGCAAGAGCCGAGCCACAAAAGTTCGGCTCCTGCTTGATAGGAGGGCGTGTTGCGAAGAACTTTCATCTCTCCAGCACAATATCCGCCGTCCAACTTGCCGACCATCCCGCTGCATCTGTACTTCTGTTCAGAATTCGTTGTAATTGCGACTACCTTCGATACCCACCGGCTACCGTTTGTTATCTGCGGTGTAGATTCGTGAGCACCCACTGGTACCGGAGCAAAGCCCTAGGTTCCAACCCTATCCGTCGGCAACTCGTGCCGTCAGATCTCTGAAACACATGCAGACGAATGAGCTGCAACAACACAGCTGCGGACTGGCGCTGCGCCAGTGGCATCTAAATTTCTGTGACACCCACTCGCAAATCTTCGGCAGCTTCCGAAAAGAAGACGCCGGACAGACGTTCTACGGGCACCCCGGCGGACCTGATTCCCGCCCATGCGACTCTGCGCGACCTGCAAAGTGCCGCCCGCACTTGCACGGCGTGCGATCTTTGGAGGAACGCGACACAAACCGTTTTTGGCAAGGGATTACTCGAAGCTACAATCATGCTCGTTGGGGAGCAGCCCGGAGATCAGGAAGACCGAATGGGGCCGCCGTTCGTGGGGCCAGCGGGACGAGTGCTCGATCAGGCTCTTGCCCAAGCCGGTATTGATCGCTCCGGAGTCTACATCACAAATGTGGTAAAGCACTTCAAGTGGTCGCCGGCCGAGCACGGCAAACGGCGCATTCACAAGAAACCGCGATACTCGGAAATCCAGGCGTCCCGCCCCTGGCTCGACGCAGAACTTGCCATCGTGAAGCCTCAGGTCTTGGTTTGTCTGGGAGCGAGCGCTGCCCAATCTTTGCTAGGGAAGGACTTTCGTGTCAGCCAGCAGCACGGACAACTGGTTGAGTCCTCTCTGGCTCCATTTGTCATCGCAACCCATCTTCAATTTTGCGAGCGCAAGACGAAGGCTCCCGCCACATGCAGTTACTGGCTTTTGTCGACGATATGAAAAAAGTTGCGCAACTGCTCCGAAAAAAACGCGCCCGTGCCGGATAGCAACAGAACCAACTCCATCCCTGCTATCACGTTGTACTCGCGACCATTTTCGACCTTCACTTTGGTAATTTGAGGGAACTAACCCCGGGCTTGATCATAGGCAGAGTGTCCATCCTCCCCAAAACTCGGCGCTGGACGCGGCTTCCCGTGGACATGCCAGTTCGCGTGCTGACTTCCAAGGGATTTTCCACGACCATCGTCGAAGGCCGTGGGACCGAACTCAGTGAGGGCGGCATGGTGCTTTACGCGGGGATCCTGCTGAATCCCGGGGATCTGCTGGAAGTTGAATTTGAAACTCCAGTTCACTCTCGCCTGCCAGCCGTCGTTCGTTCCCGCAACGGCTTCTGCTTCGGATTGGAATTCATCACCCCGCTCCCTTCGTAATTCATAGCAATCCCTTTCAATTTGTTCTAGCATCTACCCACACGTCTGGGGATCTGGCTCATGTACTTCGAACAGTTCTATCTGGGATGCTTGGCGCATGCCTCGTATATGCTGGCTTCTGAAGGCGAGGCCGTCGTCGTCGACCCGCAGCGCGACGTCGAGATTTATTTGAAAGCCGCCGCGGAGCATGGTTTCGCTATTCGCCATGTTTTCGAAACACATCTGCACGCCGACTTCGTTTCCGGGCACAGAGAACTGTCAGCCCGAACCGGCGCGAAGATTTACATCGGGGCCCAGGCCGGAGCGAAGTTCCCTCACGTCGAGGTTCGCGACGGCTTCGAACTGAAGTTCGGCAAAGCTTCGCTCCGCGCTCTCGAAACTCCGGGGCACACGCTCGAGAGTGTTTGCCTGGTTGTCATCGACGAAGAAACATCTCACTCCCCATGGGCGGTTCTTACTGGAGATACTTTGTTTATTGGCGATGTCGGCCGTCCCGATCTCTCGCCGAAGCATACTCCGCCGCAACTCGCGGGCATGCTGTACGACAGCCTGCATGATAAGTTGCTGAAACTCGCCGACAATGTTCTTGTCTACCCCGCCCACGGAGCCGGCTCGCTCTGCGGGAAAAATATGCGAGCCGAACGGTCCTCGACGATTGGCACGGAGCGGCTTACGAATTACGCCCTGCAACTCCGCAGCAAGGAAGAATTCGTAAACGTCCTCACTAGCAATCTTCCGGCTCGCCCGGATTATTTCCTTAAGGACGCTGAAATCAACCGCGCAGGAGCGACGAATCTTTCCGATCTGCAGCCGTTGCGTGCTATCACGCCCGTCGAATTGAAATCGATGCTGGAGCGAGACGAAGTCGCACTCGACGTTCGCTTCGCTGATGATTTTGCCTCCGCTCACGTGCCCGGCTCAATCAATATCGGCCTTTCGGGGCAGTTTGCATCCTGGGCTGGCACGGTGCTCGGTATCACCGCCCATCCTGTGTTGATTGCGGCATCGGAGGAGCAATTGCAGGAAGCGCGCATTCGCCTGGCCCGCGTTGGCATTGAAGTGTTTGATGGATATCTAGAGGGCGGCGTGCAAGCCTGGAAACAATCGGGCTTTCCCGTCGCGACCGTCTCCCAGATTACGGCGCGCGAGCTCCAATCCGAGCTCCATTCGCACGATCTGCAAATTCTCGATGTCCGTCGCGCCCCGGAATGGGAGGCGGGGCACATCGAGCATGCCACCTGGTGGCCGCTCGATCATTTCAAGGTTTCGCCGCCGGAGATCGATCGTTCTGCACCCCTTGCCGTGCACTGCAAAAGCGGATATCGCAGCATGATCGCCTGCAGCCTTCTCCAGCGCGCCGGTTTCACCCGCGTCCTCAACGTGACCGGTGGCTTCGATGCCTGGCAAGATGCCAACCTCCCGATCGCTTCTGCAAAAGGGGCGCCGGCTTAGCGTTACTCACGAAGCTAGGAGTATCCATAAAATATTTCCGGCTCCTTTATCTTTGTTTGCAAGGACTCGTACATCATGAATCTTGACAAGCTTGTTAAGACCTATCGCGTGGAAGCTGGAAAGGGTTTCAAACTGAAAGATTACGATCCTGCCGATACCGCTCATTGGCGCTCCAAAGAACACGCGGAACAAGCCTTGCAGCAGGGCATCGAGCGCATGGCAGAACTGCAGGATAAACTCTACGCGCAAGACCACTGGGCCCTTCTTCTGATTTTTCAGGCTATGGACGCCGCCGGCAAAGACGGCGCCATCAAGCACGTCATGAGCGGCGTCAATCCGCAGGGATGTCAGGTCTACTCCTTCAAGGCACCGTCGGAAAGGGAGCTGCAACATGATTTTCTTTGGCGCACCACATGCGACCTGCCGGAGCGCGGTCACATCGGTATCTTCAATCGCTCGTACTATGAAGAGGTGCTGGTAGTCCGAGTTCACCCCGAAATTCTCGAGAATGAGAACTTGTCTCCTTCCCTCTGTGGCAAGAATATTTGGCAAGAGCGCTTCGAAGATATTCAAGCCTTCGAACGGCACATGTGGCGCAATGGAACCGTAATTCGCAAATTCTTTTTGCACCTTTCCAAGAAGGAACAGAAAAAGCGCTTTCTTGACCGATTAGACGAGCCGGGGAAAAACTGGAAATTCTCTGCTGCCGATATCCGCGAACGTGACTATTGGGATGACTACCAGAGTGCCTATGAGGACATGATTCGCAACACCGCCTCGAAACATGCGCCCTGGTACGTGGTTCCGGCGGATAACAAATGGTTCAGTCGTCTCGTGGTAGCCGAGGTGATCATACACACCTTGGAATCTCTTAATCTGGCTTATCCGAAAGTGGAGGATGACAAGCGCAAAGAGCTGGAGTCCGCCAAGAAATCCCTGCTGAAGAAATAAATCTCACGTGTTTGTAACCCGCTTCTGGCGCCGATCGCGCCGTGTTTCGTTCGAAATGTGCAAGTTACTTCTATTACTTCGGTGCCAGCTTTATGGCACTGTTGTGCCGTTGTTCCCGCCGTAGGCGATTGCTATTGTGCCGATAGAGCCTGATGTTGGTTCCTCCCCTGGAAGGGTCAAACCAGCCGATCCGATTGTGGGAGGTGGCGTATGCGAGTGATGTATTTCTGCTATGCGGCAATTGGCTTTGCGGTGGCCCGCTGGATTTTCCGGCGGGAAGCGGTGCCGGTCGTCGATCCCGTCACGCGCTTTCGGACTAAAGGACTTCTTTAGGTTGGTTTAAAGCTCGGGCGCGCGCCCCGTTGCGCCTCCATTTCGTCAGCGCGCGCCCAGCTCCTCCTGTCTCGATCCGTATTGCGTAGGCGCAATTAGCGCACATTTCTCTCATTTCGACCAAGTGCTTAAATTAGCTTATCCAATCGTGCCCGGCGGAATCCGCTTTTTCCCGCGCACAACCGGATCCGAAAAACTCTTCTAAAACTCGACTTTATCTTGGCCTTCCTCTTTCCGATTACCCTGGTTACTTCTGCAAGTCTACCCGCCTTCACTAAAATCGCGGTTAGGACGCGTTCTGCGTGCGAATTCAATCTTTCGCGCTTCGAACAACGATCTTTCCAGGTTGAGGTTCTCGTTGTCTCGCTTGACCATAATTCGCAACTCCTCCGCCTTGCTGGCTGGGCTGCTCGCGCTGACCGCCTTCTTATCAACTGTCCCGGAAGCGCGGGCGCAGGACGACTCCAACGAGGTTCCTCTCGGGGATGTGGCTCGCAATCTGCGCAAGCAAACTACTCCCGACGAAAACGTCATCAATAACGACAACCTCAAAACTGTGATGGACCAAGCGGAAAGCAAGCGCACCTCCGATTCGGTGCTCAAATTTCTAATGTCTGGAGACGCAAAGAATTTTCAGGTTTCCGCTCCTGACGTCACCTGTAATCTCGCATTTACCGTCAGCAGCAAGGCTCTGCTTTCCAATCAATATGCGCAAATGGATCTACCCGCTTCCGAGCTTCCCAAACTTACCGGCCCGGCCAGCATGGAAGGCGACGCACTTACAGTTTCCATTTTCAACGGAACCGGCTGGCATGTAAGCGAACTCGACGTTGCCTTGACCGTAATTACGAAAAATGCGCCAGTCGCTACGTCATCCAGCGCGGCAGATTCCGTCCTGAATCCTTTGCCACCATCTCAAATGCAACCGGCGGAGCCCGTCCTTAATGAGGTTCGCCCCGAGAAAAAGGCCGACATGACAGTGATCTATCGCATGCGAGCGGCCGCGTCTCCATTCAGCAACACAGTCTTCAGCGCGCCGCTCAATCCGGGCATCGTTACCGGGGAAGAATGGCATTGGGCGATCGTGCAGGCCAAAGGATATCCACCGGCGGTTCAAATGGAAGCCAGAACCCAGAACAACTCGTTAGCCGGTCCGCCGATTGATGCTCCGCAAATCAGCGCCCCAGCCGTGGTTCAGCCCGCAGCCCAGCAGTTACAGCTGAATCCATCTCCCGCGTCATTCGCCCAGCCACAGTGACTGGAAAGGGCACGTCTTCAGTAGTTACCGTGAGTTCAGCAATGGTTCCGCGGATTCAGCTCCTGAGACAGATTTAGGCTATGCTTTCGCGAAGAAGGGCTCTATTTTCCTTGCGGCTTCAGAACAACCGTGTTGCGTTCATCGCTGGCAATAATGCGGTTGAACTTCCTCAACTCCTCCGCCCGGGCAACCGGCACACTGAGTTCTTTGATCTCGAAGGTTCGGCGGTAATGAATCAGGCCCCCCTGCACTTCGGTTTTCGCGTGGTAGCTGGCGAAACCGTCGTCAAGATCGACCGCGGGCGGCATGTCGTCCACCACAAATCCCGGCGGAATCTCTATGTCGAATGCATCGCTGTCGTGCACTGGTCCCTCGAATTCAATCGGGAACTTGCGCGTTTCCTTTGTTTCCAGGAATCCGTGCGCTTTCACTCCCAGCACTCGCGGCCGGACCAGCAGTAGTCCGCCCACATCTTTCGCATAATTCG
>JASHPL010000311.1 GCA_030038125.1 Candidatus Sulfotelmatobacter sp.
CCCCCGCTTTGTTGGTAATCGAGCGCAAAATGGTGGTTGGCAGCGATGCTGCTAGGCAAATCGCAAGACTTATTGGCGATCCACTCCCTAAGGATCGGAATCTCTTTTCCAAGGTTCCTCAAGGTAAAGTGGACTTCTTTACGGCAAGGACCGATCCTTCTGTCAGCAAACAGGATTTTCAAGAGGCAATGAAACACGATGGTTGGGTCATGCTGGTGGGAGCCTATGCCTTCTACGATCTGACCGGCCATCTGTACACCACAGACTTCTGTGACTCTCATTTGGCCACCGGCGCTATCTTGAACTGTGAGTACAAACGGAAGCTAAGGCCAAATTAGGACACCACCGTATTTCCTGCTCTCTGTCTGCGTACCGAGGAAGTGTCTATAATCCAATCATGACCCTGGCCGACAGAATCCAGCAGGACATCGTCGCTGCCATGAAGGCGAAAGATGAGGCGCGTCTTTCCACTTTGCGTATGGTGAAAGCCGCGCTGCAGAATCGCAAGGTCGAGAAGATGGCTCCTCTCGACGAAAAGGAATCGCAGGCGGTTCTGGCCACTCTGATCAAGCAACGCAAAGAGTCAATCGAACAATTCACCAAGGGTGGACGCCAGGATATGGCGGATAAGGAAGCAGCTGAGATCGAGCTCATCGAAACCTACATGCCCAAGGCTGCCAGTGAAACCGAAGTCGTTGCCGGCGTACGCGCCGTGATCGCCGACATGGTTTCACCGACCATGAAAGACATGGGCAGTGTGATGAAGAACGCCATGGCCCGGTTTCAGGGTGCCGACATGCGAGTGGACGGGAAAATGGTCAGCGACATCGTGAAGCGCGAGTTGGCAGGAAAGTAGAGTGGCGGGAACCACCATCGACCGATCAGTCGAGCACCAGAATCGGATCCGCGCAATGTCGCATCCCAAAAATCCTGATGGGAAGAAAGGAGCGCTCTGCGCTCCCTGAATGGGCGCCAAATCCGCTGATCTGCTTTAGTACTTCGGCACCGTCGGATCCACGCGATCTGACCATGCGGAAATCCCTCCGGCCAGATTCGTCACTTTCTTGAATCCCGCCTGCTGCAGGAACGCAACCGCCTTGGCGCTGCGTCCGCCCATCTTGCAATGCACGACGATTTCACGGCTGGAGTCGAGTTCGTTTACGCGTTTCGGCAGATCGTTAAGTGGAATCAAATATCCGCCCAGATTGCAGATCTGATATTCATGCGGCTCGCGCACATCAAGCACGAACAAATCGTCTTTCGCGTCCAGCCGCCGCTTCAATTCCTCCACCTGGATTTCAGGAACGCCGTTGCTCACTGCTTTCTCCTCTCCACGAATGCCGCAGAATTCATTGTAGTCAATCAGCTTTGTGATGGTAGGATGCGTACCGCATGCCGGGCAATCGGGATTTTTGCGCAGCTTGAGTTCGCGGAACTTCATGCCGAGTGCGTCGACCAGCAAAAGTCGTCCGATTAATGGTTCGCCCACGCCGAGAATCAGCTTAATGACTTCTGTCGCCTGCATGACGCCCACCAGTCCGGGCAAAATCCCCAGTACCCCGCCTTCGGCGCAGGACGGCACCAGCCCTGGCGGCGGTGGTTCCGGATACAAGCAGCGATAGCACGGCCCATCGTGGGTCGCGAACACGCTTGCCTGTCCTTCGAAGCGGAAAATCGAGCCATAGACGTTGGGTTTACCGGTCAACACGCATGCGTCGTTGACAAGATAGCGAGTCGGGAAATTGTCGGTCCCGTCCGCAATGATGTCGAACTCGCGAAACATTTCGAGGGCATTTTCGCTGGCCAGCCTGGCATCGAACGTTCGGAGATTCAGATACGGATTGATCGCTTTGAGCTTTTCCGCCGCTGAATCGAGCTTTTTGCGGCCTACGTCTGCGGTCGAATGGATGATCTGACGCTGCAAGTTCGTGTAATCAACGACATCGAAGTCAACCAGGCCCAGTGTGCCCACCCCCGCAGCCGCCAGATACAGGGCCAGCGGTGAACCAAGTCCACCCGTTCCGATGCACAACACGCGCGCCGCTTTCAGCTTTTGCTGGCCCTCCATGCCGACCTCGGGCATGATCAGATGGCGCGAATAGCGCAGGATCTCATCCTTGTTGAGTGTGACGGGAAGTCCTGTCGTTGTGGCCATAAATTCCTCAACCTTCTCAGTGCGGATGCTCCACCATTATCGCGGTTCTTGCGACAGGAGGGGAAGTTTAACCTACTTGGACTCCAGCAGTTGCAAAACCCACGAACTGGGACGAAGCTCTGGTTCAAGAACACGGCGTTGCCTTAGGCAATTCCGCCGGCAATCGACGGCACGATCGAGATCTGATCTCCGTCCTTTAGCGCGGTTGCTTCCTTCTGCAGGTAGCGAATGTCTTCGTCATTTACGTATAAGTTCACAAAGGCGCGCAGCTTTCCATCTTCCGTGTAAAGGTGTTTGCGCAGGTCGGGATGCTCCGCCAGCAAGGCGTTCATCGCCTCGCCCACCGTAGACCCTTTTACTTCAACTGAGGCTTGCTTCCCTACATACTGCCGCAATGGCGTAGGAATGTGTATCTTGCTCATAAATGTAATGTAAGAGATGCACGGTCTCTCAGGCAAGATTCAACCACAAGTCCGTGCGAAATGCCTTCCTGCGCGGGCGAAGCTAACGCTGACTTCTACCCTGCTACCATATTCTGTGCTTCCACTCCTCGATATCCGCCATCTGAACATCTCCTTTTCGGGTCAAGGACAAAGGGCAAACGCACAACCGAAAATAAAGGGCTTGTTTGCCGTCCGCGATGTCAGCTTGTCGATGCACCCGGGAGAAGTGCTCGGCGTGGTAGGCGAATCGGGCTCCGGAAAGTCGCTCACCTCTCTGGCGATCATGCGCTTGTTGCCGCCACAAGCACTGGTCTCGGGTGAAATTCAGTTTGCGGAAAACGGCACCGCACGCAACCTGCACGCCTTGGACGACGAATCCATGCGCCAGCTCCGCGGATCGCGGATCGGCATGATTTTTCAGGAGCCGATGACTGCCCTCAATCCCGTCATGCGCGTGGGCGATCAGATCGCCGAAGCCCTACTCGCACATCAGCCGATCTCAAAACTCGAAGCACGCGAGCGCGCCGTTGAAGCAATGAGCGACGTCGTGATTCCGGAGCCAGGGCGCCGGGCCCGCGACTATCCTCACCAGCTGTCCGGCGGCATGCGGCAGCGTGTCATGATTGCAATGGCAATCGTAAACCGCCCGCAGTTGCTAATCGCTGACGAACCGACGACCGCGCTGGATGTGACCATCCAGGCCCAGATTCTCGATCTGCTCGCCGAGCTGCGGACGAAGTTCGAACTGGCGATGCTTTTTATTTCGCACGATTTCGCAGTCGTTTCCCAGGTCGCCGATCGCGTCGCCGTGATGTATGCCGGCTCGGTCGTGGAACTCGGCCAGAAGCACGATGTTTTTGATGCTCCCGCTCACCCCTATACCCGGGGTTTGCTCCATGCTGTCCCGGATCTCGCAACCGATCGTGGCCGCCCCCTAGAAACCATTGCCGGAACGGTTCCGCCTTTACAGGCATTGCCGCCCGGCTGCGCTTTTGAACCACGATGCGAATTTCGCGAACCTGAATGTGCTCGATCTTTTCCGCCGCTGATTCAGGTTGCTCCGGAGCACTGGGCTCGGTGTCCGGTCGTGAATCGTTAGCGAATGCGCTCGATCTTGTCGCGATGGAACCACAACATCAGGAAGAAGAGAGCCAACAAAGCGAAGTGCGCCCAGAAGCCATATTCGAAATACCTTCCCAACCAGGGCTCAACAAAGTAGCCCGCAGAGCCCTTGAAGTGAACCGGATAGGAATGGGTTGCGTCAGAGGTTATTGGCGACCAGCGGGGAATAGCGTAGGAGGTTGCGGCCAGTCCCAGAAAGTTGATGCTTACGACCGCAAAGACAGCCTTGATCGACGCGGGGGCCTTGCCTTTAAATTGCCATCTCACTGATACGAATGGTACATGAAGACGAATTTCCGACAATGGCTTCCAGGGGACCTTCGCGGGATCAGGGAGCGCAAGAAAGCCGGGTCGGTCTATAATCGGCAATTTGTCCGGTGTCTGATTGCGCATACTCCTACTCAGCGATATCCACGCCAATGTTGAAGCGCTCGACGCTTGTTTGGCGGCAGCCCCGGAACATGATCTTGTCGTAAATCTTGGTGACATCGTCGGATACGGCGCCAGTCCCAACGAGGTGATTGATCGCTCGCGTACCCTCGGGAAGATCTTTGTTCGCGGCAATCACGACAAAGCCGTCACCGGTTTGGTCGATCTCGACGACTTCAATCCCATGGCTGCCGCTGCTGCCATCTGGACCCGCGATGAGCTGACGGCGGAAAATCTCGAATGGCTGCGCAGTCTGCCGCACGGCCCAGTCTCTCTGCCCGAATTTCCCGATGTTCAACTGGTGCACGGATCGCCGATGGACGAAGACGAATACGTGGTTTCGCTCGGCGATGCGCTGGCGCCGCTCATCACGCTCACCGTCCCGCTGACGTTCTTTGGCCACACGCACATGCAAGGCGGATTCTTTGCCAACGGCGCAGCCGCGGACGGCTTTCGCCCTGAATATCGCACTGTCGGTCAACCCGAGTCAGTCGCGCTGCAATTAAAGCCGGCTGCACGCTATCTGATCAATCCCGGCTCGGTGGGACAGCCGCGTGACGGCGACTGGCGCGCCGCGTTTGCGCTCTTCGACACCGAGGCGCAAATCGTTCATTTCCACCGTACGCCATACAATCTAAAAGCAGCGCAGGACCGCATCTTCACCGCTAAGCTGCCGCCCCGGCTGGCCACCCGTCTTGCCGCCGGACGCTAAGCTTCTGGGTAACTCCGCGTTTTCTGTGGTCATTCTTCACAATCCAACTATTAGCGGGACACAGGGTCACATCGATGCCGTTGTAAACTCAAACGATGGCGCCTGCCCGTTCCACCGCCGATCTCTTCGATTCGCGCAGTAATCCTCCGGATCACTACCTCATCGCGCACAGCGACGGCGGCGCCCGCGGAAATCCCGGGCCGGCTGGTTACGGCGTGGTCATCAAAGACGAATCCGGTCGCAAGATCGCCGCGCTGAGCGAATATCTCGGCCATCAGACCAACAATTTCGCGGAATATCAGGGTTTGATCGCCGCCATCGAATACGCACTTGAACACGGCCCCAAGGCCCTCAAGCTGATCAGCGACTCGGAGTTGCTGGTCCGCCAGATCAAAGGGATTTACAAGGTCAAGAGCCCCACGCTCCAAGACCTGCACGCTCGGGCCAAAGAATTGATCGCGCAGCTCGATTGGTTTTCTATTGGCCACGCTCTCCGCGAACATAATCAGGAAGCCGACCGCCTGGCCAATGCCGCTATGGACAGGGGCACCGGACGTGTGGCGCCGGGGGGCTCGCCGGCGTCGGATTCATCCCAAGCAACACGGGAATTTGAAGGCATTGTGCGTGACGGGACTGTCCAGTTACTGAATGGAAGACTGCCAGAAGGCACGCGGGTGCAAGTGCGCGCGAAAAAGTAAGCGCTTGCGTTCTTACTCCGCCGCGGACGTATGATCGTGCACAACCTTCCATCCATCTTGGAATCGGCGGAAGATCAGTGTGAACAAGCCATGCGGCGTTTTCCCGTCAGGCATCGTTAAGTGATACTCGCCCCGAACAAACGCGGCCTCGCGTCCCAGCATCTCGATCCGCAGATTTGAGAACTCGAGCTTTCCCATGTCGTGGCCTGGACTGGCATACGCCGCACGGTAATGATCGAGTGTCTGATGCCATCCGTGATTTTCTTTACTGCCTGAGAAAAATGTCAGATCAGGAGAATTCCAATATCCCGCCATGAAGACATCGAGATCATGACGGTTCCACGCGGCCTGCTGCGCGCGCAGCACGTGCTCGATTGCAGCTTTGCCGTCCCCGCCGGCGCTCATCCGCGGAATGTATGCAACGACGCAAACTGCGATCGCGACAGCGGCTGTCATCCGGTGGAAACGAGAATTTAAATTATTCAGCGATTGAGGCATGGAGTTATTGAACCATTTCCACTTACTCAAAGTCATGCCCGCGATTCAAAGATGGATGACTCAGTCACTCAATAGTTCAAACTTCAGTGCGTTTCTTCTGCCGCCGGCGCGTTGTCAGGGGTGTCTACCTTCTGCACGACAGCGTGCTGCATTGCCGGCGGAGGTTGAAACTGTCCTGCATCCTTCCCGGCCATCGCTACGCCCATGAAATTCATCCAGATCGGCAGCGCGGCATGCGCACCGGTTTCTTTTGCTCCGAGCGATTTTTTCTCATCGTAACCAACCCAAACTCCACAAGTCATGGTTGGCGAGAAACCGACGAACCAGGCATCGGTGAAGTCGTTGGTTGTGCCGGTTTTCCCGCCTGCCGGAAAAGGCAATCGCGAAGCGGCGACCCCTGTCCCGTGCAATACGACTTCGCGCAGCATCCAGGTCATGATGCGCGCGGTGCGCTCGCTGATCACGTCCTTCACTTCGGGAAAATCTTCTTCCAACACGCGCCCCTCATAGTCCGTGACGCGCGTGATGTAACGTGGAATGACGCGAACGCCGTCATTGGGGAAGACGCTATATGCCGAAGTCTGCTCCAGCAAGGTGATCTCGGCCGATCCCAGCGCCACCGGCAAATACGGCGGCAATTTTGCCGTGATGCCGAAGCGTTCGGCGTAATCGATCACATTTTTGATCCCGATTTTATTTGCCAGCCTCAACGCAGGGATGTTGCGCGATTGCGCCAGTGCGCGGCGCAGCGTGATGACGCCCTCATACTTCTCGTCGTAGTTATGCGGCGAATATGGCCCGGACGGAGTTTCGAAACTCACTGGCTCATCGAGAATCGTGTCGTCAGGACTCGCCCCCTCGTCGATCGCGGTAGTGTAAACGTAAGGCTTAAATGACGAACCGACCTGCCGCAGCGCCTGCGTGGCGCGATCGAATTTCGAGTCGTTGAAATCACGCCCGCCCACCAGCGCCTTAATGCCGCCAGTATTGTTGTCGAGCGCGAGCAGGGCTCCCTGCGCACCGGAATCCTGCTCGAGACTCACTTTCGCCGCGCCGTTCGACCCGAGCGAGAGTATCTTTACGTAGCAGATATCGCCCGCCTTAAGAATGTTGGCTAGCTTCTGTCGCGTCCATGCCACATCGGCCTGCCCGAGTGCGGCAGTGTAGCGGCCGAATTTCAGCGTGGCGATTCCCGGTCCTGCCGACGTCACCAACGCGTGGATATATCCGCCGGCTTCTGGTTCATCATCCCAATCGGGATGCGAGTACTTCTCCAGCGGAGTTCCGTCGTCCACCACATTTTCCAGATGCCCTTTCCATCCGTGCCTCCGCTCATATGCCGCCAGGCCATCGAGCACCGCCTGGTTGGCTGCCTTCTGCAGATCGACGTCCAGCGACGTATAAACTTTCAGTCCGCCCTCGTGGACCTGGTCGGCTCCGTACTTGGCCTCGAGATAACGGCGAATCTCCTCCACAAAATAGGGCGCGAGCGAATTTGGATCGTGCGCCAGATGCAGCACCAGAGGCGCAGATCGCGCGTCGGCCGCCTGCGCGGCGGTAATCTTGCCGTCTTCCAGCATGGCGTTGATCACCAGGTTGCGACGCTTCACGGCGCGATCTGGATGGTTGATCGGCGAATAGACTCCTGGCCCTTTTGGTAAACCCGCGAGCATTGCAGCCTCATCCAGCGTCAACCGCTTTGCCGGCTTGCTGAAATAAAACTCTGACGCCGCTTCGAAGCCATATACTCCGTGTCCAAGAAAAATCTGATCGGCATAGAGCGCAAAGATTTGTGGTTTGGTGAAATGACGCTCGATCTGGATCGCCAGCATCGCCTCTTCTACCTTGCGATGAAACGAGCGGTCGGGCGAAAGAAACAAATTACGCGCCAGTTGCATGGTCAGTGTAGACGCGCCTTGCACCTTGCCTCCCGATTCGATATCCCGATACGCCGCGCCCACAATGCGCCAGAAATTGATGCCCGAATGGCGATAAAAATCCTTGTCCTCAATCGAAACCAGAGCCTCGCGCAGCACCGGCGGAAAATCGTCATAACTCGCCACCACGCGACGCTGCAGTGCGAATGATCCCAGCACGCGTCCGTGGTCGTCGTAAATCTCCGTGATCGAACTCGGCCGGTAGGCTTCGAGCGCGTCGACCTGCGGCAGATCGGTCGCGTAGACCAGCAACAAGCCCGCGGTTGCTCCCACCAGCGCGGAAAGAAGCACGAGCAGGCCGAACAACACTCGACCCACCAGCTTGCGCCCGCCGATTTCTACTTCCGGCAGATCGTCGTAAAGAGACTTCATGAAGATGAAAAAGTCAGCATAGCACTTCGCGGTGCGATACCGGGCGGATGTCAGCTAGAGACATGATGACTGAGTTCGGAGTGATGCAGGAGTTCCTGAGCAGCGTCAAATGATCCTTACCAGATTACCGCTGCATTAAGTGGCAGGAATGCGTCTTGATCACCAGCCAGACTGGGCGTCCAGGTTCAAGGCCAAGCGAGTCTCGGGCGGCGAGCGTGAGATGAACTTCCATGTCTACGCCACGTCTAAGTTCTTGACCGGAACCCGCGATCCCGCACTCCACGCGGCACGAAACGATCATGTCGCGTTGCTCAAGTGACCTCACTCGGCCAGGAATTACGTTGCGTGCGCTGAGCCCTTCGGGAAGGGAGGTAGCTAGCAGAATATCTCCCGCACGAATTCCTACCCGCAGCGTCGATGCCACACCGGCCCGCACGAGTGGTGTTTCGAGCAGCACCGGATCGGAGATCCGCTCCTTATGCGAAATAATCCTGCAGATCATGGTTCCGCGTTCCGGATGCACGGCTTCGACCGTTGCATCGAAAATATTTTCGAAGCCGGCCAACTGCGCGACTGTCTCCTGCAATGGGGCGGTCATGACTTCGTGTGGCGATCCGCGGGCGATGATGCGTCCACGATCGAGCACAATCACGCTTTCGCCAAGCGCGAACACTTCCTCACGGCTGTGCGTGACGTAGAGAATCGGAATGCAATGGCTGCGGTTCCACTCCCGCAAGTCATCGATAATTCTGGCTTTCGTGGCAACGTCAAGTGCTGCTAGCGGCTCGTCGAGCAACAACAGCGCCGGATCGGTCACCAGCGTTCGCGCCAGCGCCACGCGCTGACTCTCGCCGCCAGAGATCTCCCGCGCGGACCTGCCCGCCAGAGAACCTATACGAAACGCTTGAAGAATTGCGGCACTGCGCGTCTTGCGCTCCGCTTGTGGCAAGTGTGCCAGACCGTATGCGACATTTCTTTCAACGCTTAAATGGGGAAATAGCGCCAAGGTCTGAAAGACATATCCGACACGTCGTTTTGCTACGGGTAAATTGATGTGCCGCGGCTGGTCAAACATGCAGAGTTTGCCAGCAACGATCCTTCCCGCCTCAGGCTGGGTGAGACCAGCCACACAGTCAAGCAGCGTGGTCTTTCCAGCCCCTGACGCACCGAAAAGAATGGTGAAACCGGGAGAAGCCTGGAATTCAATATCCAAAACAAAGTCTCCGAAGCGCTTGCGGAAGCTGGCTTCAAGGTGGGACGCATCAGGCTTTCGCGCACTCACGGCAATCAAAGCCGAGGGCTCGTGAGGCGCGGGTTGGGCTGGAACCAAGATGCGCGATTCGCTCATTTCAGCCTTTATTCTACCGGCTTGACAGCCCATGCTTTCCGATTCGCGCCATAGACAATGGCCAGAAGCACAAAACAAAGTACGAGCAACAGCAGCGCGGTTGCATTCGCTCCGGCGTAATCGGAGGCCTGAACCCGATCATAGATATCGATGGAAACTGTCCGGGTCACGCCGGGGATGTTGCCGCCGACCATGAGCACCACGCCGAACTCTCCCATGGTATGAGCGAAGCTGAGGGCCATGCCGGTAACCAATCCGGGAACGGACAATGGCAAAACCACGGAAAAGAAGCTGCGCAGCGGCGAGGCTCCCAGCGTGGCCGATGCCGCGATCAGCCTGCGGTCGACTCCAGAGAACGAAGCGGCAAACGGCTGTACGGAAAAGGGCAGGCTGTAAAGAAACGATCCAATGACGAGTCCGGGGAATGTGAAGGCCAGGGTGTGTCCAGTCAAGGAGATCCACCAGCGTCCGAATGGACTGTGCGGTCCCAGCGCGACCAGCACATAAAAGCCAAGCACTGTGGGCGGAAGAACGATCGGCAAAGCGACGATAGCTTCAACCATGAATTTCCAGCGTGCCCGGGAAAACGCGATCCAGTAGGCGATGGGCAATCCGAGAAGAAACAGCGCCGAGGAGACGATTACCGCCAACTGCAACGTCAGCCAGAATGTCTGCCAGTTAATCATCACGATGAAAATCCGATGGCACGCAAAAAGAGCGAGCCCGCCGGGGCAGCCATTTCTTACATCTTTGCTCTCGCCCGAATTTATTTCTGCGGTAATTCAAACCCGTACCTGCGAAGCAATTCCGACGTCTCCCTTGTCTTGATATACCCCAGGAATTCGGCTGCCTCCTTCTTGTGTTGCGAGTGCGAAGGTATCACCGCGCCCTGTGCCAGTGGCGGATAATCCTCGGCTGGAACGATCCAGAACTTGCCTTTACCCTGCATCGACGGTGCGACTGCATGCGCTAGTGCCACGAATCCTGCCTGCGCATTTCCCGACTCAACAAACTGTGCTGCCTGGGAGATGTTCTCCCCCTGCACGATTTTGTCCGCGACTCGATCGTACACTCCGGCGTGCTTCAAAGCGGCAACCGCCGCGCGTCCATAAGGAGCGTGTTCCGGATTGGCAATCGCAAGTTTCTTCACCGATGGATCAAACAGAATTTCAAATCCTTTCCGCGGATCAAGCGGCGAGTTCGCCGGAACCCACAAGACCAACTTGCCGATCGCATATTCGAGCAAACTTGAGCCCTCGGCGTCTCCAGATGCGATAAGTTTGCGCGGATAATCCATATCCGCCGAAAAGAACAGATCGAACGGAGCCCCGTTGCGAATCTGCTCGGTGAGAGCGCCGGAGGCTGCGAACGAGAGTTTCACTTCTACCCCCGTTTTCTTCTGATAATTGTCCGCAATCTGCTGCAAGGCCGAACTCAGATCGGCGGCGGCGGCCACCATGAGTGCAGGAGATTTTTCCGCGGGCTGCGCCGACAACAAAGTTGCGCCCAACAGCAACGCGCAGACGATCAGTGTCGAGATGCGAAGCTTCATCGCTGAGAGTCCTTCCTATCTTGGCTGAATTGGACGAAGTTTACTTTCCCAAACTGGGCCAAGGTCCCACTCTGAAACCCGCTTTTTCGTTGAATCCCTTTCGTCGCCTTCCCATACTTGCCTGTGAGTGTTCCGTTCATGCCAATTCGTCATTTTCGCAGGTTTACTCGAATTCTTGTATCTGTGCTCGTATGCGTTTGTGTGGTACCGATTCTACGTGCTCAAGGAGCGAAGCAGAGTGTCCCCGAAACTGCCATTCCTGATTCCGACGCCGATCATGTTCAGCAGCGCAATGAATGGTTTTTCCGTGGCCGCATCGTTCGAGGGAAGAATTCAGCCGAATTGCGCCGGCGCGCGTATGAGGCGAAGAACAGCCTTAGAGCTGAACATGCGACCGCACTGGCGGCTGCACAAATCCGCGAAATCACGCCTCAATCCGCAGCCGATCAATCCACGTCTGCCTGGGCGCCCCTCGGACCCGTGCCTCTAGCTTCTGACGCAACCGGAAACGCTACACAGAATTACAACCAGGTCGCCGGACGCGCAACAGCCGTAGTGATCGATCCCGCGGATTCCACCGGCAACACGGTTTATGTTGGCGGTGCACAGGCCGGCGTCTGGAAGTCAAGCAATGCCGCGGCGTCTCAGGCGAACACGGTGACCTGGACTCCGTTAACGGACGATCAGGCCACGCTCTCAATCGGGGCGATCGCGATTCAATCCGGCAACAACAATCCCGCAAATTCGGTCATCCTGGCGGCAACCGGCGAGTCTGGCGTGCCCACCCCAACATTCCTATTTATATACGTATAAACAAAGGACTTACACCTGCACTTACTAAGTCGTAGGTTGTTAAAAATAAACCACTTATAACTCGCAGAAGGTATCATATTATTACCAGTGTCAGATAATACGCGGCCCAG
>JASHPL010000312.1 GCA_030038125.1 Candidatus Sulfotelmatobacter sp.
AATTTTTGCGGAATTGACCATCACTTCAGAGCGAGGATCCAGCTGCGGCGTGCGAACTGGTCGTGCCGGGTTGTATTTGTTCCTCGTCGACCGTGACTTCTTCCCACAACGATTTATCCCGCAGAATACGGGAGACCAGCGCGGTATGCATGGAGTGACCAGCGCGGTCCGCGATCACATTACCCAGAATCTGTTTACCGAAAAGGGCGAGATCACCCACAAGATCGAGAACCTTGTGCCGCACAAACTCGTCGGCGAAGCGCAACGGGCCGTTTTCAATATCGTCACGCGTGAGCACGATGCAGTTTTCCTTCGACGCGCCGCGAATCAGTCCCATGTTGCGCATTGCCTGCTCATCCTGGCGTGAGCCAAACGTGCGCGCGGGGGCAATGTGCCTCAGATAGCTTCCGTTGCTCAGTTCAACCTGAAATGTTTCTTTGCCAATCAGCGGATGCGGGAAATTTATCGAATACGAAACTCGGTACGTTTCCGCCGGATATATTGCAATGAACTTATTGCCTTCCCTCAGCTCCATCTCACGGCGAATCTTCAGGTACGTGCGCGGGCGCCGCTGTTTGCGGACGCCGGCCTTCTGAATCATTTGCACGAACGGCAGCGCGCTCCCGTCGAGAATGGGTAACTCCAGATTGTCGAGCTCCACGATGGCGTTGTCGATTCCGAGGCCGATGAAAGCCGAAAGCAGGTGCTCGGTGGTGGAAATCAGCACTCCTTTTTTCATCAGACTGGTGGCGTAGCTGACGCGGGCGACGTTCGGACTGATGGCCTCAATTTCAAAGCCATCCAGATCGGTGCGGCGAAAAACAATTCCCTTTCCCGAGGGGGCTGGATGGATTCGCACCGACACCGGCGCGCCGCTGTGCAGGCCAATGCCGCAGCATTCGACAGACGAGCGGATTGTTTGCTCGCGGATCAAAAATAGGATTCAGGCTAGTACCAACTAGACTAAAGCCTAGCCCGAAAAGCCGACTGTGGCAAAAAAGCCACACTTCGTGGACTCGGATAGAGGCAAATACCGTTTGCAGTCGAGACCGCATCTGAAAACGATTCTTTTTGATTCCCCTGCTTTATCCATTAGATTCTTGAACTTAGCTGGATTTTAAATTGATCTATGGCAATAGCTTCCAGGAGACTTCGGCGTCCCACGGACGTAACCGAGGATTTTCGCCATCGTTGCCTTCGCTGCAAGGGCTTTGCAATCAATTCAGATTTGAGATTTCCGTGGCGAATTTCACTGTGCTATCCGTCCGCGCACCAGGTCCTCAACCTCGGCCCATAGATGCGGGTCGCATTCGCTCTGGGCGTGACCCGGGGTAAACAACCGGTCGTACCAGGAAAGCTCGCTGTCACAGTGCACGGGGTTTTGCGTGTAGTCGAAGCGGTAATTGCCAAGAATTTCGGTGCGCGAAGGATCGGCGGCTTGGATTTGGCGTTGACCGTGAATCAGTCCGTGCGTTTGATAGAAATTCACCGCTTCCGCGACATTGGCAGGAATCACCTTGTCGCTCTGCCAAAGCTTCCGTACACTGTCCACTTGGACGGTCAACAGTACGGGCACTCCGACGCGGTGTAGGTCGCGAGCCAATTGCACCACGGCCGCGCCTCCCCAACTTTGTCCAAATAGAATGATATGAGCCCCGGCTTTTTCCTGCGGGCTTAATGTGCCGTCGGCATCGTGGTCAAGTAGACGGAGAATGGTCCTGTAGGCATTTTTCGTGTGCCGGTTTTCAAAAATCTGCACGTAGGCGCCGTCTGGCAGTTCGCGCTGCAGACGCTCGGCGACCTGGACCGGTCCATGATGCGGATTATCGCGGCGCACGAAACCGCCGACAAACCCGATCAGGATGTACGAGGGAGTTTTCTGCGCGTGCGCGACGCCAGATCCATCGCCAGCGAGGACAGGTCCGGCTGCGACCGTAATCCACAAGAGAACAGCCAACCAACGAGATCGCAGCAGACAGAACACGGCAGCGCCTAAATTTATGATGAATCCTGAGCGCGAAGGGGTGCGTGCGCGAACGCCACGCCACTAAAATAAACGGGACGATAGGCACCCAGTCCGCTTCCCACCGAAATTCGCGAGATAATTCAAAAGCCTTGTACAGCAAGGATTCTCGCTCACTCGGTCCGCCCGATAGTCTACACCTCCGGCCAAGCCGTGAGCATTTTTTGTGTTCCGCCGCAAGGCAAGTGCTCGCCGCCTGCTTCACTTGTGTGATACTTTCGGCCCGGAGACGAAAGGATTCCCCGGGATCAAATAGCGTAGGTTTAGTGATGCTGCCTTGGTAATACCGATGCGTGGGGTGACAACAATCTTTGCGATATGGTAGCCGCTATCTCCAATCCAGAGGCTGCTATCAGACGAAGTTAGATCGCATCCGTTGTCACGGTTGCGCGTGATGCCAAAAGCCTCCGACAGCCGTCCCGGCCCACTAGTTAGCAGGCGCAAGCTGGGAACGCCGTCGATATGGACGCCGCGCGCCCGGGCCATCTCTTCCATTCCCGTGAGCGGCTCTAACGCGCGAAAAAGGACTCCTCCGGCCTTGCCTTCGGGCTCGCAGGAAACGTTCAAGCAGTAGTGATTCCCGTAAATGAAATAGATATAGGCATGGCCCGGGGGGCCGAAAAGTACGGCATTGCGCGAGGTGCGGCCGGAAAACGCGTGCGCGGCCGGATCGTCTTCGCCCAGATAGGCCTCGACTTCCACGATACGAGCCGTGAGCATTGGATCTCGATGTTCGTCCGCGCGAACCAGAACCTTCCCCAAAAGTTCGCGGGCAACCTTCCGAGGATCACGGGCGAAAAACGCGCGCGCCAAAGGACGGATCTGCGGACGGACTTCCGGTCTCGTCGTAGTCACACCCGAAAGTGTAATCGCTCAGTCCGTATCTGTGTCTCACCGCGAACACTCAACACCGACCGAAGACTTGGGGTTCGGGCCTAGCTTCTTCGCCGCGGTGACGTTGTTCGGCTTATCGGAGAATGTCGTACCCGGTTCGAATGCGAATTTCTCGTTATTTGAACCAGTTTTGCGAATCGCGTCGTGCCAGCCATCATCCCAACTGATCCGCGCTTCGTTTCCTTCAATCGTCCAGATGCCATGACTTGCCCCAAGTGTCTTACTGGCCTCGCCATTGGACTCCAAGACGATAGAGAAAGTTCCGTTGTTGCCGTCGCCGACCTCCCACTTGCCCTCAAAATAATCCCGCCCAAGAATCGCGCCCGATGTTCCCACGTATTCGACGTGGGCGACCTCGGACATCAGGAACGTTTGCTGGTGGCCATCTTTGAACGTGATAACGAGCGATGTGGGACCGTTCGAGGCCGGTTCCGTCTTTTGGGCGCGAAGCGCAGACGAGGGCGCGATCAGGATTCCGAGAGCGCAAATGCTCTTGACCAAGCTGGACATACAATCCTCCTCTCGCAGCGGGATTATGCAGGCTGTGTGATTGCAGTTGTACCGATCGCGCCCGGCCAGCCGTCGATTGTCCCATCAACCAAGTTCGATCTCCCTACGCCCCGCCGTTCGCCGATTTCAGATATTCCAGCACTTCTTCGGCATGGCCGTCGGGCTTGACGTTCTCAAAGATGTGAGCGATCTTGCCATCCGGACCAATCACAAAAGTGGTGCGCGCCACTCCCATTACTTTCTTGCCGTACATCTTTTTTTCTTTCAAAACTCCAAATGCATTGGCGACGGTCTTGTCGGCGTCGGCCAGTAATGAAAATGGGAGATCGTATTTTTCGGAGAATTTCTTCTCTGCCGCGACCGTGTCGGGTGAGATGCCGAGCAGCACGGCCCCGGTTTTCTGAATCTTACTGTATATGTCGCGGAACCCGCGCGCCTCTATGGTTCAACCGGGAGTGTCAGCGCGAGGGAAAAAATACAAAACGACCGTCTTTCCGCGCAGGTCTTTCAGAGAGAGTTCTTTCCCATTCTCGTTCTGCAAAGTAAAGTCCGGCGCTTTATCATGAATATTCATGGGCGTACCTCTCGGGAGTTTGAACTTGAACCGGGCAAATGCTAATAAGCGAGCGGCCAGGTGGGCAGCTTTCATCACGATTTTACATCGCGCTCCACAGCGCTGCAGTCTGTTGGCCCTCAGCCTGTTGGCCTGCGTGTGCTGGGTCGCCTTGGCCCAGGCGCAAGAGCAACTTCCTCAAATTATTCCCGGAGAACACAAGATTCCGACCAAAAAAGATCTAGGGCCGCGCGCCTTGGGTCTGTTGCAAATGGGCGAAAAAGGGAAGAACTCGCTCGTCCCCATCGCCATTCTGATCAATGGCAAATTCTGGGACGCCAGCGTGTACAAGGCTGATCCGGTTCCCATGGCCCTGGAGTCCGGCACGGTTTACGAGGTCGAGCGCACCGGCAGTTCGCAAGGCCTGTTCACGGTGGGCAGCGCCCTGCACAGCAATAGCGTCAACGCCCCGGTTCCCTGGCTCGCCACTGGATCGTGGATTCCAGCGGGAACAGAAACGAAGAACACCGTGATGAAAGCCGCAGCACCAATCGGACTGACCGATACCGACGCTCCTCCGAGGCTGACGCGAGATCCCGACGCTGTTTATCCACATTCGAAGCCGGCAAACACGCCATCGACCTCGCAACCCTCTTCAGCACCAAGCTCGCGATCCGGTTCCGGGGACGAACCGCCGCGCTTGACGAAGCCAGCCTCGGAAACAGAATCAAGCCCGAATTCTGCTCCGGCTTCAACTTCTCCGCACGGCGAGAGCAAATCGGGGAATTCTCAAACGGCATCTGCGCCCAATTCCAGCAAACCGGGTCAGAGCAAACCGGCCAACCAGTCGAACGTCCCCGTCGACGACAGCGGTGCCGATGCCTCCGGTCGGCCGAGGCTGCGATATGGCAAACCCGCTGTATCCTTTGCCGACGAACAAATTCCCGGCTACAGCAAACCCGGTGCCGCACCCTCGGACGCCGCAACGCTTCAGGTCGCCGCAAAGTCCACCGCACCGCCCGAGCCCACGCAGCTGACTCCGGCAATTTCCGACGCCGCTGGTCCCGAACCGCATTCTTACGTGTACCAGTGGATTCAGGGCGAAGAATCACAACGTCATGACCAGATGCTAACGCTCGCCAAGCAGCAACTCGCGGCGTACCTGAAAGCGGAAACTAAACAGGAAATTAAGCCCGAGGAGCATCCCTCTCGCGCAGTGCACCGCGTCTCGACAAAAAAGTCGCCAGAGCCGGTTTTCGAGAACCCCAAGATGATCGCCTACGATCTGTGGGCCACCAATCAGCCCATCCTGGTTTTCACCGCCGACGCGCACATGCCGCCCTCCACTACCGGTGCACAAACTGGAGCCTTTAGCAATCTCACGTACTCGATCACCCTGGTCGCGTTTCCGGATATCTACAACAATCTGCACAAACTCTACGCAGGAGTGAGCGACAAATATCATCTCGACGTGACTCCGCGTCTTGAACTTATCGATGCTGTCGATGCCGACGGGGACGGTCGCGGCGAATTGCTTTTCCGGGAAACTTCCGACGCCGGTACAGGCTGGGTGATCTATCGCGCCACCGCCGACTCGCTCTGGAAGATGTACGACAGCCTCAATCCACAGTAACCGCAATCTCTCGGCCTTAGCAGAACGTTTGCCCGCTCCTCCGTTACAATCCTGATGGAGCTCATTCCCAGTTTGCGCCTCACTCGTCGCAAGTTCATCCATTCCGCTGTGCGCGCCGGAGCCCTCGCCGCTCTGCCCGCAGGATTCTCCGCTTGTATCGCGTCTTCGCGGGCCGGCACTGCCGCTCCGAGCCACGGCGCTGCTGCCCAGTTCGAATTGCCATCGGAATTCTCCTTTCCCAAAGGATTCTTCTGGGGCGCGGCAACCGCCTCCTATCAGATTGAAGGTGCCTGGAAGGAAGACGGAAAAGGCGAATCCATCTGGGATCGGTTTGCGCACACGCCCGGCAAAATCAAAGACGGCGACACCGGCGACATCGCGTGCGACTCGTATCATCGCTGGCGTGAAGACATTGCGCTCGCGCGTGCCATGAATATCAACAGCTATCGTTTCTCGCTCTCCTGGCCGCGCATTCAGCCCTTCGGGTCCGGCTCCACGAATGCGAAAGGGATCGATTACTACAGTCGGCTTGTCGACGCTCTGCTGGAAGCACGTATCCGCCCGTTTGTAACGATTTATCACTGGGATCTGCCCCAACCGCTCGAAGTTGCCGGAGGCTGGCCGAATCGCGACACTGCGTCGCATTATGCCGATTACGTTCAACTGACCGCGCATGCGCTGGGAGATCGTGTGTCCGATTGGGTGCTGTTCAATGAGCCCGATTCCTTCGTCGATCTCGGCTATCTCGAAGGCATGCACGCACCCGGGCGCAAGAGTCTGCTCGATTTCCTGCGCGCGACCCACGTTGTGAACCTGGCTCAGGGAGCCGGATTTCGCGCTCTGAAAGCCGTGTGCCCGGATGCGCGCGTGGGCACAACGTTCTGGATGTCCCCTTGCGAACCGGCCAGCGATTCCGCCGAAGATGAGCTAGCCGCCGAGCGCGCACACGCCTTTGTTAACACCTGGTTTCTGGATCCCGTCCTGCGCGGGCGCTATCCTAACGCTTTGACTTTTCTTCCCGAACGTACGATGGGAATTCGCTCCGGCGATATGGAAAGCATGCGCACGCCGCTCGATTTCATCGGCATCAATCTGTACACCCGAACCGTCGCTTCCGCGCCCACTGTGCTCGAACGGCTCACGAACCTGCAGCAATGGCTTTTCCCGGTCAAGATGGAAGGTGGTAAGGTCGGCCCCAAAACCGATATCGGGTGGGAAGTCTGGCCCAAAGCTCTTTACGACATGGTCATGCGCATTACGCGCGACTATGATCAGCCCGTCATCGAAATTACAGAAAACGGGTGTGCCTACAACGATGGTCCCGATGCGACCGGCGCAATTCATGACATACGACGCATTGACTATCATCGCCAATATCTTGCCGCTCTGGCTCGCGCGATGAGCGAGGGCGCCGATGTTCGCGGATATCACGCCTGGAGCTTGATGGATAATTTTGAATGGGCGGAAGGATTCAGCCAGCGCTTTGGCCTGAGCTATGTCGATTTCAAAACCCAGAACAGAACCGTTAAAGACTCCGGCAAGTGGTACGCCCGGGTCGCTGCCGAAAACCGTCTCGGGGCTGCCTGATTACTCGGCCGTGATTGGCTGAGAGCGGTCCGTCCGTGGACTGGATTGTTGATCTGGTCAAGTCTGGGTATGGCACTTCTGGCCGACTGTTCCAGAACCAGAAATTTCAGGCGGACGCACAGCCAGCGGGCTCATTTCCCCTGCATCACCAGTTCGCCATTTTCGACTTTCATGCCGCCGACATTGTCGGGCAGTTTCAGCCGGTCGTGCTGCTCGGCCAGCTTCTTTTGCAGCGCAGAATTCACCAGCGACACCGGAACATTCAGATCCCCGACTTTGAATTCGGTCGGATCGAACGTCGCGTAGCCATCTCTTTCGCCGATGTGTCCGGAAATTGTGATCCATACATCTTTGCCCGCGACCTCTGTGAGAAATTGCCCATGCACAAGATCGCCATCGAAGCTAACTTGTTGATCTTTGATCACAGGCGCTCCGCTGCCCACATTCGAGTCCGGACTCAGTCCTGCACCGCCTGCTGTTCCCAGAGCCTGTGCCAGCATTGCGCTGACTTCATCGGAATTGATGTGCACCTCAGGTTTCCCATTCTGCGTGGAAGACGAAGCCTGATTTTTAGAACTCGGGAATGCAGAACTCGGGGTGGCAGAAGTCTCGTTCGCGGACAACTGCCCGTCGGACAACGAGTCACTCGCCGGCTGGCTCGAGGACGATCCGTTCGACGAGGTCTGGCTGGTTGCCTGATCGAACTCCGCCATCTTCTGGTCGAACGATCGTGCATGCTCTTCGATCGCTGCCGGAGCCTGCCGCTGCGCCACCGGAGCCGGTCTCTTCAGAACCAGAAAAATCGCCACCAAAGATGCCACCAGCGTAGCGATGCTGATTATTCGATCGATCTTGATTTTCATCGGTTTAATGCTAGCTGCTGGTAGGAGAAAAATCAGATGACAGAAGTCACGTGCCGTACGCGACAGAGACAGCGACCGCCACAAGCTTGAACACAGATAGGCTCATCCCAGCTTCTTGGCTAGCAGTTCATTCACAAGTTGGGGGCTGGCCTGGCCTTTGGACGCTTTCATGATCTGCCCGACAAAGAACCCAAGCATTGTCTTTTTGCCCGCGCGATACTGCTCCAGTTGCTTGGGATTCGCAGCCAGCACTTCGTCGATGATTTTTTCCAACGCCGTCGTGTCGGATGATTGCCGTGGCCGGCCCTCTTCGTCATAAACTGCTGGAAAGTCTTTGCCCCGCTCGAAACACAAATCGTATAGATCCTTGAGCATCTTCCCGGAGATCGTTCCCGACTCGACCAGATCGGCCGATGCCGCAACCCCGAGCATCGAAATCGGAGATTGCCCGATCTCGATGCCTTTTGCTTTCAACCGCCCCATTAACTCGCTCTGCACCAGGTTGGCCACGCGCTTCGGATTCTTAGCCAGCTTTGCTGCTTCCTCGAACTGATCGGCCAGCGCCTTCGAAACGGTTAAGACTTGCGCATCGTATTCCGTGATTCCGTACTCGTTCACCATCCGCGCCCGACGCGCCTCGGGCAATTCCGGCAATGCCCGCTCGATCGCCGCTCTCCACTTTTCGTCGATTACAAGCGGAAGCAAATCCGGCTCCGGAAAATAGCGATAATCGTGCGCCTGCTCCTTCGAGCGCATGCCGTAGGTCTTGCCTTCATTCGCGTTGTACAGACGCGTTTCCTGCGTGATCGTTCCGCCTGACTCGATCACATCAATCTGTCTGGCGATCTCGTATTCCAGCGCGTCGCGAATAAAGCGAAACGAGTTGACGTTCTTGATCTCTGTCTTGGTTCCAAATTCTTTCTGTCCGCGCGGACGTACGCTTATATTGGCATCGCAACGCAGAGAGCCTTCCTCCATACTGCAATCACTCACTCCGGTATGAAGGACAATCTCCTTCAACCGCGACAGATATTCGTAGGCTTCCTCCGGTGAGGAAATCTCCGGCTCGCTGACAATCTCGATCAGCGGCACACCCGTGCGGTTCAAATCAATTGCTGTCTTTTCATCCGAATCCGGAAATCCTTCATGCAGGCTCTTGCCTGCGTCTTCTTCCAGATGAACGCGTGTGATTCCGATTTTCTTTTTTCCGCTATTGACCGGTACTTCGATGTATCCATGGTCCGCTAGCGGCCTGTCATACTGCGAAATCTGGTATCCCTTCGGCAAGTCCGGATAGAAATAATTCTTGCGCGCAAAGATCGAAGTTTCGTTGATCCGGCAATTCAACGCCATCGCGGCCAGTGCCCCGAACTCCGCGGCTTTCCTGTTGAGAACGGGCAGCGCGCCGGGCATGCCCAGACAAACCGGACAGACGTTCGTATTCGGCGGCGCGCCAAAGCGCGTGGAGCAGGAACAGAAAATCTTGCTAGCCGTCAGAAGCTGAACATGCACTTCGAGCCCGATAACCGGCTCGAATTCCACGCGCGTGGTCATCGAGGCGTCAGCCTTGGTCGACATAAAGAAAAAATTATAAGGGCCCACATGGAGAGGGCGTCTATCACAGCTTGGACGGATTTAGATACTTATCCATTGAAATTTCGAAAAACATCAGCTCGTTACCCTTGGCATCGTCGACGCCGGTGACATCGATGTCGGAACCGGCGAGCGGCGATGACACTCCCTGCACGTCGAAAAACAGAAATCCCGATTGCGAACTATGCGGCTCGACCGCTCTCGCCGCAAATTGCGAATTTTCTATCTCATCTCTTTGTTTGTCGGTAATCGCGCCCTTCACGCTTTTTCGCGGGATCGGAATTGGACTCGGACGCGTTTCTCCTTGCGGATTCGTGAGCCGCCGGTAGAGATCCTCTGGCGCTAGGGGTGTCAGCTTCGCACGATCCGGTTTGATCAGCGTGATTTGCATATTGGCAATTGAGACCGGCTGATCGCCATTGTTGGTCACCACAAAAAACACCGGGAGGAAACCATGCTCGGCAAAATTGATCGAAAAAATCTTCGCCTTCTCCGCATTGTCGTAGGGATCGGCGGCGATAGCGACTTTCTCATCCGGATGATCGTCGTGCGCCGGATACGTCTTCGCCGGATGCGCCTCGGGCTTGACGAAACTCTTCGATTTCGCCAGCAGCGGAACCAGCAACCCTCCACAACTTACCAGCGCCAGGCTTAGCGTAACGCCGCGCAACACGCCAAACACCCCACCACGCTCTGTTCCTCGGTACCGCCGAATGACTTCCATAGGCATGACTCCGATTATAGGCGCGACCGTGCTGCTGCCGACGTAGCCGGTTTAGAATGACATCGTTTGATCTACTTTTTTTACAGTTTGATGCTTGCAGCGGGATTGCTGCTGAGCCTTCCCTATTGGCTCTATCAAATCTTCCGCCACGGCAAATATCGCACCGGATTTTTCGAGCGCATGGGACGAGTTCCGGCCCGCCTGTTGCGCCGAGGTCCGCCATCTTCAAAATCCATCTGGGTGCATGCTGTCTCTGTCGGTGAAGTGCTCGCCGTCAGTCCACTAATCGAGCAATTGCAGGCCATATTTCCCCATCGCCGCGTGGTTGTAAGCACCACCACCGACACTGGCCAGATACTCGCTCGCAACCGTTTTGGCGAGGAGAACGTTTTCTATTTTCCCATTGACTTTACTTTCGCCATTCGTCCCTATCTGCAGGCATTGCGCCCGGAGTTGATCGTGCTGGCCGAAACCGAATTCTGGCCGAATTTTTTGCGCCTGGCGTATGCTCATGGCGCGCGCGTCGCCGTGGTTAACGCGCGTATCTCCGATCGTTCCTGGCCCAGATATCGCCGGTTACGTAGGGCGCTGCGAAGGATGCTCGCCCACATCGACCTCTTCCTGGCCCAAACGCAACAAGACCACGATCGCCTTCTCTCCGTCGGGACTGCGGAAGAACGTGTCCACATCGTGGGGAATCTCAAATTTGACATTTCCCCGCCTGCACCTGCAATCCTTGAAAGGCTCCGCGCATCTCTCGCAGCCGACGATGCCGGGCCCGTGCTTGTCTGTGGCAGCACGGTGGAGGACGAAGAACCACCTCTGCTGAAGGCGTTTGAAAATGTCCTCGTCGAACATCGGTGTGCGGTCATGATCCTGGCGCCGCGCCATCCCGAGCGTTTTCGGGAAATCGCACATTTGCTCAAACAGATGGGTCTGTCTTTTTTCCTTCGCTCCGAGTGGAGCGGAGAACCTTTGGCAGGCTCGGTTCTGCTCCTCGATTCCATGGGGGAACTCGCTTCTCTTTATGCATTGGCTGATGTTGCCTTTGTGGGCGGCAGCCTCGTCCCCCGTGGGGGACACAACATCATCGAGCCTGCGCAACATGGCGTCGCCATCATCGTGGGAAATTACACTGAGAATTTCCGCGACATCGTTTCTCTTTTTTACAGCCGCGACGCTCTGCGTGTCGCCACTCTCGCCGAGTTTCCATTAACCCTGATGCAGCTACTGGCAAATGACGACGAACGCCGGGCTCTGGGCCGTCGTGCGCAAGAAGCCATGCGCTTGCAAATGGGCGCGACCTCTCGCACTCTCGACGCACTCAAACTCCTGCTCGCACATAACCCAGCTTCACAGCCCGTCTCCGCCAAGGCCGATCACAACAATTGAATCTTCTTTCATCCATGTACGGCAGCGTTGTGGCAGGGCGCAATGCAATCTACGACCACAGAATCCTTCGGCCGCGCCGCCTGGAGGGACCAGTCATCAGCGTTGGCAATCTTTCGACCGGCGGCTCGGGAAAAACTCCTTTCGTGATTCTTTTAGGCGAAATGCTCAAGGCGAGAGGAGTCAAATTCGACGTTCTGTCGCGCGGCTACGGTCGTAGATCCCGCGGCGTGCTGCTGGTCGATCCCGGAGGACTAGCGGAGCAATTTGGCGACGAGCCCCTCCTTATCGCACGCAAGCTGCAAGTTCCAGTCGTTGTCGGCGAAGATCGCTATGCGGCGGGGAGATTCGTCGAATCCAACTTCGGCGCGCAGCTTCACCTTCTCGATGACGGCTTCCAACATCGTCGCCTGGCTCGCGATTTCGATATCGTTCTAGTTACGCCCCAGGATGCCAGCGACCATTTGCTGCCCTTTGGCCGTCTGCGCGAGCCGATGGATTCGTTGCGCCGCGCCGACGCCGTGGTTCTTGCCAGCGGCGCCTCGGCGGATTTATTCCCACTCGATGGGAAACTGGTCTGGCGCGTGCGTCGAGGCATCGTGCCGCAAGACGTTCCTCCACAGCCCGTGATTTTCTGCGGAATCGCTCGCCCGCAGAGTTTTGTCCTGCAGCTGCGCGCCGCCAACATTGAACCGGCGGCCGAAGCTTTTTATCGCGATCACCATCCCTATACGGAACAGGACATTCGCGAACTGCTAGCGCTCAAGCAGAAAAGTGAGGCCGGTGGCTTCGTCACCACGGAAAAAGATGCGATCAATCTCGGCTTTCATTTTTCCTCGTTGCGGCCGCTGTGTGTGGTGCCGGTTCGTATGGATCTGGTCGAATCCGCTAAAGTTCTCGATACCATGCTCCGAACCATTGCAGAACGCAAGTGTCAGTCATGAGAAAATCTGCATGTCTCGAAACTAGATGATGACCAAGCACTCTAAGGAAACGGACCGGCTTCGGAAGATTGTCGAGGCGTTCCCCAGCATCACCGTCACGGTCCTCGGGGATCTCGTTGCCGATGAATTTGTTTTCGGCGAGATCTCGCGTGTATCGCGAGAAGCGCCCGTACTCATTCTCAAGCACCGCGAGCGCTCGGTCACGCCGGGCGGCGGGGCCAATGCCACCAACAATCTCGCCGATCTTGGCGTGAATGTGCTTCCGGTCGGTATTGTCGGCGACGACGAACCTGGACGCCTACTGGTGAAACATTTCCGCCATAAGCACATCCCCATCAGTGGTGTGCTCAAAGACAAGAACTACATAACCGTTACCAAGACCCGCATTCTCGCCGGCATGACGCACACAGCGCGCCAGCAAGTGGTGCGCGTCGATCGCGAGCCCCAGGGATCGCCCAATCAACATTTGATTCGCGAAGTCTATCTCGCCGCGCGCAATTACGCCCACGTTTCCGATGCCCTGCTCGTCTCCGATTACGGATACGGTGCGGCTACGCCGCCGCTGGTCACCGCGCTGCGTGAAAAAGGCAAGCTTGACTCACTGCCCATCATTCTCGACTCCCGTTACCGCATGCTCGAATATTCCGGCGTCACCGCCGCCACTCCCAATGAACCGGAAGTCGAAGAGGCTCTCGGCATCCGTATCGGCCAGGACTGGAGCAAAGTCCTCAGCGCCGGGAAAGAATTGATGCGGCGTCTGAAATTGCAATCGCTGGTCATCACCCGGGGGCGCGATGGCATGGTCGCTTTCGACACCCAGCATAAGCCGGTGGATATCCCGATCTTCGGTTCAGACCAGGTCACCGATGTCACGGGCGCCGGTGACACCGTTATCGCTGCCTTCACCGCCGCTCTGGCCGCCGGCGCGACCACCGAAGAAGCCGCTCAACTCGCCAACTACGCAGGTGGCATCGTCGTCATGAAGCGCGGCACGGCTACCGTGTCACAGAAGGAATTATTGCGGGCGATCGATCAGTCTCCGCCTGCGACCCGATCGCATTAGAAAGGTGTTTACCCGAAGATTCAGCGAACATTGAACAAAACCATCAAACTTCTGACTCGTACCGAGCTCCGCGGGCGTGTCGCCGAATGGCGGAAGACAGGCAAGCGAATCATATTGGCCAACGGCGGATTCGATCTGCTGCACGTGGGCCACGTCCGTTATCTCACCGCCGCCAAAGCCTTGGGTGGCAAACTGGTGGTCGCCATCAATTCCGATGAATCCATGCGCGTGCTGAAAGGTCCGGGCCGTCCCATCATTCCCGAGCATGAACGAGCAGAAATTGTCGCCGCGCTCTATGTGGTCGATGCCGTCGTGATTTTCCCGGAAACTGATGTGCGCGCCATCATTGATGAGATCCATCCCGACATTCAGGCTAAGGGAACCGATTACTCCGCAGAGTCCGTTCCGGAGCGAGATGCGGTCGTCGCCCACGGCGGCCGCGTGGAGATCGTCGGCGATGCCAAAAATCATTCCACCAGCGATATGATTCGTTCGCTCCGGCCCCGAGGACCACTTGAAACATAGCGCCGACCCGTCCGCTATCGAGCGCATTCTGATTGTGCGTTTGAGCGCCATGGGAGACGTCATTCACACGCTCCCTGCCGTGAGAGCCCTGCGCGATGCCTTTCCGCAAGCCATGATTGACTGGCTCATCGAAGAACGCTGGGCCGAGTTGTTATGCGCGCCTCAAGCCTCGCGCCGCGGACCGCGCTCGCCGCATCGCCCGTTGGTCGACTGGGTACACACTGTCAACTTGCGCCATTGGAAGAAATCGCTCTTCACGCTCCCCACCGGGCAGCAGATCGCGCGGGTGTGGAATGACATTCGAAGCGCGCGTTACGATATTGCTGTCGATTTGCAGGGTGCGATACGCTCTGCCATTCTGGCTCGCTGGTCCGGAGCGCAAGTGGTTTGGGGCGCAGCCGAACCGCGCGAGTCTCCCGCCAGCTTGTGGTATTCGCGTTCGGTGGTTACTTGCGGAGCCCATGTCATCGAACAGAATTTGTCGCTGGTTGAAGCGATCACGCATAGGCGCCTGAAAATGCCGAGGCCGGAGCTTCCTCAAGACAGTAAAGCCGAAAATCGAGTCGCGGAATTCCTGGCGGAACCTGGTCTCTGCCGCTTTGCCATCCTCAATCCCGGCGCGGGATGGGGAGCGAAGCGTTGGCCGGTCGAGCGTTACGGTTCGGTCGCCAAACATCTGGCTGCGAATCGCGTGCCCTGCGTTATCAATTACGGCCCCGGCGAAGAAGACCTGGCGCATGCTGCCGAAGCGGCCAGCGAGGGCGCGGCGAAGCCGTTGAAGTGTTCCATCACCGAACTGATCGCGCTCACGCGGCGGGCGAGTCTATTTATTGGCGGAGATACCGGGCCAATGCATCTTGCTGCCGCCTTGCAGATTCCCGTCGTCGCAATCTTCGGACCTACCGATCCCGCGCGCAATGGCCCCTACGGAATACGAAGCATCGTGCTGCGCAGCCCATCCAGCCCAACCACGCACTCGCGTCGCCCCCAGCCCGACGAAGGCTTGCTCGAGATCAGCGCCGAAAGCGTTATGCACGCTGCATGTAATTTGCTGGCGAATCCTCCGACGGGGATCCCTCGTGGCTGAGGCGTCGCGCATCAACTGGCCGAAAACAGCCCGCCGCATCCGCGTCCCTCTGGGATTCGCGTTTGCAATCTTTTATTTCTGGCTTGCCCACCCGACTTGGCGGTTCCTCGGCTTTGGCGCCATCGCAGTCGTTCCCGGACTGCTTCTCCGCGCACTCGCTTCCGGCCATGTCCACAAGAACGAAGCGCTGGCCACTTCCGGACCCTACGCGTACACACGCAATCCACTGTATCTCGGTTCTCTGTTAATCGGAATGGGATTCGCCATTGCCGCCCGCAGTTGGTGGATCGGCTTGGCTCTGGTCGTAGTTTTCTTTGCGATCTATCTCCCCGTAATTCGCGATGAAGAAAAGTTCCTACGCAGTCAGTTCCCGGAGTTTGATGATTACGCGAAGCACGTCCCACGACTGTTTCCGCGCCTGACAGCGTATCGCACAGGCAAGAATGAGGGCGCTGGCTTCTCCGCGGAGCTGTACTTGAAACATCGCGAGTGGAATGCCTTTTTGGGGACCTTGGCGATGACGGCGGCTTTGGCGTTCAAGTTGCTCTTGTTAGGAGCCGGCTAGCGGTCTCAGTGACCGACCTGTCCCGGAAGCCGCACAGGCATGAAAAGGTCCACAAGATTCCCGTCGGGGTCACGAAAATAAATAGAGCGAGTGCCCCACGGCTGGGTGGTTGGTCCCTTTACCCACGAGTCAACAATGTCCCGCAGACGCGCATAGTCTGCGTCCACATTAGCGACTCGGAATTCCAGAATTATGCTGCGGTTTTGTCCTGCGGCGGCGGAACCCTGGATGTATTCCTCTTGCGCGTCGGCTGAGAACAAGGCGAGGGTCCCCGCAGTGGTCCGGAACTCGACGTAGTTGTCCCCCGATTTTTGCGGGGCAATCTGCAGGACACGCTTGTAAAAATTCGCCAGCTTTTCGACGTCGTTCGTGATCAGGCAGGTATTGATCAGAGCGGGGGCCGAGGTTGCTGCGCTGTGCACGGCCGGAACAGGGATTGGCTTTGCCGCACCGCTCGCAAGGATCAGGGCTAAGGATAGTTTCCCGATGGCGCTTGCTTTCATGGTTGCGCCTCCCAGAGCATTTGAGCTTTAGTTGGATCGCACGGCGCTACCCACCGTCAGTCGTTCTCCCGATGTGCAAGTTCGTTCGGCGGCAACACGAGACGTTCACTTCTCAGCGACCAACTGCCTCGCTCGGCTCAGTTCCGGCCGAGTCGAGGTCCCCCCTTCGCAGGTCTTCACCAGCAGCGCATAATATTCCTCCGCAGCGCCCTGCTTGCCCGATTCTTCCGCCGCCTGCGCCGCACCATAGAGTCCGTTAAACCGGTTTGGATTCAGCTTCAAGTCGGTCTGATATTCCACCAGAGCGTCCTTCGGCCGCTTGGCTTCGAGCAGCATCTCAGCGATCATTTCGCGCGTGGGAACGCCTTGGGGCTCATCGCCCAGAGAGTCTTCCTTATCGGCGATCGGGCGCAGAATCGCGATCGCGTCATCCACTTTGCCTACCGAAAAGGCCAACCATGCTTTGGCTTGCTTCAGATCGTCGTCTGTCGCTTCAGCGAAATCATTTTTTTTCGCCGTCACGAATTTGTCGTGAATCGCCTCAATCTCGGCCACGTCCTTGCGAACTTCTTCCGTCTGATGCAGGTGCGCAGCACCGATGGCCCTCGCCCAATATGTGAACGAATCCTCCGCTGTACCAGGAACGTTTACAGGCGCAAGCGAAGCTGCGCTCGACCAATCCCGCATTTCCAGCGGATACAGCGCGGAAAAGTGAGCTTCCGTCGCCAGATGCGGGTCGAAGCCGAGGCCATACATATCCTGCACCTCGGGCATGGACTTCACTTCATCCATCAGCGCCCGGGCTGCAGATTCACGTCCGCTCTGCATATACGCGTAGAAAAGAAAATCCATCGCATGGAACTGATGGCTTTCTCCGCCCATCCCCATGGCGGCGGATTTACGCGAAGCCGCAACCGAAGCCAGATTCGATTGAACATCGTCCTGCCACAATCCAACGCGCGCAAAAATATGTGACGGCATGTGCAGAGCGTGGGGCGCCGCGGGCGCGATCTGCGCATAGCGGCGTGCCGCCGGAATCCCCAGTTCGGCCAGTTGCGGTTTGTCGTAGGCGTGAATCAGATAGTGCGCTACCCCCGGATGGTCGGGCTCAAGGGCAAACAGCTTCTCCAGAATCGCCGCAGCCTGCTTGCGATTGGCGAAGGTTGCATCATCGTGCGGCTCCGAGGCCAGCAGTGACAGGGCATAAAATGTCGCGGCCTCGTGATCCTCGGGATATTGCTCGTACACTTTCTTCATCGCATCCGAATACGCTTTGGCGCGGGCGTCATGATCGAGTTTGTCGGAATGGCTATAGAATTCGCCGATCGCGGCAACGTAGGCTCGCTCGCGCGGCGTCGCCTTCAACTTCTCCGCGGCTTTCACTTCGCCGAGTCCACGCGCGATCACTTTCGCATCCGGCTCGTTCCATAGCTGATGCCAAAGGCTCATCGCAATTCCCCAATGCGCCATGGCGCAGCCGGGGTCGTCTTCGGCAATGTGTACAAATTCTTTCTCCGCCTCTTCGTACCAAAACGAATGCAACAGCGCGACTCCGCGCTCGAAAGGTTTTTGCGCCGATGCGGTGCAGGAAATCGGAAAATGCACCGTGCCCAGCTGCGTTTCGTTCAAAGTGTCGTGATGATGGGGAGTCTTCTCGTCGTCAGCCTGTGCCGTCATGGCCCAAGCTGCGGACGCGCAGATGCAGGAAAGGACAACCAACC
>JASHPL010000313.1 GCA_030038125.1 Candidatus Sulfotelmatobacter sp.
GCTTCCTATGAGCCTCATTTCACCATTGTCACAGCCAACGAAAAGCCGTCGGTACTGATCAACATCAATCGGCAGCGTGGCAGCAACACCATGCAAGTTGCGGAATCGGTGAAAGCCGAGATGGCCCGCTTGCAGAAAACGCTGCCGCCTGGAGTGCACGTCAGCACCTTCTACGATCAGTCCTGGATCGTGGGGCAATCGATTAAGAGCGTGCGCGACGCGATCATAATCGGCCTCATCCTGGCATCCGCTGTGTTGGTTCTCTTTCTGCGGGACTGGGGCACTTCCTTCATCGCCGGCATGGTCATCCCGATCAGTCTGCTGATCACATTCATCGTGCTCAGGCTTCTCGGTGAGAGCTTCGATCTGATGACGCTTGGGGGCATGGCCGCCGCGGTGGGCTTGATCATCGACGACGCAATCGTAGTTCTTGAGAATGTCACGTTGCATCGCGAAGCGGGCGAAGGCAGATTTCAGGCTGTCGCCATGACGCTGCGCGAGCTTTCTGTACCGCTCGTCGGCTCGACCCTGACTCCGATTGTGGTCTTTCTTCCGTTGGTCGCGATCACGGGAGTTACGGGCGTCTTCTTCCGTGCAATGGCGATCACGATTGGCTCGGCTTTGCTGACATCTCTCGGACTGGCGCTTACCTGGACGCCTACCCTTTGCCTTTATCTTCTGCGCAAGAAAGAAGACAGTGGAAATCCAATACGTGCCGCGGAGAAGCCACCCACCACGGACGATTTGCCGCCGGACGTTCAGACCTATCTTCCGAGCGAAATGGAGAGCCAGCGCTCCACGATTGAGATGAGCCGGTTGTTGCAGGCCGAAGAAGAACAATTGATGAAAGGATACTTCGGCAAAGTAATCCGCTTCTACGAGGCATGGTTTCGGCGCAGCCTGAGGCATCCGGTCTGGGTACCGATTCTGACCCTGGTTTTAATTGTCGTCTCCTATGTCTGTTATCGAAAGATCGGCTCCGACCTGTTGCCCAAGATGGATGAAGGGAGCTTTATCCTTGATTATGTCACTCCGCCGGGGAGTTCGCTGGCCGAAACCGACCGCATGATCACGCACATCGTTCAGATCGTGCACTCGGTTCCCGAGGTGGCCAGCACTTCCCGCCGAACCGGTCTCCAACTGGGATTGGCGGCGGTCACCGAGGCCAATGTCGGTGACATTTCCGTCGATCTGAAAACCGATCGCAGCCGTGACATTTGGTCCATTATGGACGAGGTGCGAACCAAAGTTGTTCAGACCGAACCGGCGATCGAGGTGGAATTTACGCAGAAGTTGCAGGACATGATCGGAGATCTCACCAGTGCTCCGCAGCCCATCGACATTATGATGTTTTCTCCCGATGCGAAATTGCTGGATACCTGGGCACCTCAGGTCGCAGATGCGATCGCGAAGATTCAAGTGGGAGGACGCAACCCGATTGTCGATGTCGACAACGGAATCGAATCCACCACCAGCGGTCCGGCGGTCTCTTACCAGGTGAACATGAGTGCGGCTTCGCACGTCGGCTTTACCCCGCAAGCTCTGGCCGATGAAGCCCAAGCTATGCTTGACGGCGTAACTGCCATGCAGCCGGTCGTGATTGATGACCGTCCTTATCCCGTGCGCATCCGCTATCCCTCGGAACTCCGCTCCTCCGTTTCAGCCATGAACGACACGATGCTGGTTGCTCCCGGAGGTCAACTGGCCAATCTCGGTTCTTTGGCAACGATAACCGAGTTGCCGGGACAAACTGAGATTCTGCAAGACAATCAGCAGCGTTATGTCGCAGTCACGGCGCGGCTTGAGAGTCTTGATATGGGCCACGCGATTGCCGATGTACAAAAAGCGCTAGCCGATTTGCATATGCCATCGTCGATTCGCATCCAATATGGCGGTCTCTATGAAACCCAGCAGCAATCTTTCCGGGATCTTACTCTCGTGCTGGTCATGGCAATTGTGTTCGTATTTCTCGTGCTGCTCTTCGAGTTTCGCAGCTTCTCTGCCCCAATCTCAATTCTGATTTCGGCGATCCTCTCGACCGCCGGCGTTTTCGTGGCTCTGCTGATTGCCGGCATCACCTTCAACCTGTCGTCATTCATGGGCCTGATTATGGTTATCGGCATCGTAGCCAAGAACGGAATCTTGCTGCTCGACGCCGACGAGAAATTCCTGGCTGCGGGATTTACCAAGGAAGAATCCATCTTTCAGGCCGGCCGCAGGAGATTGCGGCCCATCGTGATGACCGCCACCGCGGCGGTAGCGGGAATGTTCCCTCTGGCCCTCGCGATCGGAGCCGGTTCCGAAATGCTGCAACCGTTGGCCGTCGCCGTTATCGGCGGGCTGCTGATCGCCATGATTCTCTCGCTTTTTGTCACACCAACTATCTACTTCTACATGACACGTAAAAAGTCGAAATCACTCGCATAAAGCCTCGCTTCGGCAAGACTGATACATACATGGAGTGTTTTACACTACGAAACACCGGATCGTTGAAACATGGATCGAAGAACATTCCTGAAGAGATCGGGGCTGACTGCCCTTGTACCCATGTGGCCGCGTTCACTTTTTGCGCGCAAAGCCGTCCGGCGTCGGCGCCCGTCGGATTCGGACTGGCCCTCAAAGGCAGCATGGAAGCGTCTCAACGACGAAATCGAGGGAAACCTGATCCCTGTAGAATTTCCCCTCGAAGCGTGCATACAGGACACCAACAGCAGCGCCTGCAAGAGCCTTATCGCCAACATCAAAAATCCATACTATGTCGGCGACCAGCCGGGACTGACGCAAACTTTGGGATGGGTCGATGCCTGGTTCACAAAGCCGAGCGTATTCGCCGTTGCCGCTAGAAATGCCAATCATGTTGCGGCTGCGGTGCACTTTGCCCGAGAGAACAATCTGCGCCTCGTGGTGAAGGGCGGTGGGCACAGTTATCAGGGAACGTCGAATGCCGCGGATTCCCTGCTGATCTGGACGCGGCACCTGAACGACGTCACCTTGCACAAACGTTTCACTCCACAAGGATGCAATGGCAAGCAACTGCCACAACCCGCCGTGACTTGTGGTTCCGGGACAATCTGGATGCAAGCCTATGATGCGGTAACAACGAGAGGCGGCGCATACGTCCAGGGCGGCGGATGCACGACGGTCGGAGTTGCCGGGTTAGTGCAGAGCGGGGGCTTTGGAAGCTTTTCCAAACACTACGGTACGGCGGGCGCGGGTTTGCTCGAAGCTGAGGTTGTAACCGCTGACGGGAAGGTCCAGATCGCGAACGCGTGCACGAATCCAGATCTATTTTGGGCGCTCAAAGGAGGCGGCGGGGGCACGTTCGGTGTGGTGACCAAAGTGACTCTGCGCGTGCGCGAGCTTCCTGAGTTCTGGGGCGGTGCCCTTTTCCGAGTGAAGGCTTCGTCGGACGACGCATTTCGCAGCCTGTTGCTCTACTTTGTCAACTTCTATAGCGATCATCTTTTCAACGACCATTGGGGCGAGCAGGCGCACGTTGGCGGCAACAACGTGCTCGAGATCAGCATGGTGTCGCAAGCATTGAGCACGGAAGAAGCGCAGAAAGTGTGGAAGCCTTTCCTCGACTGGATCAGTCGCTCGCCAGGTCTCTACACAATCGAGCCCGAGATGATCCTGGGCAGCATGCCCGCCCGACACTGGTGGGATGTAGAGTGGAGGAAACAGCAACATCAAGATGTCTTTGTTTCCGACCCGCGCCCGAGTGCGAGTCCCATTAACGCGTGGTGGACGGGTGATGCTGGCCAGGTCGCCTGGACCATTTATGGTTACGAATCGCTTTGGCTGCCGGCGGCGCTTCTCCACAACAATTCCGGAGAGCGGTTGGCAGACGCGCTGTTTGCCGGCTCGCGCTACAACTCGATCGAACTTCACTTTAACAAGGGGCTCGGAGGCGGGCCCTCTGACGCGATTGAGGCCGCAAGAGACACGGCGACCAATCCTGCGGTGCTGGACGCATTTGCTCTGGCTATCATTGCGAATGGTGCGGGCGGCTACCCCGGGGTGCGTGGCCACGAGCCAGACATCGCGGGAGCGCGAAAATCTCGCGACCAGATTCATCGCTCGATGAACGAGCTGCGCTCTCTTGTGCCAAATGGCGGCTCGTATCTGTCAGAAAGCAATTTCTTCCAGGAAGACTGGCAGTATTCCTACTGGGGTGACAACTATGCCCGGCTCGCGTCGGTGAAAAAGAGATATGATCCCTCGGGGTTGTTCTTCGTACACAACGGCGTCGGCTCGGAAGAGTGGAGCGCGGACGGCTTTACGCGAGTCTGAGCCATTCTAGGCACTGCCTGGAATCTGCTTCTTGGGACTTCGTTAAGAGCATTAGGTCTGCAGCAATCAATAATCGTGCCCTAACAACAAGCAGGCAACGCGGCTCCCTGCTGGCAGCAGCGCTAAGCCTCCGCTTTTCCCACACACTATCATCTTAGGAACACAGTCGCCGCATCCTGTACCCGTACATTAGATTTTCTCCGCATTGTGCTTCCGGTGTTGTAAAGCACGAGCGCATGATCTTCGACCACAAGAATCTCTTTGTCGCTCATCCAGCCCACGAGCACGGCGTGCGGCAAGAATGCAATCTTCCGTGCCATGTCCTCTAATACCTTCACTTCGACCGCGGGTACCTCGGTCAGTGCTTTGCGAATCTGCCTGGATTCTTCAGGATTCGCCTGTCCTTGCTCGGCCAGCTGGATCGGTTGGTTCGGCTCCGTAGTTGCGACAATCGTCATGGCAACCGACTTCACATCCGGCGACAGCTGCGCATTCGACGTGTAAAAACTCACGTCGTAATCCGGATTCTTGTATGTGGCCAACTCATCAAACACCACTTGTTTTTTCCCATTCATTAGAAAAATCGTCTGATCGTCGCTCTGATTCGCCCAGCCGCAGCATCCGGTGTCGGGAATCGCTTCGACGATGGCATCTCCCTCGGAATCTGCGTCCAGAACCCGCCGCAAAGGCTCGACCAGCGGTGTTTCTGCCCATTTGCCGCCGCTTTGCCGATATTGCGTACTCAGCTTAAACACGGGCTGATCCTTGCCCGCCACAAACGGTGTGGTCAGAAAGAAATCTCCAATGCCATTTGCAGGCCCCGATACTGTATCAATCGGGCACGTTTCTTCGCAGGCCCCGGTTGGACAACCGCACTCCGGTAATTTCACACTCGCGAGGTCTTCGCGAGCCGTTCCGCTCGAATCAGTCTGCCAAGCCTGCCACATGGTCGTAACCGACAAGTCCACATCTTCGCGTTGCAATCGCCGCTCTTGATTGGAAAACCAATACAGATGTGTTCCATCCATTGACAGAAAAACCGACGGTGCGGTCTCAGTGATGAGCTGATTCGATCCCATTTCCGCGGTTTCTCGTCTTACACCAAGATCCATAGTCACTGCAGTGCGTCCGTTCCAGAACCAGACCTTGTGCGGAGAATTCAGATCGCTGTCGGCCAGAGGCAGTGACACCGCAGGAGCGAAGAGAATCTGCCCCAAGCGGTTCACCTGGACACTTTGCGGGGACTGCAGTGCTTCCGCAGGAACTCTGACCGTCTGTTTCGTCGCAAATGTCACAGGATCGTACTCGACCATCTCTCCCGGCGCACGCAGTACCCAGAGCCGTTTTCCCTGCGCCAGCGCTGCCAGAGACAGTGAGATAAGAGCAGCCAGGATTGCCGGCGGTTTTCTCATGCTCGTATTTATATCGCAGCCCGCGCCTCGGCGCCGTTCCGCGTACAATATCAGTTTGCAACGTGTGGCGCTGGCGCGGGTCGGCGAAAAGCTGTCCAGCTTAGCCTTGCCCGCGCCTCCCAGACGTCCGCGTCACGCTGAAAAGAGGGTTTTGCATGACCACCGCCCATCCTCCGCGTCCGCAAGTCGCAAGCGATATTCCGGCCGTGCCGCTCACCACCGAGGGGTACAGCGTTCTGCATCAGATGATGCGGCTCCGCCGCTCCGCCTGGCGAGCGCTGCCAAGTACCGACAAATCGTTGATTGCGAAAGAAGCGAAAGAAGCGCTCTCCCCGATGGAAAAGAATTCCGCCGGCCAATCGGCGCTCTACTCGCTCATTGGTCACAAAGGTGACCTGATGCTTATTCACTTCCGCAACTCGTTCGCCGATCTCAATCAGGCCGAACTCATCCTCGCCAACCTGCGTCTCAGCGACTATCTCGAGCCTACAACCTCTTATCTCTCCATCATTGAGCTTGGCCTTTATGAATCGACGCTGAAAATCTATAAAGAACTCACCGATCAAGGCATCGAGCCGCACTCGGATCAATGGAAGGCTGAGATCGAATGCAAACTGAACCGGCACAAAGAAGCCATGCATCCGCGACTGTTTCCCGAGATTCCGGCTAGCCGCTACGTCTGTTTCTATCCGATGGATCGCCGCCGCGGGGAGGAAAAGAACTGGTACACGCTACCGATTGAAGAGCGCGCCCGTCAGATGAATGAGCACGGCTTGGTTGGCCGCCGCTACGCGGGAGAAGTCAAACAGATCATCACTGGATCGATTGGCTTCGATGACTGGGAGTGGGGCGTGGATCTGTTTGCCGACGATCCGCTGGTCTTCAAGAAACTGATCTACGAAATGCGCTTCGACGAAGTCAGCGCCGTGTATGCCTTATTCGGCCAATTCTATGTGGGCGTGCGCGTAGCTGCGGCGTCGCTCGAAAAACTTTTGAACGGCGAATTGCCAAAATAGAAGTTTCAAGTTTCAAAGTTTCGAGTATAAAAGCGGGCCTGAAAGGGCAGATCTTTGCCACCAGGGAACCGGGCGCATATCAAGACCACCCTAACCAATCATCAATTCATTAATCACGAAACCTTGAAACTTTGAAACTGGAGATCGCATGTCCACTCTCGGCTTCATCGAGTACAAAGATGCCGGTCCGGAAGTCCGCGCCGTTTATGACGACATCATGGCCACGCGCAAGACCGACTGGATCAATAATTTCTGGAAGGCTCTGGCCCACGACCCTGCCACCCTGAAGCGCACCTGGGAATCGATCAAGCAGATTATGGCTCCGGGGGCACTCGATCCGCTGACGAAAGAACTGATCTACATCGCGGTCAGCGTAACCAACCAGTGCAACTACTGCATCGCCTCGCACACCGTCTCGGCGCAGAAGAAAGGCATGAGTGATGCCATGTTCAAGGAACTGATGGCGGTCGTGGGAATGGCCAACGAAACCAACAAACTGGTCACCGGATATCAGGTTGAAATCGACGAGAAATTTAAGAAATAAAAGATAGCATCTTGGCGGAATCCTCGATGCTAATCATCATTGGCGGATCGCCCGGAACTGGAAGGACCACAATCGCCCGTGAACTTGCCCCGGCAGGTTCGTGTCGTATAGGTGACTGCATTGATCAGTTACGAAGAGAAACTGGCCGGCATTTCGTGATGAAAGAAGCTCGGCGAACACGAGCCCTCGTGCCTTTTCCGCCGTTTTGGGCGAGATAAAACCTGCTCCAAGAGGACCCGAAGCGACGGGGTATCTTTGACTTGAACCGCACGAACGACCGCATGCACAACTGAAGGCCACTTCTATTTCCCTCGTCCTTGCGGCTTCCACTCGCACACTTTCATATCCACCTTCTTTCCGCGAAAGCGCACACCTTCGGCTTCCAGCCTGAGGCGTTGTTCGATGGCGGAATCACCGCGCAGTTTGATCTCGCCACCAGCTCCCAAGACCCGTTGCCAGGGCAATGCAAAACCGTTGCGAAGGATCGCAGCCACTTGCCGCGCGGCTCCGGGAAATCCTGCGGCCCGCGCCACGCCGCCATAGGTCGAAACTTTCCCGCGTGGAATCGAGCGAATCGTCCGCTCGATGCGTAGGCGCAGGTTCGGGCTTGGTTTCCGTGCCGCTTGTTTCCGCCGTTTTCTTGTCGGAGCCACTCGCAGTCTTCATCCCGGCGAGCTTCGCTCGTCCGCCCCCGCGCGGGAGGGGTCCGGGCCTACACATTCCCTCAGGCCGCCGCTTCTTTCCGAAACGATTCGAGTGCTTCGTGCTCCGAATCCCGCACGTCAAACACCGTCAGCAATTTCGTCACTTGCAGTAGGTCTCCGACGCGCTTGGTCAGATTCGCAAGCTTAATGGTCGCCGCCCCATTGTGTGCGGTCGTCTGCAAAGCTACCAGCGTCCCCAACCCCCCCGAATCGATGTAGTTCACGTCACCCAGATTCAGCACGATGCGTTTCGCGCC
Organism: Candidatus Sulfotelmatobacter sp.; assembly: GCA_030038125.1. GTDB lineage: Bacteria > Acidobacteriota > Terriglobia > Terriglobales > Acidobacteriaceae > Sulfotelmatobacter. The sequence goes on from JASHPL010000313.1 coordinate 8,227, forward strand.
GTCCTGAATCGCGGTGCGCACATCCTCGCGCAACAGCGACGATTCGTCGCCAAATACAATCCGCCCACTGCATGTAATTACTAGAATTCCGTCAACAGTTCGCTTCGTCAGTTTCAGCTGCATCAGCACCCTCCTCCGCGGCTACGCTTGAGACCCATCGTTCCAGCCGCAATTCGCCACAAATTCTGCCGCACCAGCGTATCGCGTCCAACGACCCATAGCAAGCTTGGAAGTGGCTGTTTGTCGGCCATTTCAACATCATCTCCGGCGCTATTCGATCACGTATAATCGTAGTCTCGGCTCATGAGCTACATCGTTCTTGCCCGCAAATACCGTCCGCAAAAATTTTCCGAGGTCATCGGACAAGAGCACGTCACCCGTACTCTGCAAAACGCGATCGAGCAAGGACGCACGGCTCACGGCTACATCTTCAGCGGCCATCGCGGCATTGGGAAAACTACCGTCGCCCGCATCCTCGCAATGGCGCTGAACTGCCGCTCCAAGGACAAGCCGGTTCCCGAGCCTTGCGGAATCTGTGAATCCTGCACCGAAATTCGCGCCGGCAACTCCGTCGATGTGATTGAGATCGACGCCGCTACCAACCGCGGCATCGACGAAATCCGCGAACTACGCGAGGCGGCGCGCTATCGCCCCGCCCGCGACCGTTTCAAAATCTATATCCTCGACGAAGCCCATCAGATCACCGACGCCGCTTTCAACGCCCTGCTCAAAACTCTTGAAGAGCCGCCGGACCACATCGTTTTCATGCTCGCCACCACGCAGCCCGAGGATATTCCCCAGACGATCCGATCGCGCTGCCAGCATTTCAGCTTCCGTGCCGTGAAGTTTGACGACATTGTCGGCCAGCTCCGGGACCTCCTCGCCCGCGAAAAGATCGAGGCCGATGACGACGCCCTCGCCCTGCTCGCCGAAGCCGGCGACGGCTCTATGCGCGACGCGCTCTCGATCCTCGATCAAGCCATCGCCTCTTCCAGCGGAAAGCTGACGGCAGAATCGGTTCGCGATCTGGTCGGCGCCGCTCCCGCACACATTTTGGAAGAGATCATGCGAGCCGTTTCGGAAGGCAAGAGCGACGAAGTCCTCGCTCAAGCCAATCATCTCATCAGCGAAGGCCACAGCCCGACGCACTTCGCCCGCCAGATGGTCCGTTTCCTGCGCAACGCCACTGTTGCCAAGGTTGCTGGAGCAGACTCTTCCCTTCTCCAAATTTCCGGCGAAGAACGTGCCCGAGTCGACCGGATTGCTGAACTATTCAGTGAAGAAGATCTCACGCGCCATCTTCACATTATGCTCCGCACTCACAGCGAGCTCGGCTATCGGCAGGAGCAGCGCTTCCATCTTGAACTCGGATTGCTGAAAATGGCGCACGCGCAGAGACTTCTGCCGATCGAGCAGTTACTAAGCGACGTCGCCAGCGCTACGACATCGAATGGGACGAAACCGCAAGCCAAGCCAACAATCGTCACCCATGCTTCGCGCGGGGTTGAGACGAGACATTCTGAACCGCCTTCTGCGCGCTCAGATTACATCTCCCCCTTCGCCGCCGATTCTGCCCGCAAAACCACTCCGCGGCAGGAAGACACCGTGCCCTCTGCCGCTCCTGGTCCGCGTATCGTCGCCACCTCGAGCCAGGCCGAACCCGTGATCCTTGGTTCTGCCGCGCCCGATCGCAGCAATCCGAACTACGTTTCCCCCGCTCCACGCGCAACCGCCCAGCCCGAGTCCATGTCTGACTCAGAACCGTCGGCTAATCTGGAACTGCCGTCCTCCACGCACTCGAACGAATTCGAGAGCCTGCAGGCCGCAGTCCTTCAAGCTCTGTCGGAAAACAATCAGCATGTCCTCGTCTCCATGCTTTCCGCCGGCGAATGGGGTGTCCAGGGCAACGAATTAGTCATCAAAGTTACGGAATCACGAACCGTCGTCGACATGTCGCTAGGGTCCGAAGCCAAACGCATCGCGATCGCGGCTGCCAGCGGAGTGCTTGGCCGCGCTGTCAAGTTGAGAATCGTTCCCGGGGCGGCCGTTTCCACCACAGAGAACAGCGGCAATGGAGCCGTTCGCTCCGCGTCGGGCGCTGGCGGCCGCAGCCGTGCCGAACAGGATCCAGTTGTTCGCCGTATGCGGGACAAGTTCGGCGCAGAAATCCGCACCGTGATCGATTACCGGGGAAAGAGATAAAAGCAGGTTTCAAAGTTTCAGCGCTTCAAGGTTACGGAGGCCACACAGTTTCAGGGTCTGAAATGCGATTGTCAGTCCGTCACACTGCAAATTCCTCGAAACGTCGAAAGCTTGAAACTTCCAAAACATGAAACTTTGAGGTTCTATGGGTGGATTCAATCTGCAAGACTTGATGTCCAAAGCCCGGGCTCAGTATGAGTCCCTGCAGAAGAAAATGCAGGAGACCATTGTCGAAGCCTCGTCTGGCGGTGGCACCGTCACCGCCAAAATGGATGGCCGCAAGCAATTACTGAGTCTCAAGATCGATCCCGAAGCCGTCAAAAGTGGCGATGTCGAGATGCTGCAAGATCTCATCCTCGCAGCGATCAATGAAGCCAGCCGCAAAGTCGACGCGCTCATGCAGTCCACACTTGGCGGCATGCTGGGCGGCATGGGAATTCCGGGTTTGTGAATATTGCGGGTTCATTCCATTGTCATCCTGAGCGGAGCCGCTTCTGATAGACCTCCGGCTTCAGACGGGAGGCGAGCGCAGCGAGGCGTAGCAAAGGATCTCGAGCGCGACTAAACTATTCCCTCGAATGTCCAAATTTGCCGAGCCCATGTCGCGCCTTATCGATGAGCTGAGGAAGCTCCCCGGTGTGGGCGCGAAAAGCGCGCAGCGTCTGGCCTTTCACATTCTGCGCTCGAGTGATGAAGATGCTGAGGCCCTCGCCACAGCCGTCCGCGACGTCAAAGCCAATCTTCGCCTGTGCTCCGTGTGCAATAACATCACCGACGTCGATCCTTGCGTCTACTGCACGAGTCCCACGCGCAACCAACGCATCGTCTGCGTCGTGGAAGAACCCACCAACATTGCCGCCATCGAAAAAACCAAACACTACAATGGGGTTTTCCACGTTTTGCATGGGGCGATTTCGCCGCTGCACGGCATCGGTCCCGACCAGTTGCGCCTTGCCAATCTTATTTCACGCGTCGACTCCGGAAACGTCGACGAAGTCATCCTGGCTACGAATCCAACGGTGGAGGGCGAAGCCACCGCGGTTTATCTCTCCCAGCAACTGCGCCGCGGCGGAGTGAAAGTGACTCGCATCGCCATGGGCATTCCGGTCGGCAGCGACATCGAATATACCGATGAGATCACGATGCTGAAAGCGATGGAAGGCCGGCGGGAGTTGTGATGGCGATAATCATGCTGATAATCCTCCCGCATTGCTCGATGCAGAGCCATCGACCGAGATACAGACCCCCCACGCCGGCGGCGACAAACTCGCTTCAGTTCGTACGCAGTGGCTCCAAGTCGGAACGATGAGCCATCCTACGACAAACCAAAAGGGCGTTAGGGTTAAGCCGGAAAGCCAGTACATCCGTTTGTAACTTAATGAATTCCTAATTCGCCGAAAGTCTGGAGCGGCTCAGCCGCCAATCTCACCCCGCAGAAAGACATTCACCTCTTGTTCGACGCCTGTCAATCCTTCCGGCAACGTGCCGCGGTTGTATTCGGCCATCCGATTCTTCCACTTGAGAAAGTCGGTAATGCTCTGCGGTTCGATGCGCACTTCTACGCGCCGCAGGCTCGCCAGCAACAGATTCATCTCGCAGCGAAACCCCGTCTTGCTCCGCAGATTCTTTGCCGAGGCCTGTACCATCTCAATGCGTCCCCGACGTAGCTCGAGCAATCCCCAACCTGGAGGCAGTTCTTCCACTTTTGCCAAACCCGGCGGCATCAGATAGAATCTCTCGCTGCCTACTCCCTTCTCGGGCCTCCGACGGAATGGCTTGGCGCGATCTGCCAGAAAATCAGCTCGCGTGACCTTGCACTCCACCAGCACCGAGTGGCACGCCCGCTTCCAGCCGATCGCATCCGGCATCTCTCCGCTTACGCAAGCCTGCTCCGAAAGCACCACTCCGCAGCGATACCATCGCAGCCAGCGCACCGCTCTCTCCACCAATTGTCCGTGAGTCATAACTACATCAGTTCTAGCTGGGCGAAGCTATGCGGGAAAGTGACTGGAAAGCTTCCAGTGAATCGAAGTCAATAAAAAGGCTTTTTGAAAGGCATGGCAACGATGTCCGGAGCAAGTTCCTTCATCCGATAAACTCTCAAATGGCGCCCCGCTAAACGCGCGATCCTTCAGAGCCTGCCCTGAGCCAAGCCGAGCGGGGGCGCGCCAGGAAAAGAAAGAAGAAGATAACTCCCCGCTCCCCCGAAGGGCCTTGTCGTGCAGTGAAGCTCGCAGGCGAACTTTGATGTCGAAGCGAGAATCCAGGCGGGAGCGCTTTCACAGTCTTCATCGCCTTACCCTGACCCAAGACGGCGGCAATGTGTCTTTTGTCTTGTGCGAACACCGCGGCGCCCCTTCTTCCGAGGGGGCCGGGTTGTGCACTAATAGTGAAAGGCCAATCATGGGATCATGACCGGCCTTTTCCGTTTGGCATCCTTGAACAACGTAACTGACCTTAAGAACCTGCCCGAAGGGTACCGTCGCCAGCCACGAGCCTTCAAGCAATCCTGCCGACTACTCGCGTGGCCTCGCTACCTTGGCGGCAGCAGTCCCGTCAGCAGCCTTTAATGGTCCCTGAACCAATTGTGCGAACCCGTTCACTTTGGTGCCGTCGGAATAGAAACCGACGAAATCACCCAAGTCGTTGATGCCGTTGATGGTCGTACCCGAGACGCCAAATGCCGCAGTCTGCGACGAACCCGGATAATCGAATTGAAAGTATGCTCCGAAGGCATAGAGGAAACCGTGTTCGCCACTGCCATCGGTGAACGTGCCGACGATTTCACCATTGTTATTGCAACCGAACGGTGTCGTACTGGTGGCAGTCACGCCGCCGACTTCGACATTGAACGTATACAACGACTCCCCCACACGTCCAAAGAAACCGTGATTGTTGCCGCTCCCATCCGTCCAGAATCCGCAGACCTCGTTGTTGTTGGTGATGTTGCTGGCCTGGGTTGCTACCGCGCCGGCAAAAGTTGATGGTGCAATCTCTGTGAACGTCGATTTAGTGGGCGAGGCATAGTTGATCGTGACCACAAACCCATGCTCGTGGCCGTCGTTGTCGGTCCAGAACCCAGCCGCCCTTCCGTTATCATTGATGCCGAGCAGATTTTGAGCTGGTGCAGTGACGTGCGGCGACAAGCCGGCAGGGTCGTCGAGAGTCGTCAGCGTATTATTAGCGTCCACGAAGCCGTGGGTAAAACCGGTCTTATGGTCCGTGTAAAATCCCACGATCGCCACAAATTGATTGTTGCTAATGCCGATCGCCTGGGTCTCTGTGGCAAAGTCACCGGACGGCAGGTTGGTGTAGTTCTCTTTCGAGTAGTGATCCCCAGGAACCAGCACATATCCGTTATTCGCAACGATTGAGCCATCCCCGAAGTAGCCGGCGATAACCCGTCCGTTGTTGATGCCAAGCAACTGATTGAAGTTTGGGTCGCCGGGGTTGTCAAGTTTCAAATTCACTCCACTTACTTGTGCAAACGCAACTGGCAGCACAACAAGGGCTGCCAACGTCGTGAGTAACGGTCGAGTGAAGGTGGTTGTAAGCTTTCGGCTAATGTAGCCCGCAGAAATTCTCAGCATGGTAATCTCCTTAATCAGTGATTTAGTAACAGGGCTAGTGGCTTGGTTGCTCTACAACCCCGTTCATCTAGGAAAGCGACATTGCCGGTGAAATTCCCTCATGCTAGCTCTGGGCCACGAAAGTACGCCCAGGCCAAGCGCCATCGCCACCGAAGCTTTCATCCAGGTCGAAGTGAACCGCGTGGGATGATCGAGACGATGCGCGTTCGAGTTGTGCACCGAAAGGCGGCTGTTGAGGTATCTCTGGTTCACTTCAGGTAAAGGAAGGACGAGCGGCAAGCCCCTTGCGGTCAGTCCCAATTTCGGTGTAGATTCGATTCACTATTTCTTCTGGAAAGCTTTCATGCGATCAGGCTTAAAGCCGATAGCGTGCGTCTGTCTGTTGCTGATGTTGTCGTCGGGTTTGATTTTTGCTGTACATCAGCATTCCAGTTCGAGCGACGAAGCCCGGTGTACGATCTGCGTCGTCGCGCATTCTGCTTCCCCCGCTTCCGCGCCAACGCTTCCGAGCACCGTTTTCGCTCTGGTCCTCGCCACTGTGCTAGCGGAAGTGGTCTCGGCTAAACAGCGGCTTATATCCTTTGCCCTCACGGTTCGTCCACCTCCCGCTCTCTAGAGATCAACTTTCAGTCAACCTTAAGGACCGGTCTAGCTGCGCGACCGCGTCCTTGTCTCTTTGGCTGGACCTAATCTCTTCATCTTTCGGGAGGAATTCATGCAGGCTTCATTTAGGAAGTCGCATCTTGCGGCTTTGGTAACGGTTGCTTCTCTATGTTTTGCTATTCCTCAGATTTGTGGACAAGCCGGAAATTGGGGTTCCATCAGTGGAACGGTCACCGACCCGACCGGGGCTGTGGTTCCAAAGGCTAGCGTCGAGATTCGTAACCTGGTCAGCCAGTATGAACGGACCACGACCACAGATAGTAAGGGCAACTTCAGTTTTTCAAACGTTCCATTTAATCCGTATCACATGACGGTGAATGCCGCGGGATTCGCTGGAGTTGTGCGTGATGTGGAGGTCCGATCTGTAGTGCCCACAAGCGTCAATATCAGTCTTCAAGTGACTGGCTCCAGGGAAACGGTCACGGTTGAGGCCAATGCCGGAGACCTGATCGAAAACGATCCCACCTTCCACTCCGATATCGATAGGAATCTGTTCGAGAAGCTTCCCTTAGAGAGCACGACATCAGGATTGAGTTCACTGGTTACACTGTCTACCCCTGGAATCGCTGCTGATTCCAACGGGCTGTTCCACGGAATCGGCGACCACGCCTCGAACTCGTTCAGCATCGACAACCAGCCGATTACTGACCAGCAAAGTAAGGTCTTCTCTAACCAGCTTCCCGTAGATTCGGTCCAGTCCATGGAAGTGATTTCCGGAGCGCCCCCGGCAGAATACGGGGGCAAGACTAGCGTTGTGATCGTTGCGACCACGCGCTCAGGGTTGGGCGTGACTACACCTCATGGTAGTGTGACCGCTTCCTATGGCTCGTTTGGCACATCGATGGTAGATGCCAATCTTGCTTATGGAGGAAAGACCTGGGGAAACTTCATTTCCGCAGGCGGCATGAATACCGGCCGTTTTCTAGACCCACCTGAATTTGCAGTATTTCACGACAAGGGCAATGAAGAGAACCTTTTCGATCGCGTGGACTATCAGTTTTCTTCGATTGACTCGATCCACGTGGACTTCGGTTACAACCGAAGCTGGTTCCAGACGCCAAATAATCTGGATTCCGAAAACGCGACGCCGTGGATCGGATTATTCGGGATCGAACCGCAAATGGCCCTTGGTGGCGTTGGCCCAAACGGTGAGGTCGTCGGACCGAACGATCAACGCTCGAAAATCGGCTCGTTTAACATCGCTCCCTCTTGGACGCATGTTCTGAATACCCACTCTGTGTTCACATTGGGCACATGGGTACGGCGCGACGGTTACAACTACTACCCCAGCAACGATCCCTTCTCGGACCTCGGCCCACCAAGTCTTCAAAGACAGTCCGTGAGCCAAGACCGCTCGCTCACCAACGCGGGACTTCGAAGCGATCTCTCCTACGTTAAAGGGATTAACCAAATCAAGGCGGGAGCCACCTACGAACAGACATTTCTCAATGAAGACGATACCATCGGGATCGTCGACCCAACTTTCAATGCCCCCTGCATAACCGACATTTACGGGACATCTTCGGTGAACCCGTACCCGTGGGTCGCGGTACCGGGACTCACTCCGGCAGACTGCCCCGGCCTGACGGGAACGTTACAGGCCAACACTGCTGCCAACCCGAACGCGCCCGGCAACGCCGTCGCACCCCCTGGTGCCGGTACGGCAGGGTACCCGTCCGCTCTTTACCCTTTTTACAATCCACTCCTGGCACCGTATGACTTGAGCCGTGGCGGAATCCCGTATGTCTTCAACGGCCACACCGACGTGAAGGAACTCGCCCTCTACGTGCGCGACAACATCACCAAAGGAAACTGGTCTCTTAACCTCGGGCTACGCGGCGATCTGTACAACGGGATCACCACTGGCCGGCAAGCCGAACCTCGTCTCGGTGTTGCTTACAACATCAAGCAAACTAATACGATCCTCCGCCTCTCCTACGCCCGCACCCTGGAATCTCCCTTTAATGAGAACTTAGTTCTTTCCAGCCTCGGTTGCGCCAACCCTGTCCTCGCTCCGATGCTTGTCTGTACCGCGCCGGTGCCCAATCCGATTAGCGTTGGCTTTCGCAATGAATTCCACGCCGGACTGGAACAGGCATTCGGGAAGTACATGGTCTTTTCCGGCGAGTGGATCTCGAAGTACACGCACAACGGCTTCGACTTTAGTGTGCTCGGCAACACGCCGATCACTTATCCGATTGAGTGGCACAACTCGAAGATTCCCGGATGGGCCGGCCGCATAAGCGTCCCTGAAATCCACGGATTCTCGGCGCTCATGGTCTTCTCCAGCGTGGCGGCCCGCTTCTTCCTTCCCCAAGTCGCCGGAGCCGGCGCAACCATCGGTGGCCCTCCCGGAACCGCATTTCG
>JASHPL010000314.1 GCA_030038125.1 Candidatus Sulfotelmatobacter sp.
TCATTCTTGACAATCACGATGATTTCGGCGGACACGCCAAAAGGAATGAGCAGCATTTAGAGGGTCGGATGCTGCTAACTAATGGTGGTACGGTCGCTATCGAATCTCCTTTTCCATACAGCAAAGAAGCCCGCGGACTGCTTACTGAGTTGGGCATTGATCCTCCGGCGCTCGAAAAGAAGTATGCCGGTAACCCAGCCTTCGCCGGTCTTGGTTTTGGCTATTTCTTCGACAAAGAGACTTTCGGAAGCGAGCGGCTGGTAACAAATGCGCCCGGGGGATTCTACGGCCGGCGGAACGCATCGGGCAAGTGGGCAGAATTTCTGGCGCGCACGCCTTTATCGGCTCAGGCTCAGCAGGACATCGTTCGCATTCAGGACGCCAATATCGACTACATGGAAGGAGTGCCGCAGGAGCAGAAGAAAGCCCGGCTCTCCAAAATGAGTTACAAGGATTTTCTGCTGAACGTTGTCAAAGCTCATCCCGACGTCATTCCTTTTTACCAAACTCGCACGCATGGTCTGTACGGTATCGGTATCGACGCTGTTCCGGCGCTCGATTGCTGGGCCATCCGCTTTCCCGGTTTTCAGGGCATGGGCCTCGATAGGGTGCCGTCGAAAGGCCTAACCTTCACCGCATTAGGCGAGGTAACACCCCAAGAGGAATATCACTTCCATTTTCCCGACGGGAACGCGTCAATCGCCCGAATGTTGGTGCGGTCACTGATCCCCGGTTCCGCTCCCGGGAAAACGGCTGAGGATATCGTGACAACCAAGATCGATTACGCTCAGTTGGATCATGGAGATTCTCCTGTCCGCGTGCGCCTGAACAGCACCGCCGTGCTGGCCCGGCACATGGGAGATTCCGCTTCCGCGAAACAAGTTGAGATCGTGTATGAACGCGATCAAAAAGCGTACAGCGTACGCGCCAAGGGAACTGTCCTGGCGTGCTGGAATATGGTAATTCCGTTCCTTTGTCCCGACTTGCCCGCCGAACAGAAAGAAGCCCTGCATTACGGAGTGAAGGTTCCACTGGTCTATACCGTTGTGGGTCTGCGCAACTGGACCGCATTTCACAAGCTTGGAGTTCGCGGGGTTTCCTGTCCGGGCATGTATCACACGTCGATGAATCTGGATCAGGCACCGAACATCGGCGAGTACCAACCGCCACAATCTCCGGATGAGCCGGTTCTGGTGCACATGCTGCGCACTCCGTGCCAGCCCGGCCTTTCTGCCAGGGAGCAGCAGCGGGCGGGGCACTATGATCTGCTGGCCACTTCCTTTGAAACTTTTGAGCGCAATATCCGCGACCAACTTGCCCGCGTGCTGAGCAGCGCTGGCTTTGACCCAGCACGCGATATCGAGACGATCACGGTCAATCGCTGGCCCCACGGATACGCATACGAGTACAACCCGCTGTGGGATCCGGACTGGCCGGAGGGTAAGCGGCCGTGTGACATCGCACGCCGGCCTTTTGGGCGCATCACCATCGCCAATTCCGATGCTGCAGCAGCTGCCTACACGGACCAGGCGATCGATCAAGGTTATCGGGCAGTGCATGAGTTGTTGTCCAGTTAGCACGGTTCCATGAGAAACGAAATGGTCAGCCGAGTCCTTTCAGTGGCTTTGGAAATCGTCGGCGCAGACCCCGACCGCCGCTTTTGACACTGCGCAACGTTAAGGTAAGGGATCTGGCAGCCTTCAAATACATCTACGAGCGCTCTGGCTTCGGTAATTGTTGCGAATCCCGATTCAAATCCCGATTCAGAAACCCCCGGCAGCGGCTCGCACAAGGTCACGACCGTGACCTGCGAATCGGGGTAGCTCCTTGATATTGTGACCACACGAGGATTCCCAACTATGCCTTACCCCTTTGGCTTGTTCTTTTTCATTATCAGCTTTGCAACCGTTCTTTTCTGGATGTACCGCACGGGCCGCTTAGCCAATATGAAGGCATACCCCTCCAAAGGCCCGATAGCCATCCTTGTAATGGGTGCGCTGGCAACGTGGTTAATAACTTCGTGGCAAGAAAGCGTTGACAGCAAGGATATTAGAGCCTGGGCACAAGAGCACAATTTGGTCGTGCAGCATATCGATCACCGATACATGAATTGTGGCCCTTACAACACATGGAACAGCGGCAGAAAAGGCTCGATCTATCGAATCGAAACGGACAAGGGCACCTACTGGCTTAAATATAACCATGGTCGGACAAGCGTGTATTTGAAAGAGAACGGAGGGTACGCAAGACTAGAGTGAGTATTTTGCGGTGGTCCCAGCCGCTTCGAGTTCTCTAGCTGCCGGGCTGGAATGCTTGAAGTCCGGAAATCCGCCCGTCCAGACCGGTTGTCAGCAATCGAGGAATTTAGAGTCCCGTAACGCGGTACAGGACGACCCCATGCGACGGAACAACCGCACTGATCGCGCTGCCCGTCTTCTTCGTCTCACCGGTCCACAAGTCCTGTAAGGAATAGCCGCCTTTATTTTCGGCGAGACCTACGGTGAGCGCTGGAACCGAGACTTCCTCCGCCTTCCCGCCGATGTTGAACAAACCGACGATCGCGTCTCCGTTCGGCTCCTTCTTGGCGAACACCTGATGGTTGCCGGCATTGAGCACTCTTTTCGCGGCGATCGAATCCTGGTCAATGGCAAGGACTGCCGAGTTCTTCAGGTATTTCTGCAGATCGGTTGGGTCGAGGTGCGTAAGGTCGACGCCGAGGATGAGGGGTGCCGCTCCCAGAGCCCATAGGCTGATCTGAGTCTGGCGCTCGACTGGAGTCAGCCCGTCGTTGCCGCCATTTCCTACTTCGATGGAGTCATAGTCGTTGAAAGCGCCGGGACCAGCGTATGGCTGCGACTCGGCCACGTACTTGAAGCGTTTGGCAACATTGGCCCAGGTGGTCAGCGGGTAGCTGCTGCCACCCTTTTCGCATTCATAGCATTCGACGTCGGGCGGGAATACCCATTGATTGGCATACTTCATCAACGTCGGGGCGATAGCACCTGTAAAGTTCCCCTGCGTAACGTCCAGGACCATGGGTCGCCCGCTTTGCCGTATGGCATTCGACCATGCTTTAACGTCGGCGGCGTTGCTGTTTTTCACCCCGTCAATTTTGATGTAATCGACACCCCACGCCGCCAGCATTTCTACCCATGAATTCGTATACTCCCGCGCTCCGGGTTTGTTGTAGTCAATGCGAACCATACCCTTGCAGTTGTAGTTTTTCTCCTCTACGGACGGTTCGGCAATCTGGGCAGCCGTGTAAGATGTGCCCTTAATCGGCGTGTTCCGGCTGACTGCCTGCTTCGAAATACCCGGCGTAACATAGGTTCCGAACTTCATCCCGAGACTGTGGACGTAGTCAGCGACCACCTTTATGCCATCGGTATCTCCCTCAGCCGGAAATCTCGATGCGTCTGTCATCCAACGGCCGTAAGCGTCGACGTTCGGACCCTGCGGTCCCGGACACTGATACCAAAAGTCGTCGAGATTTACGTATTGGTAACCAATTTCCTGCAATCCGAAATTATGCAGGGCGAGCGCCTGAGCTTTCATTTGGGCAGCCGTGGGATGCTCGCGGAGGAAGCTCCAGCTACTCCAGCCAAGAACGGGCGTGCGCTCGAGACCGTTATCTTCCGCACTGGCGTTCTGCAGGGTCCCGCCCAACAACGCGATCAGCAGTGTTGCCGTTAAGCTGTGTGTCCATTTCCTCAGAAAAATCATCCCTTTCCTCTATCACAATCGGGGGGACAAAAACAATGAGGCACGTGCAAGGTAAACACCTGTTAGCAGAAGTTACGATTTGCTCGCAGGGCGGAGTGGGGAGTCGGCGCGCTACTCGTCGAATCACTGCAGCTTGGCGTACTCGGCCTTGGCTTGTTTCAGAATGGGGATATCCGGATCGGCGTTTTTCCAGAGCGAAAGAAAATCCTGGTAATAGGTTCTTGCTTTTACGCTGTTGCCGGCAACGACGTAGGCTCGTGCCATTTGCAGGTGAGCGAGCGATGACAGCACGCTGTTCCCAACCAGGTCGGCGTGGTCGTAGAATTTCTGGAATTCTGCAATGGCCGCCGCACCATCCTTTTGAGCCAGATACGCCTGGCCGCGGATGTAGGCGGGATAGATGATGTTCGCGCCTCCTCCCCCGAGTTCGTAAGGACGCGTCGGCTCGAGCGCTGTGATCGCCTGAGCAAATTGCTGCTGGTTGAGATCCAGAGCAGCCTCGATGACCGGAAACCAATAGACGTTCAGCACCGTGTTGCTCGGTTCTGCTTTGCGGCCAGCCTCCAGCATGGTCTTCGATTTCGCTGTGTCGCCGGCGCGCGCCAAGGCCAGCGCCGCCAACAGTTTCACGTAGCGCCCGGGGGCCAGAGCGAGGGCACGAGCAGCGTAATCGCGGGCCGCCGCGGGATTGTCAGTTTCAGCCTCACGCATTGCTTGAGTCGCGAACCACTGGGCGCCGGTTTCTTTCGAGTCGGCACGCACGGCCGAATCCACGGCGCGCCGGCAAAGGTCACGCGCTTTTTCCATCTGCCCGCGGTAGGCCATGGTTTCGGCGTGGGTGCTGAGCATCTGGTCTTCGTCGCCGGGACGCCCCGTGGCCCACGCGACCTGGCGCTCCATTTCGGCGTCATCTCCAGCCAGGAACGCCAGGGCGTACAAACCGCTGCGGATGACTAGCCCGTCCATCCCTTTCTCTTGGGCCTTGGCGAGCAGCTGGCGGGCGTCGTCGAGACGGCCGACCGACGTGTACCAGCTGGCCAGGTTGCCGTAACCGATGATGGTGGGCTCCATGTGCATGTAGACTTCGGCTTGGCTAATCGCTTTGTCGAGTTGCCCCAGAGCCATGTAATCCACGGAGAGGTTCGAGACCGGCACCGAATCCCGCGGATAACTCTTGGCCCACATTTCATAAACCTGCGAGCCCTTTTCGATATCGCCTTCAACATCGTTGAAGTAGTACGCGGAGATGCGGTACTTCTCTCGTTCGCTGACCCGGTCGCGCAGATCGTAGGCTTTTTTACCGTTCTCTGCGGCTAGACTGGCTTGTCCCAGATTTCCGTACTCGATGGCGAGCACCTCATAGGCACTGGCGAAGTTCGGATCAAGTTCGATCGCGCGCTTCATGAAAGGAATCGCCTCGGCATCGCCCTTGGTGCGCGAGGTCGTAATAGCCATGCTGAAGGCCTTCAGCGCTTCGAGCGAGGGGGTGGTTGCCTCCACCGGCACGTCGAACTTTTGCACGGAGGCGAGCGACTCACCGAGACGCGTGCGTAGGCTAGCGGCTGCCGTACCGAGAGCCTTGAGTACTCCTTCTTTATTGGCCGCTTCCGCCTGCTCTTTCGCCAGATTGTCACCGGTGTTGCAGGCGACCGCCTCGAGGCCGACGATGTAGGAACTGCCCAGGCTGGAGATGGTGCCGCCAATAACGGCCTTGCTGCCTGTACGCAAGCAAAGTTCGCGCGCTACGTCCGCGGTGACGCGATCGGTCGGGGCGCGGCCCATCAGTCTCAGCGTCTCTCCGACTTTGCGATCAGAAAGAATGTTCAGGAAAGGGGACTGTCCGAGGTCGACGGCGAGAGCTTGTTTGAGTGTGTCGTCGAAAACCGGATCGCCGGTGGAGTTGAGGAAGTCCGCGAGGACGACGGAGTCCTTTTCGTTCAGCGACGCTGTGGGACGCGAGCGGAGGTAAAGCGTTGCCGCGATCACCGCCACAATCAGAATCGCCGCGGTGGGAACGACAATCTTCCACGTGTTTGGGCGCGCGGCAACTGCGGCCACGCTCCCGGAGCTGACGGAAAGTGTCGGAGTGAGCGACGGCAGCGATCCTGAGACAGGCGCGGCCGGTTGTGCGCCCGAAACCGGGCGAATCGAAGAACCACTTTCCTGAACGGCGACAGGAACCGAACCGGAACTCGCTCGTGCTCCCGCCCGCGATTCCGTTTCCCGCTTCAGCCGCTTGAGATCGCTCCGCATGTCCGAGGCGTGCTGGTAACGGAGTTCGCGATCCTTATCGAGTGCTTTATTGATGATGTCTTCCAGTTTGGGCGGGAGGTCGGGGTTCAGCCGTAGTACGGGCACGGGATCACCAACCAGAATCTCGTGAAAAATCACGCCCGAGCTTTCGCCACGGAACGGCAAGGTGCCGGTCGCCATCTCGTAGAGCACCGAGCCGAAGGAAAACAGGTCGGTGCGGGCGTCCAGCTCTCTGGCGCGCACCTGCTCCGGAGACATATATGCGACTGTCCCAATTGTCGTGCCGGGACTTGTGAGGTGATCCTCAGTCATGGCAGTCGCGGGAGCGGTAACATCCGCGCCACCCAGTGATGTGACCTTGGCCAAGCCGAAGTCAAGAATCTTGGCATGACCGCGCTTGGTTATGAAGATGTTCGCCGGCTTGATGTCACGATGCACGATGCCTTCGGCATGAGCGGCGTCGAGCGCGTCCGCGATCTCGGTGGCAAGTGAGAGGATCACATCCGTATCCAGTGGACGATTCCCGATGCGGCGCTTCAACGTCACCCCATCGAGAAACTCCATGGCGATGAATGCTTCGCCGTGCTGATCGTCGATCTCGTAGATCGTGCAGATGTTGGGATGATTCAATGCCGATGCTGCCTTGGCCTCGCGCTGAAAGCGGGCCAGCGCCTGCGGATCTTTGGCAACATCGTCAGGAAGGAACTTGAGCGCGACGAAGCGTCCGAGCTTTACATCTTCGGCCTTATAGACGACACCCATTCCTCCGCCGCCCAGTTTTTCGACGATGCGGTAGTGGGAGATCGTTTGGCCGATCATGGCGCGACGCCATGTTATGCGGGAGAGCGGGGCAAGTCAATGAGAGCTAATGAGTTCGTCGACCCAAACCTTGAGCGTGGCTGGAATGATAAGAATCGAAACCGTGGCCCATGACGGTGGACATTCCGCTGCGCGAGCGGATGTCCTCTTGCTAGCTCTGGTATGCACGGCCTTGCGATGTCCTCGGCCCCGCCCTATTGACAGTGCATTCGCTCAGTGCGAGACTGCCGTCTGCAGGCTGCGAAGCTGGTTCGCTCGCCCGCAATCCCGCCCAGTCGTCTAGCCTCGCAGAATCCCAGCGACTCCGAGTATGAGTCACTACTCCAACGTCGATCGAGAAGGTTTCCAAAACATACTGGCGAGCGCATTTACGATGCAGCAGCGTCTGACGGATGGCGAGTCGCTCTCCACCCTTGTTGATGTTGAACAGTTCAAACGAAGCCTATTCAAAGTCGCGGTCGATCCATTACATGACCGGATTCCATTGCCCAGCCTTGACGAGAGCGATCAAAGCTGCACGACCAGTCTCGCTACTGAAGAGGTTGCTCTGAACGAAGTACGCGGTGTTGTTGGAAGCAAAGAATCCAGTGACGTCCATTGTGGCGACGACACCGAAGCAGCAACTGAGGTTTCAACTCCTGCACCTGCGAATGCCCTACCAACGGCCGCCGATATTCTGGATGCGTGCTTTCCGTCATTCCGAGTTTGCGAACCTGAAGTTCGGACAGCTCGACTTTGGTCTCGTGACTGGGGGACGCCGTTGCAGTTCATTCTGTTGCTCGCTCTAACCTTGTTGCTGGGCTGGATGGTCGGCCGCGTTTCGTCGCGGAGGATTGCAGTCAAAAAAGGACCGCCTCTAGTCATCATCGCAAAGCAGGCTGCTGTTGCCGCGCAACCTGAGAAGAACGGACAGGCCGACCAGAGTTCTCAACCTTCTGCCTCTCGAAGCAGAAGCACCGATTCGTCACATGACAGCCTGGTAGTTTACGAACGAGGAAGAGTTATCTTCAGATTGAAGGAGGGGGAAGATGCGGAGTTTGCCAAAGCGAAGTCGGGAGAGAGCCTTCCGAATGCGCAGCACGGTTCGTCGGGACCAACCACCGTCCGGCTCGTCCGTCGGGTTGAACCGGAATATCCGGAGGCGGCAAGGCAACAGCGCCTTCAGGGCTCTGTCGCCTTGGAGGTTACGGTGGGGCAGGACGGCAACGTGGAGCAACTCACCGTGGTTAGCGGGAACCCGGTATTGGCAAAAGCCGCATCCGATGCAGTTCGTCAGTGGCAGTTCACTCCGCTTCTGCAAAACGGTCAGGCGATGCGGTTTCAAACTCGAATCAAAATCGATTACATGCTGCCTTGACATCTGCTATGTCGAATCTAATATCGAATGCACTTGGAGCTAAGATCAGCGCTCCGTAGGGGCTCTCTCGTCGCGTTAAATTGCAAAGAACCTGGACCATTAAAGATTCAATCGGCTTTGGTCGATAGTTCCTAGCGACGGATCGCATCATGGCTAGGGTCTTGATTGCTGACGACTCTCGTTTTCAGGTGCAGATGCTTGCCTCCTGGCTCACTCCGATGGGTGTCGAGGTGATCTTCGCCGCGGATGCCCTGCAGACATGGATGTCAGCCCTGCGCTCGAATCCAGACGTCATTTTGCTCGACATTAACATGCCCGGAGGCACAGGAATCGAGGTGCTGAAAAGACTCCGAATGTCAACCAAGACGCAGCACATTCCGGTGATCGTAGTGAGCGGTGAGAAAAATCCCACCACTGAAGCCAAGGCGCGAAGCCTGGGAGCAGCTGAGTTTCTTCATAAACCCGTGGAGCAGGACCAACTTCTCTTGAGCGTGAACCGCGCCTTAAACAAAGATGCCCACATTGCGACTCCATAGGCGGCTTTAGTAGCTGAACAGCACCGGAAGAAAGGCCAGCAATCAATCGAACAAAATCTTGAGGCGCCGTGCGGTCTCATCCCGCTTCCCGCGCGGTTGGCCCTCAACTTGGGCGAGACGATTCGATTTTTCTGAACTTTCATAGCATGGGCGCCTCTCCCATCGGGAACATCTGCCGGTAGTTGCTCAAGAATCGCCGTGTCACACAAACTTCGCTCCGGCGGGGAACTCTGCCTCACATGAAATTCTTTGTGTGATAGGCCGACATATTTGCGGCCAGCCCTGGGTCGAATCCCAGCGATTGCAGCCGGTCGCGTCGGGTACGATCCATTTCGCGCTGCAGATCCGCTACATGCCTGGCCCCCGCTCGCACATGCGCGTTGGAAACCCCGCCTCCCGCGTAAATCACGAGAGCATCATGAACATAAGGACTCAATCCGGAAATTGACGCTAGCATCCGGCTCCGCGACTCGACCGCAGCTGCCATCGAAAGTCGCGTCTCCGGCGCGCGTTCGAAGATGTAGCGCATGTGTTCGACACCGAAGGCCACATGGCGTGCTTCGTCCCGGTGCGCCAGACGGGCCAACGCGGCAGTCACTGGATCAGGTGCGTGGTCAGCCAGGAACTTGAGCAGAGTCAGAAATGTGCCCTCGCCCATGACGCACAGCAGAAACGTCGCGGTGGTGAAGTCGGGCTCTTCCAGGAGCGTTTTCAGGGATAGCTGTCCGCTTACCGCCGTTGTCCCAAGCCCGGCGCCGCCCGCTTCGGCACGGCGTGTGAACGCTTCTTTGTGGCGCGCCTCGTCTACCACCTGCATCGCCAGTACCTCGACTACCTCGCTATAGTGCGGATGAATGCGCGGGATGAATCGCGCCGGAACATACAGAGCGGCAAATTCATTTTCTGTGAGAAAGGTCATGACCTGAGCTATCGCGCCCTCGATGTCATCCGGCAGCTTTGGAAGCTCGTTCCATGCGATATCTCGTGTGGCGGACCACTGATTCGTCGTTGCCTGCGAATAAATTGAGTTCAATTCGCTTGCCCAGACGTCGCGCTTTCGGCGCAGCGTGAACCCCAACTCGGGCCCTCCGCGTTCAATTCGGGCGCCCCGCGGCGCGATTCCCCAATGGGCCTCAGCCGTTTCGGCGATCTCCGTTCGCGAAGTGAAGATCACTGGCGGCCGTTGGGGCGCCTCTATGCGAAACAATCCCGGCACACCTGATTGTCTCTCGCACCGGATGCCTTGCTTGCGGCACCACACCGCCAAATGACCGGCGAGTTCGGCCGAATCGCCGTGCACCTCGCACCATTCGCCAGCGGCCAGCCCGGCTAGCGCCCGCCTCAAAAGCACTGCCGCCCCATCATGAAGCGAAAGGTCTTCGAGATCGACCCTTTGTTTTGGTATGGAATCGGGCATTTGCAAAAAACAAGGCAGCCGACTGTCTAAGTTTCGCTCGAGCCAGTCGCCGTGCCATAGAAGTTGAATCGCTCGACAGCCTTTTCCAACTGCGTGTATCCCGTCGTGCGCGCGGGCAGCCACTTCGTCAGCCCCTCCATCTCCATGAATGCCCGGACTTCAGAATCCTCAAAAGACATGCCCAGGAGCGCATCGAGGAACGGCCTCCAACGATCTGAGGGCAGGCTCGCGCGCACAGTGAAATTGCAGTGATCGAACGGCGGGGTGGTTGCCAACACGCGAGTCGTTCCCGGGTCAAGTGTCCCTTCGTTGATGAACACGCCATAGTTTGCGTCGAGTAGACAGGCGGCTTCGGCGGCTCCCGACGCAAGCGCCCTTGCAGCGTCGCGCTCTCCCCCGACATGGTCGCCGTGCTTTCCCACCATCACGTTGTGATAGAGAACCTTGCAGTCACAAGAAGGATCAAGACCGGACTCCGCCACTAGATTGAGAGGAATGAGCGTTGCCTGCGGCGAATCCGAGGCGCCGACGGCGATGGTCTTGCCTTTCAGATCGGACAGCGATGAGAAAGGTGAATTGGTACGCACGATGATCTTTGTGCTGAGATCGCGGTCGGAATCGCGCATTGCAATGGCGAGGCACGCGCCCTTGCTCGCGATCTGGCTCTTCACCCATGCCAGTGGAGAATTCCAGGCAATGTCAATTTCTCCCGAAAGATTCGCCTTTACTTGTGCGTCGTAGTTCGAATACAGAACGTAGTCGATCTCTGCGCCACGTTTCGCGAAGTAGGGGAGAAAACCCTCCCAGATCGTGACGACCTTCGGGTCATACGCGACCGCACCTATTCTTATCGCAGGAGATGATCTCGACATAATCCTCCGAGAACTTCGCCGTGCCCTTAGAAGAGTGGCAGGCCCAGACTTGCCTTTCCAATGAAATCCTTCAGCACGTCGCTTGACGGCGCCATCACGGCCGCAGCCTGCGCGTCGCGGAAGATTCTTTCCAGTCCGCCACGTTTGCCGAACGCCCAACCGCCGCCCAGGGTCATCGCCCGCGACACCGCTGCAAGGCAGGCGTCCGCTGCGGCTACCTTCACACCCAGTACGTCGAGCATGGCTGCTGGATCAGCCGCTAGAACCTTTCGGACCGCTTCCCGCAGGAACGCGTGGCCTGATTTCACCGCCAGCGTGATCTCCGCCACGACGTACTGCACGCGGGGAATCGATGCCAGGGCAGCGCCGCCGGCGTGTTCATACTTTCGCGCGCTCATTCGCCCCAGGATCACCTGTTGCGCCGCCTTTGCGAGCCCCACGGAGACCGACGCCACGCCAATTTGAAAACAGGGCAGCACGATTTCGAGCATGGTCTGAAAGCCGGTGCTCTCCTCTCCTAAGCGCGTCGCATCGTCAATCGTAACCTCATCAAGCGACATCGGAGCGCTGGCATTTCCCGTTACACCAAGCCCCTCAAATCGCCCCTGCGTCGAAAGTCCCTGCGTGTTCTTCGCAATTACATAGAGATTCGTTTCTGTGGGCGCGGCTGCTCCAGCCCTGCGCGCCGAGACCACGTAGCTGTCGGCCTCGCCCGCGCTGGTGACGAAGCTCTTCGTCGCGCTGAGAGTTTTCCGGCCGCCGTTTTGGCGCACTTCACTAACCGGCATGTAGAAATGCCCGCCCGATCCAGCTTCGCTGAACGCCAGCGTCGAGATATTCTCACCGCGGGCGCACGCCGGCAGGAGTTGTTGCTTCAATGCATCGCTTGCTTTTGCGGCGATCACCACGGTCGCGCAGTAATGCATTAGCGCAACCATTGCGGTCGAAGCGCAATTCTGCGCCTGGATGTCAAGCACCTCCGACATCTCAGCGATGCCAGCGCCGCCTCCGCCGTACTGGGTGGGAATCAGCAGGCCGAGCACACCTGCCTTGCCCAGTACCTGAAGATTCTCGCGCGGGAAACGCCGAGTTTGGTCGATCTGGTCCGCGTTTGCGCGAAGCATCTCGTGCGATATTTTTTTATTCTCCGCAAGTATGGTCTTAATGTCCGCCATGGAACCTCGCTCGAATGAGCCATGCGATCGAAGTGAGAAACCTTTGGGAATGCGCGCCAGCGCGATACCCCTGCAGATTTTACGAAAAAGGGTCGGCAGCCGCCGACGCCATTAGGAGTCAATTCAGGTAAAGCCGGCAACGCAGCTCAGCCCTCGTCGAGCTGCAATATTCATCATTTGGGAGTTTAGCGAATCTGTACCATCCGGGGGACAGGTTCTCGGCGATGAGTATAGGCGGGGTCCTCACCCTTGCCAAGGGATTTCAAAGCGATGCCCTCGTCCTTGCGCTGTAAGCCGCGCTAAGGACGATTCGCGGCTCTCTTATTCCGCTTCTGGAGAACCAGCCAACGATCTGATCAATTTGCTGACGCTATACGCGACCTCGAATGACTGCGCGACGTCGCATTCGTCGAGTAATCCAAGTCCGCAGGTTGCCGTAATCATGGCGCGCTGAGCGAATTTCTGGGGATCACCAGCCAAAGACGCGGCTTTGAGCCAGCGAAGAAAGATGGTCGCAGAATCGACGGCATTCACTCCTGGCCGGGTAGGTACGATTCCATAGGCGACCATTCCTCCTTGCATCATGAAATCCAAAGCGTGCCAATCGTTAAAAAACAGGTCAAGTCCTTCATGGGCATCGAACGAAATGATATCCGGTTGCACGCGGCACATGCGCTCGAAGGGGCGGGCTGCGCAGCAATGCAACCCGGCGTAGGCTCCGCAAAGGCGAGCGCTCTCCAGCGTGGCCGCCAATGCGTTGAGCCGTTGCTCGACTGGGACAGCGTTGGCAACAGACGCGTCCAGGCACAAGGCTGGTTCATCGACAAACAGCACCACGGGCAAGCCAGCCGATTTCAAGCGCTCAATTTGCCATCGGATCATCTGCGAGATATGAAAGGCGATGGCTGCAAAAAGCGCTGGATCGGCGAGGAACGGCTTGTCTTTGTGAAACAGGTACGCTGCAAGTGTGATTGGGCCCTCGATCTGCCCTTTTACGGCAATGGCAGAGTTGAAGAGCCCGGATGATAGCTCTTCTTCGAATGCGCCGAAGCCTGCTGCATTTGCCGATGTCAGCTCCCCATTACTTCGGTGAAGACTTTCAAGCACAGAATCGAGTTGGCCTTCTTTGACCAGGTAACCGTATCCGTCATTCCGACGCTCAATGAGGGTTTCAACAATGCCGAGTCCCTGACCGACGATGCTCTCTCGTTCTGAGCGCTGAGGCAGTTGAGGCCAAAAGGGGACTTCCGGCGACAGTCCGGAGACTGCACGAACGGCTTCCGTACTCGATGTGAAAGGCAGGCTGCCAATACCTGTGACCGCGCCTGCCACGACGAAGGGCAATCGGCTCGTATGAGATTTGATAGCCGTGGCTTGCAATCTTTTAAATTCTCCGGAATTTCTCATCCTTGAATCTTACGACGCGGATCTTCCTCGCTACTCTCGGGCAATTATTTCCCGATCGTGGGCCTCAGATTTTGGATGAACGACCCCTCGCTATAATAAATGAGGCCAGTTCTGGGGAATGGTCGCATTCGAGCCGAATCCAAGGGCGTTTGCGATCATCAAAATGACATGAAGAAAGCTCATCGGCATCCGCTAGAAAAAATTTTCGAAAACCGTATTGCCATCATCGACGGCGCGATGGGCACGACGATCCGCACGTATGGGATGAAGGAAGCGGACATCCGAGGAGATCGCTTCAAGGATGCTACAAAAAGCCTTCTAAACAATGGTGATCTGTTCACACTGACCAAGCCAGAGATAATTGGCGATATTCATCGCAGATTTCTGGAAGCAGGGGCCGACATCATTGAGACGAATACGTTCGGCGCAACGAGCATCGCACAGAGCGAATTTTTCGTAGCCGACCCTCGGGAGCACGGCGCCCGCAAGGATCCGGAGTTCTACCAGAAGGTTATCGACGATTCCTTTCTCAATGGACTGGCTTCGGATATCAACGAGCAATCCGCGCGGCAGTGCCGGGAGTGGGCCGATCGTGTTGGAACCGCGACCTCGCGTCAGCGCTTCGTGGCGGGATCGATCGGGCCGCTCACTGTTTCTCTCTCGAACTCGCCTGATGCCGACGATCCCGGATTTCGAGTCGTCACCTTCGATCAGGTGAAAGCCGCTTACGCACAGCAGGTGCGTGCGCTCATTGCTGGAGGCGTGGACATATTACTGGTGGAGACGATCTTTGACGCGCTCAACGCCAAGGCCGCACTCGTCGCGATCCGTGAAGTTCTTGACGAACTGGGTAAGGAACTGCCTGTGATGATTTCTGCGGCTGTCGGTCGTGGCGGCGAAACCATGATCTCTGCCCAGACCACGGAGGCGTTCTGGAACGCAGTGCGGCACGTGAAACCATTGTCGGTGGGCCTCAACTGCTCACTCGGTCCCGATCTCATGTATCCGTTTCTGGAGGAACTGTCGGAAAAAGCCGATGTTGCGATCTCGTGTTATCCCAATGCTGGTCTGCCGAATCCTCTTGCGGCCACCGGCTTCGACCTGGGACCGCAGGATATGGCGCGTTACCTGTCTGACTTTGCAGAGGGCGGACTGATCAACATCGCAGGCGGCTGCTGCGGGAATACACCCGAGCACATCGCCGCCATTGCGAAAGCGCTTGAAGGTCAGCCTCCGCGGAAGTTCGAAACACCGACCGAAAGGTCCAGCGCTCGCCAGAGCGAGATTGTGAGTCGGGCGTGAGCGTGTCGGATAGCGCGACCGCGGAAGCTATAAAGTTCAGGCCGCTCCGTCTCTCTGGATCGCTGCCCTTCACTCAACAGGACGGGGTCTTCATCATGATCGGCGAGCGAACCAACGTGGCCGGCTCGCCAAAGTTTGCCCGACTGATCAAAGAGGGCAAGTATGAGGAGGCAGTAAGCATCGCCCGGCAACAAATTGAAAATGGGGCGAACGTGCTCGATGTCTGCATGGACGAGGGTATGATCGACGGTGTCACCGCGATGACGCGCTTCTTGCAGTTGCTGGCGAGTGAACCGGAGGTCGCGAAGGTGCCCGTCATGGTGGACTCCTCGAAATGGGAGGTCATCGAGGCAGGTCTGAAGTGCCTGCAAGGCAAGGGCATCGTCAATTCCATTTCACTGAAAGAAGGCGAGGAACGGTTCCGCCAACATGCGGCGACCATTCTCAAATATGGCGCTGCCGCTGTGGTGATGGCTTTCGACGAAAAAGGCCAAGCCGCGAATTATGAAGACAAGATTCTTGTCTCGGAACGTGCCTACCGAATATTGGTCGATCAAGTCGGGTTTCCGCCGGAAGACATCATCTTCGATCCCAATATCCTCACTGTCGCCACCGGCATGGAGGAACACAATAATTACGCGGTGGATTATATCAACGCCACTCGTTGGATTAAAGCGAACTTGCCATTCGCGAAAGTAAGCGGCGGCGTATCCAACATCTCTTTCAGTTTTCGCGGAAACAACGTAGTTCGTGAAGCGATTCATTCGGCGTTTCTCTATCACGCGATCGCCGCGGGCATGGACATGGGCATTGTGAATGCCGGCATGCTTGAAGTTTACGAGGAGATCGAGCCCGAACTGAAGGACCTGGTCGAAGATGTTTTGCTGAACCGTCGTCCCGACGCCACCGAGCGTCTGGTGGAGTATGGTGAGACGCTGAAGGGTGCTGGCAAGGCCACAACCGAGAAGAAAGCCGAAGAATGGCGCAACGGCACCGTCGAGGAACGCCTGGCGCACGCGTTGGTCAAAGGAATCGACACGCATATCGAAGCTGACGCCGAGGAAGCCCGCGTCAAGCTGGGCCGTCCGCTCCTAGTCATCGAAGGGCCATTGATGGCGGGCATGGGCATCGTGGGGGATCTGTTCGGAGCGGGCAAGATGTTTTTGCCTCAGGTGGTCAAATCAGCGCGAGTAATGAAGAAAGCCGTGGCGCACCTCACTCCCTACATGGAGGCAGAGAAAGAAGCGAGGGTTGCAGCCGGCGAGGCGGTCAAGACGCAGGGAAAAATCGTGCTCGCCACGGTCAAAGGCGACGTTCACGATATCGGAAAGAACATCGTTGGAGTGGTCCTCGCCTGCAATAACTATGAAGTGATCGACATGGGTGTGATGGTCCCGTGCGAAAAAATTCTCGAACGCGCCAAGGCAGAAAACGCCGACCTGATCGGACTCAGCGGGCTGATCACTCCTTCTCTCGATGAGATGGTACATGTGGCACGCGAGATGGAGCGTCAGGGTTTCAAATTGCCGCTGCTGATTGGTGGAGCGACCACCAGCCGCGCGCACACGGCCATAAAGATTGCACCGCATTACAGCGAACCGGTAGTTCACATCGTCGATGCCAGCCGGGCAGTGCCGGTCACTACCAGTCTTCTCAGCGAGCAGGGCAAGTCAGCATTCGTAGCGCAGCACCGCTCTGAGTATGAGGCGCTCCGCAAAGCTCACGCTGCCCCTCGGCAGACGGTGGTCTCTCTTGAGGTCGCGCGCTCGCGGCGAACTCCGATCGAGTGGCGCGCCCAGGATATCCCGTTGCCAACTTTTACCGGTGTGCGCGTACTCGATGACTTTCCGCTGGCCACGTTGCGCGAGTTCATTGACTGGTCGCCGTTTTTCCACACTTGGGGGCTGAAAGGTATCTATCCCCGGATTCTTGAGCACGCAGAACAAGGTACCCAAGCACGCCAACTATTCAAAGAAGGCAATGCGCTCCTGGATCTCATGATTGAACAGAAACTGATTACCGCGAAGGGCGTGTACGGCCTGTTTCCCGCCAACGCGGTAGGCGATGACGTCGACTTATACACGGACTGTAAACGCGACGAAGCACGCGAGCGATTCCACTTCCTGCGCCAGCAAGCGAATAGAGAAGGTAGTGAGCCCTGCCGGTCGCTGGCCGACTTCATTGCGCCAAAGGAAACAGGACTGCCCGATCACATCGGCGCGTTTGCAGTGACCAGCGGGATGGGCTTGAAGGAGTTGTGCGAGACGTACCGGGCCAAGCACGACGACTTTAACGCGATCATGGCGGAGGCTCTTGCTGATCGCTTGGCGGAGGCTTTCGCCGAGTGCTTGCATAAACGCGTGCGTGACGAATGGGGCTACGGTTGTGCGGAAAACTTGAACAACGCCGATCTGATTCAAGAAAAATATCGCGGCATACGGCCGGCCGCGGGTTATCCGGCATGCCCGGACCATACTGAGAAGGGCCTACTCTGGCGTTTGCTCGATGTTGAGGCGAATACCGGAATTCAGATCACAGAGTCCTTTGCGATGTGGCCGGGATCAAGTGTGAGCGGTCTTTACTTCGCCCACCCGGAATCTCGATATTTCAGCCTCGGCAAGATCGGCCGCGACCAGGCTACCGACTACAGCCGGCGCAAAGGAATGAGCGTGGCTGAAGTTGAGCGCTGGCTGGGGCAGAACTTGAACTACGATCCTGCGGAATAGAATGGGAATCCCGCAGCGACCGCTGGTGAGACTCAAAACCAGGGGTTGGAGTAACGCACCATACGAAGAATCTACGATCAATCTCCTGGAATCGGCACGCAACTCTCTTCGCTGCGCTTCGGGCGGAAGGACAGAGGGCCGTGGGGGTGATTCCTCGCGGCACAGCCTTAAAGTACCGCCGTGTTCTTTAGATCGGCTGGAACTGCCGATAGATTGAGAGTTGACAAACTGATTTTCCCATGTCGATTAAACTGCTCCCGGCGTCGGTGAATCCGCTCGACCCGTCCCAGGTGCCCGATGTGTCGAACAGCCTCGTGCCTCTGGCCCAGAGAGCGATCACCACGGAAGCCAGCCAAATTAGTCTTCTTCCCTCAGCCGACGCTTTCGCTTGGTCTTCTTCCACGCGCCAGGAGGGGGCGAATTGCATCAACGGAACGCTCGTGGAGGATTCCCAGAGCGATGCGATGGGATGCTCGGATTGCGAGTATGTCTCCGGGTGGGGTTGGAGCAGTCCGGCCCAACGCACAGCGGTCGGCCAATACCTTTTCTATGCGACCGGCCCCGCTGGCTGGAACGGGCGGCTCATTGATCTGTACGCTTAGCCGGCAATTTTCTCTCTCAGGTCGTTCAAGTCGCTCGCGGGTTCTGGTGCCATGGGGATAAACCACTTGTCATCCGACAGCGAACAACCAGCCACTGTATGGCACCACTTGATCGAGCATTGGGGTGTAGTTCCGTCTGGACATTCTATTTCCCTGCCAACGATTTCCGGGCGCATAACTTGCAAAGACAAGCTTGAGTGGAAACTCTTGATGACATCAGTCTGGGAATATAATCACGGGTTTCTGATAGCCGGCGGAGGAATAGATGATCTCACGACAGGAAATTGATCGGCGCATGTTCATGAAGATTGGCGGTACCGCACTCGCGGCGAATCTTGTCCCCGCGTTAGAGGCTGAACCTAAGTCCGTTAGCGAAACTCCGTATCCTGTCAAGTGGTATCCATTCACCGGTCATCCTGACTCGGACACCTGTTGGTCGCTTTCTGTTGGGCCGGACGGCCGGATCTATGCGGCGGCCTGCGCGGAGAGCGTACCCGGCGGCGTGGTGAAGCCTGTTCGTTACAACGAAGAGCGTGATGATCTCGATTGCCTTTTCGATCTCGCCGAAATGGTGGACGATCCGGGGGACTCGGGACGTGCGACCCAATGCAAGATTCACTACAGCTTCGCGCCGTCGATGCACGACGGTGTTCTGTACATGGCGACACACCTTTCGGGTCCACCTATCGATCTGCCCCGTTATTCGCCCTGGTATTCCTGGCACGATGCGAAGCGCTGCTTCCGCGGCTCCGCGCTGCTCGCTTTCGACACCCGCAGCGATCGCGTCCTTTGGTGGGATACCCTTATTCCCAAGGAGGGCTGCCGCTGCCTGCTGCACGATGAAGAGCGCGGCCTCCTGTACGCCATGAGCTATCCACGCGATCACTTCATCATCTACGATCTTCAGACTCGCAAGCGGCGCGACGTTGGCCGCATTAGTTCGATCAATCCGCAAGCGCTGTTCCTTGATAAGCGGCATCGAGTCTGGACGAGCAGCGACTATGGACGGCTGGTGCGCTATACGCCCGAGACGGACCGCCTGGAAATCTCTCCCGGTCTGCTGGCCCATGATGTGAATTACCAGAGCGGCTGGCACAGCGTGTTTTATGATGTCGCGCCCTCAACCGATCGCGAATGTGTCTACGCTTCCACTTGGTGTCCCAATCCTCACCTGATGCGCATCTGGCCCAATGAAGGTGAATGGCCGCGAGTCGAGGACCTGGGAGCGGCGACACAACCCCGCGATCCGGCGTTTCCGATTGACATGTTCACGGACCACTGCGGAGGTCTGACGTTCGCGGGTGACGGGAAGCTGTATTACGTCGCTTCGCGCTGGCGCGATCCGAAATACAACCCAATGCCCGGGTCCGGCAAGGAGCTTCAGGGCGAGGTTTGGCGCCTCGATCCGCGGACGCTTGCGCGGGAGGAAGTGACGCTGCTCAAGCATCCCACCGGAGTTGCGAATTATGTTTCTCGTGGTGCTGTGGACCACAACGGAGACCTATTCTTTGGGCACGTTGGCAACCGTCCGTCAGGCATTTTCAAGGTTTCCATGCCGGCTGACCGTAAGAAGAAAAACGCCCACCTTCCGCTTCGAATGTGGGGTTAGAGGGAGATTATGACTATGCAGACGAAGGGGCGATTCAATCCAAATTCACCGGCGATAAAAGCTTATGAGAATGCGCTGGCCCACCAGTTTGTTCGCGAAGGAACGATGATCGCATTTCCTACCTGCCTACCTGGCATGACCGCCCCAATCATCCACGACGAGTGTCGGATCACCGCACTCGATATCGATTCCGAAGGACACATCTATGGTGGAACAAGCGGGCGCCAGGCGCATCTTTTCGCCGCGGCCTTCCATGACCTCACTGGGGTCGTATTGGATACCGGTGTCGCACCTGATGCAACGGACTCGGTCGCTGTTTGTTGCGGCAAATCCCGTACTCTGGCACTTGTGAACGGGGCAGGCGGTGGCCGCGTCGTTGCGATTCCTAAGATCAACCTGGCGCAAGACTGGATCCAGGAGTGGGGACTCTCTCCGCCAGTTCTCCAAGACCTCGGAGAGTGCGTTACAAACGAGCCCGTGGTTCACGCCATCTGCGATCCCTCCCGGAGCACCGTCGTCGGCATAACTACCGGTCATTTTTTTACTGTGGATATCGACTCGGGAAAAGTCAGCGTTGTCGGAGAGATACCGGGCCGCGGTCATCTCGCGCTTGTCAATTCAGGAGTATTTGGACAGGACGAAGGTGCGCGACTCTGGCACTTCGATCTCGCTTCCCGCCAGATCCGCCGTGCCGCGGTCGATTTGCCGGAAGGTGAATGGAGCGCCCCGTTGCGCTGGTCCCGCGGCGGGCGTCCCGACCAACTCATTACGGCCGATGCCGCCGGGCACCTGTTCTCTTTCGACGAAAATAAAGGTTTTCTCTCGCTCGGCAAAGCCCACCTGGCCCCAGTTGGGCCTATGGCGATGATTCCGGATGGCAGGCTCTTTGGATTCTGTGGAGCGGAAATCGCAAATCTCTTCTGT
>JASHPL010000315.1 GCA_030038125.1 Candidatus Sulfotelmatobacter sp.
TTGCGCGTGACGGTGAAGCCGCAAGCGAGCGACTTCCACAACGCATTGGCCTACGATTTCGACGACGTCAAGCCCGATTCCACCGTTGTCACCTTGCGCTGGGATAAAGTTGCGGTGCCATTCAAAGTCAGCGTTGACGTCAATGCCATCGTTACGGCCAGCATTCACAAACAGATTCGCGGAATCAACCAGTATTACTGGGAAGGCTGGGACGATGCCGCCGGATACTTCCTGGCGAACAAGATCAATCTAGAGGAAGCACTGCAGGACGAAAATAAGTCGATCGAGGCGGAAGAGCGCTATGACAATCTGATGAGCAAGTCGCGCATTCTCGAAGACCTGGGTCGCACGCAGGATGCCGCCACCTTCCGCACTAAGGCGCTCGACATGGCGAACGCGCTGCAGCTTTACGTCTATGCCCGGCAGTTGCAGGCTGACAAAAAGCAAGAGGAAGCCTTCGCGGTTTATCGTTCCACGGCGAAGAAGTTCCCTGATTATTGGACCACGCACATGGGGATGGCCCGCGTCTATAGCGCGCAGGGAGACTTTGATAGTGCGGTGAAGGAAGTCAAGCTGTCATTGGCGAGCGCGCCTGATTCGAATAAATCCGCCCTCGAGGGCTACGTGAAAAAGCTGCAGACCAAACAGGATATCAATCAGTAGAGACCTAACACGAAGGTGCCCCTCCTTGTCTCGCCGCCTTTTGGCGTGACAGAGCCTGCCCTGAGCAAGCGAAGCGAGTCGAAGGGGCAGGGGGATTTTGACATTCCTCGGAGCCGTGAAAAGAGAGAAAAAAATCCCACCCTACGAAAAACTACGTAGGGTGGGACAAGCCCTCCAGCATCGGTTAACGGCCGTGGCCGCCGCCAAAGCCTCCACCGTGGAATCCACCGATCTCTCCCCCGTGGAACCCTCCGGCGTCGCCACCGTGGAAGTCACCCGCGCCTCCACCATGGAGCCCGCCTGCGCCGTTGTAAGCGCGCACCTCATTGTCGTGGAACCCGCGTCCAATGGCCGCTGGCCGCGCTCCGTCAAAGTTGTGAAACCCGGTTACCAGCGGAGCTCGGTACGCCCAGTACGGAGAATAGAATCCCCAGCCGAAGGGGCTGTAGAAGTATCCGTCCCAAGGCATAAAGGTGAATCCCGCGTACCACGGATTCCAAAACCATCCCGGACCCCATCCCCAGCCCGGTCCCCACCATCCATTTGCCCAGTATTCCTGCGCGAGGTTGACGTTCGACTGCGACAGGTATTCTGATCGCAAACTGCTCCAACGATATAAATCGTCGTTATTGGCGATTTCTTTTTTGTTGAAATCCCGCGCTTTCAGTTTTTCCGAAGTATTGAGCGTCAGCTCATGTCCGCCTTTGACTTCGACATTGTGATCGCCGGTATAAACGTCCACCTTGCCATCGAAAACGCGGATCTGGTGCGTCGTCGCGTCAAATTCGTACAACCCCGTTTTCAGCACGCGGGTGTTGGCGCCATCCTGGCTGACGACGATGTTGTTCTGCGGATAAATCTGATCCACTTCGAGCATCGCCTCACCTTCATTGAGGGCCACGTGCGTGTTGGTGAGACTCGTCGAAACCATTTGCGCCGAACTGTTGTCTCCCGACCTGAAATAAACGCCGGGGGTCAACAGGATCTCAGCCTTTCCTTTATTGGTGGTCAATACTTGCCCATCCTGCACATCTGCCGTTCCCACCGATTTCACGCTCAGCGCCTGATCGCCGAGTGTGGCTTGTCCTTCCACGTAATTCAGGGTACCTGGCATTGCCGTGTGTCTGTCCGTTGTAGTGTCACCCCACGCGGGCAGAGACAGAAGCGCTGCCAGAAAGATACTTCCGGCTGCTACTTTCCATCTTGCCAGCCTCATAAAGTGTGTTCCTCCTGAGCTTCGGCTCCAATTCATTCTCTGGTTAATTAGATGTGCAACATCGTCTGCGAGATGTGTATGCAACCCGCTGATACGATGTCAGTTAGTCGCAGTTCGACATTTCCTGAACGAGATTTCTTGTTTCTTGTCTTCACCGAATCTCCGGCGAAAGCTGTATTGCGGCATGACGTTGCCGGATCGACACTTTTTGTAATGCGGCTTGTGCGTCCGGCTTCAAAACTAGGTGTGCAAGCAGAGCGGAAATCAAATGTGGAGGTTCGTTATGCGGCAAATTCTCATGGTTTCGGTACTTCTGCTTGGGGCGTCCTGGATGGTCGCGCAGAGTTCCCCAACCAATCAATCCGGTTCAGCAACGGGAAGTCAACAAGGCTACGGCCAGACTGCGCCCAACTCCGGCACGCAGAAAACGGTCGTAGGCTGTTTGAGCGAGGCCAACGGCAAATACGAGCTAACCACCAAGAGTGGCACGATGTACGACTTGATGGGCGACTCTTCAACGCTCGCCAACCACGTCGGTCACGAAATTAAGGTCACCGGCACGGAAAGTGCAGCAACCGGCGCGGCCACCAGCGACCAGACGGGCGGAGCCCAGCGCTCCATAGAAGTAAGTTCCATGAAGCACATTTCCAAAACGTGCAAGAACGGCAGCAGCATGGGCGGCGGCATGAGCAAGTAAACTTTGGATCGTTTTCGCAAGCCCAAGATTGTCAACGTAGGGCAAAACCTACAACTTCAAAAAACCACGAGCCTCGGGGCCGTCGAACAAGATTGCGAGAGCGGCCCCTGCGGCTCGAATCTCCTCGGCCTCTTCGATAACAAGTCTCCTAGCTACTCGCCTAGCAAGGTCGATCATCAGCCATCATTTCGTCGTTAGCTTCGCAGCGGACGCCGAAATCGTAACTTGACACTCTCTGTAATGAGTGATACTCATAATTGAGTAATGGTCATAAAACGGCGAGTTCGATCGTCCCCCGGCCACGCAAATCGTGCCCCAACCGCAGCCGCAGGCCGCCGGGAACGCCGCCGTGCCGAAACCCGCGAGAAGCTGTTTCAAACCGCGATGGGACTTTTTGCCGAACGCGGCTTTTTCGATACCACTACCGAAGCCATCACCGAAGCGGCCGATGTCGGCCAAGGCACGTTTTTCAACTACTTCCCCACCAAACATCACGTCCTGATCGCTCTTTCGGAAAGGCAGATTGGAAAAGTGACCCTTGCGCTTGAGCAGGCGGAAGCAGGGGAACGTTCTATGCGAGACGTGCTGCACAGCCTGACTCTTGCCATCACCACGGAGCCGACGCGCAGTCCTCAGCTAACCCGCAGCCTGCTTGCGGCATTCCTCGCCAGCGACCAGGTGCGCGAGCTGATCGGCGAGACGCTGGCGCGGGGACGCGAAACTATCGCTCGCGTCGTCAAGTTGGGTCAGCAGCGCGAACAGATTCGCACCGACCGCGATGCCTCCGATCTGGCCATGACATTTCAGCGGGGCATCCTCGGCACGCTACTGCTCTGGTCCATCCGGCCAAAGGGAAATGTAGCTTCGTGGCTCGAGTGGACGTTTGAAAACTTTTGGGATGTCGCAGCCGCCAAAGGAGAGCGGTCCCAATGAGGTTGGTTGCGGTCGTATCGATTCTGTTCTGCGTTGTACCTTTCGCGGGCGCGCAAAGTCAGCCAGCGCTCCTCCGTCTCACGCTCGGGGATGCAATTGCACAGGCTCTGAAGGCAAATCTCGGAGTTCGGGTTGCCGACGCTGAGCGTGCGGAAGTTGCCGGTGCTCGGGAGCGAGCGGCGTCCCCGCTTCTGCCCCACGCCAGCGGCGACCACGTTACCAGTTTTCAAAATCGCAACTTGCAAGCGCTCGGAATCTCGATGCCCGGCATCCCAATTCCGGCCGTGGTCGGCCCATTTTCCAATTACGACTACCGTGTCTTTGCCAGTCAAACGATCCTCGATCGCCAGGCCTACCATGCCTGGAAATCGAGCCAGCGCCAGCAGGATGCGACTGCCCTGAGCTATCAGGACACACGAGATCAAGTGATCCGCCAGGCAGGCGGACTTTATTTCGATGCTCAAGCGGCACAGGCGCAAGTGGAGGCCGACCAGGCACGCGTTGCGACATCCGAAGCGTTGCTGAAACTGGCTCAGGATCAACATGCCGCGGGCCTCGCCACCGCCGTTGACGTGGTTCGCGAACAGGTTCAACTCCAACGCGATCAGCAGACCTTGCTGGTCGCCCGCGACAACTATGAAACCAGCATCCTGAATCTGCAACGCTTTCTGGGAATGCGTCCCGGCGAGCCCCTGGAACTCGCCGAGAAGTTGGAGTTTCATCCTGTCGAATTGCCGAATACGGACGAGGCAATTCCCGCGGCCATCGAGAGCCGCTCCGATTATCGATCGCTCATGTCACAACGCGAGGGCTTGTTGGAGCAGGAGAAAGCCTCTCGTGCGCGTTACTTGCCGAAATTTTCCATCGACGGTAACTACGGAGTTCTGGGCCGCAGCTACGGCACGATGCCGGGCATCGGTCTCGTCGAGGGCGTCATTTCTATCGACCTCTTCGATCGTGACCGCAGCGGCGAAAAGAAAGAGCTGGCGAGTCAGGTTCGGCGCGTCGACAGTCAGATTGGCGATCTGGAGCGTGGCATCGAGCAGGATGTGCGCAAAGCGGTTCTCGACTTGCAGTCGGCCGCGCAGCAAGTCACCGTGACGCAATCGGGCCTCGATCTTACACAACGCGAGTTGTCTCTGGCGCAGGATCGTTTCAAGAACGGATTGACCGACAACATCGAGGTCATCACCGCGCAGACTTCTCTGCAATCGGCGGAAGATGATCACATTTCCGCTCTGGCGCGCCACTCCGACGCCGCCCTCGCGCTCGCTCGCGCCCTGGGAGCGACCGAAACCAATTACCGCAAGTACCTGGGTGAAAAGTAGGGAGAAAGGTTGGCCAACCGATGAAGCGCGTTATTCCGATCGTTCTGCTGCTGTTGATCGTGGGGTCGGGTGTACTGCTCTATCCGCAATGGTCGGGAAAGGCACAACAGCAGCATGAAATGAAGCTCTCCGGCAACATCGAAGCACACGAGAGCCTCGTCAGCTTCAAAGTGACCGGGCGGATCGTCGATCTTCCCGTGGAAGAAGGTCAGGCGGTCGAGGCGGGACAGTTACTCGCACGGCTCGACAACGATGACTACCGCCAGGCCGTCTCGGTCGATCGCGCCAACGTTCGTGTTCGCGACGACCAGCTTAAGCTCGCCCTCGCCGGCAGCCGCACGCAGGAAATTCAGGCGGCGTATCAATCTTTGCTCGACGCCAAAGCCGATCTCGATCAGAAGCAAAAAGATTTAGCCCGCTACAACGACCTTTTCGCGAAAGATGAGCTTCCCGGCCAGACGCGCGATCAGGCGGAAACGAATGTCGTGCGCGCCAAAGCCACATACCAGCGCCAGCAACAGATTTACAACGAGCTGCTCGAAGGCACGCGCAAGGAAGAAATTGCGGTCGATCGCGCTAATCTTCATCTCGCCCACGAAGATGTGACGATGTCGCAGGTGCGGTTAGATTACACCACCCTCAAAGCCCCGCTTGCTGGAGTCATCCTGGTGCGCCAGGCAGAACTCGGCGAAGTCGTTTCGCCCGGCACGCCGGTCTACACGCTGGCCGATTTAGATCACATCTGGGTGCGCGTATATGTGCCGGAGACCGATCTCGGCCGCATCAAGTGGGGCCAGGATGTCAGCGTCGCAACCGACACTTATCCCGGCAAGCGCTACCACGGACGCGTTTCGTTTGTTGCATCGGAAGCAGAGTTCACTCCCAAAAGCGTTCAGACCAATGAAGAACGAGTGACGCTCGTATATCGAGTGAAGGTTGATATCGACAATGCCAGCCGTGAACTAAAGCCCGGCATGCCCGCTGATGTCTATGTGCCCTTGCAGTAGGCTCAGTCGCCATGCTCTCGACCACCAGCATCTCCCTTTCGAACCTCATTAAGCGATTCGCGTCGACTGTCGCTATCGATCGCTTGACCTTCGACGTGCGGCATGGCGAGATTTTCGGCCTGGTCGGTCCCGATGGCGCGGGCAAAACCACCACACTCCGCATACTGGCCGGTGTGCTCGCTGCTGACGCCGGATCTGTGATGATGGAGGGCTGCGATGTTCTCCGCGCGCCGGAGCAGGCTAAACATTTGCTCAGCTACATGCCGCAGCGATTCGGCCTCTACGAAGATCTCACCGTTGATGAAAATATTCGCTTCTATGCCGATCTGTTCGGGGTGAATCGTTCCGTCCGCGAGCAGCAATCCGCAAAGCTGCTTTCCGCCGCCGGGATGGCGGAATTTCGCCGGCGCCTCGCCGGCAAGCTCTCCGGCGGGATGAAGCAGAAGCTCGGATTGGTTTGCGCCCTGATTCATACCCCCAAAGTGATTTTGCTCGATGAACCAACCACGGGTGTCGATCCGGTGTCGCGCCGCGACTTTTGGAAAGTTCTCTACGAACTCGCTCTGCAAGGCGTATCCATCATCACTTCCACCGCTTACCTTGACGAGGCCGAGCGTTGCCATCGGGTCGCCTTGCTCGATCGCGGCAAACTGCTCTTCTGCGACACGCCTTCGCAACTCAAGCAGCGTCTCGGCAAAGACGTGGTCGCAGTCACCTCTGCCGAGCCGCGAAGAGTTCGCGATGCTCTGACCACAGCGGAGGGAATTTCCACACTAGTGCTGACCGGCGACGGAGTCCATGCCGTCGTCGATGCCGCTGATCTGCGCATTCCGGAGTTTAAATCGCGATTGAGCGCAGCCCATGTTCCCTTCGACGAGTTGGTCATCGCACAGCCTAGCATCGAGGACTTATTCGTCGACACCGTTACTCGTGAAGGCCGATCGCAATGACTGCTGCCGTCGAAAGTTCGGTGGTGATGCGCGATCTGGTGAAGCGTTTTGGCACCTTCGTCGCGGTTGATCGCCTCAATCTTGATGTTCGCAAAGGAGAAGTTTTCGGCTTCCTTGGTCCCAACGGCGCGGGAAAATCCACCACCATCCGCATGCTTTGTGGTCTGCTTCGACCCAGTTCCGGACGAGCCACCGTCGCCGGTTTCGACGTCGCCCACAAGCCCGAATCGGTGCGCCAGAGCATTGGTTACATGTCGCAGAAATTCTCTTTGTATAACGACTTGAAGGTTATTGAAAACCTGCGCCTTTTTGCTGGCCTGTACAGCGTGCCTGCGAACATGGTCGCCGAGCGGATCATGTGGGCGCTGGAGATGGCGAACCTGATCGGTCGCGAAAACTCCATCACTGCGGAACTTCCGGGCGGTTGGAAGCAGCGGCTCGCGCTCGGTTGCGCCGTCCTGCACAGACCTCCGGTTCTTTTCCTCGATGAGCCCACTTCTGGGGTTGATCCCATTTCACGCCGCCAATTCTGGGAACTGATTCACCACATGGCCGCCGATGGCATAACCGTCTTCGTCTCCACGCACTACATGGAAGAAGCTGAATATTGCAACCGGCTCGCGCTCATTTTCCGAGGCAAGATGGTCGCGCTGGGCACTCCCAGCGAACTCAAACAGAGCTCGCTGAAGGGTGCACTGCTCTCGGTAATGTGCGAACCGCTTGCGCCGGCTCTGGAAGTCCTCGCAACCTCCCCAGGCGTTCTGGATGTTGCCATCTACGGCAGCTCAGTGCATCTCGTTGTCGAGCCGAACCCCTCGCGTATTCCACAGTTGCAAACTTTTCTCGAGCGACATGGCATTCGCGTTTCCAGCATCCAGCCGATTCGTCCCAGCCTGGAAGACGTTTTCGTCACGCTGACGACGAACCAGGGCGCCGACACACGGAGCAATGAACAATGAACTCAATGAACTGGGCGCGACTACTCGCGGTTACACGCAAAGAGGCGATCCAGATTCGCCGCGATCCAAGGAGCCTCATCATCGTGCTTGCGATGCCTCTCATCCTCGTGCTCCTCTTCGGATACGGTGTCAGCCTCGATCTGAAGCACCTCCCGATCTACGTCTACGACCGCGAGGGCAGCCAGCAGAGCCAGGATCTGCTGAAGCATTTTCAGGCCAGTGAATATTTCCACGTCGTGCGAGTGGTAAACAGCTACCCGGAACTCGTTCAGGCAGTCGATCGGGGCGACGCGAAGATGGGCATTGTCGTCCCATGGGATTTCTCCGAGCGTCTGCAGAACGGCGAAAGTGTGCCCATTCAAGCCCTGGTCGATGCCACCGACGACAACACAGCCAATGTCATCATCGGCTACGCGCAGGCGGTCGTGCAGGGATACTCGGCGACTGTTCTTGGCGACTGGTCTGAGCGGTTGGGTCGCGGATCGCCTCCGCCTCCCATCAGCATCGAAGCGCGCACCTGGTTCAACGAGGATCTGGAAAGCCGCACCTTCATCTTGCCCGGCGTGCTCGCATTGGTCATGGCAGTCATCGGTGCGTTTCTTACTTCACTTACCATCGCGCGCGAATGGGAGCGCGGAACCATGGAGCAGCTGATCTCCACTCCGGTGACACCGCTCGAGATTCTCTTCGGCAAGCTGCTTCCTTATTTTGTGATGGGCATGGTGGCCGCGGCGATCTGCGCGCTGGTAGCCATCCTTTGGTTTCAGGTCCCATTCCGCGGCAGTTTCTTGACCCTGCTGGCGAGCACTGCGCTTTTTCTGGTCGTCGTGCTTTCCATTGGATTCTTTGTTTCTGTCGTCGCGAAGAATCAGCTGGCAGCCAGCCAACTGGCTCTGATGATCGCCTTCCTGCCCTCATTTCTGCTCTCCGGATTCCTATTCTCAATTGAGCAAATGCCCAGACCGGTCCAGATCGTCACGCGTATTGTCCCGGCACGCTACTACACCACGATTCTGAAAGACATTTTTCTAAAAGGCACGCCAGACGTGATGTTGTATGGCGAACTGATTCCGCTGGCGATTTTCTCTGTGCTTCTGGCACTGGTCGCCACCCGCGCATTTCATAAGAGGCTGGCATGAGGATGACACGATGATTGGAAGACTCAAACAGATGCTGATCAAGGAGTTTATCCAGGTCTTCCGCGACACGCGCACGCGATTTGTGCTGTTCGGGCCGCCGCTCATCCAAATGGTGATTTTTGGTTATGCCGCGACCTACGAAATCCGCCACGTGCCTGCGGCCGTGCTCGATTACGACAACACTCAGGAAAGCCGCGAACTGATTTCGCGTGTCGCCGCCACGCCCTACTTCGATCTGCAGCAGCGGCTGGCAAACCCCGAACAAATCCGCAATCTGATCGATCGCGGCGATGCCACCCTGGCGTTGCGTATCGATTCTGGATTCGCGCAGCAGCTTCGCAAAGGCCAGACCGCCCGGGTGCAGGTCATCGTGGATGCCACCAACTCCAACACCGCGCTCATCGCTCTCGGATACCTCAACCAGATTGCCCAGCGCTTTGCCGGTGATTACCAGCGCGATCGCACGCAGCGCGTCGGGCCGCAACTGGTTTCGTTTGCTCCCTCGGTTACGCTCGAGCAGCGCCCCTGGTTCAACACTAACCTGCATAGCCGCTGGTTCTTCGTCCCAGGAGTCATCGGCAGCCTGACCATGATTGTCGTCATCAACCTGACCGCCTTCGCCATCGTCCGCGAGCGGGAAGTCGGCACGCTCGAGCAGATCATGGTCACGCCGATTCGCCCTGTCGAATTCATTCTTGGCAAGACACTGCCATTTTTTCTGATTGGACTCGCCGACGTTGCTCTCATCGCGACGCTCGGCACATTCTGGTTTCAGATTCCATTGCGCGGATCAATTTTTGTTCTTCTCGCCGGTACGGTGCTTTTTCTGCTCTGCATGCTGGGCATCGGCTTGCTGATTTCGACTATCTCCTCGACTCAGCAGCAGGCCATGGTCACGTCATTCTTCTTCATCATGCCCGCAATCGTATTTTCCGGCTTCGGATTCCCGATCAGCACCATGCCACAATGGCTGCAGCTCAGCACTTTCTTGAGCCCGTTGCGATATTTCCTGATTGTTTTGCGCGGAGTTTACCTGAAAGGTCTCGGATCCGGCCCGCTCTGGCCGCAGTTTCTAGGCATGGCTGTCCTGGCCGCGGCCTTGCTGGGTGTCAGCGTGCTCCGATTCCGAAAGGTTCTTGATTAGAGTGGAGTCAGACGTACCGTAACCCGCCCACTTGAATAAACCTGAAGGGGCGCGGCTTCCGAGCGCGCCGCAAAAAGACTAGAGTCCGTGCCTCGACCTTAATCTTTCATCATTGCATCGATGGTCGAGTAGAGCTGTGAGTTATCTCTGACCTCGACATAAGGCTTGCTCGGGTTGCGGCTGCTCACGATGTAGACAGTGGGCGTGTGATCAAGATGAATGGCCTGACCCAGGCTACGGTCAGCATTGACTTCCGCCGCCAGCTTACCGTTGGGATCGATCACGAACGGGAAATCGACTTTGCGGTCGGCCGCGAATTTTTCCCCGAACCCGCGCAGGTTCTGCACCGTGATCTCAAGCTGATTTTGAAAAATGTAGTCGCGGAAGTCATTCCCTAGCGCCTTGGAGTGCGTGTCGAAATAGCGCGCCATCACCGCCGCTTGGTACGACCAGGGATGCATGGGCAGCGGAAAATCGTGTCGCACGACCGGAATCTTGTAGTCCCTGCCCGCCTGTTCGACCAACGGCGCGGTGCGTCGACACATGGGACACTCCAGATCCTCAAAAATTACAATCGCGACTTGCGCCCCCTTAGGCGGACGCAGCACTGTCTCGGGCGTGTCTTGCGCGGCGCAAACGCTCGCAGCCAGTGCAAAAAGCATGACGAATACAACGGCGACACTACTCTTCAAAACGGTCTTCATAATTCCTGATGATATCTCCCCTGAACTAAGGTCTTTCGCAGTCTTAGATGCTCAACGCCGACTCGAACCTCGAACTACCGGCGTCCCGCGAAACGACTGGTTTCACTTATCGTAACCGAATGCGCGTTCAGTTGTCTCATTCTGGAAAGATTACTCTGGGCCGGAATACAAGCCATCAACTTTCGCTGCCAAGCGCGCCGCTGCGACGCGCTATAGTAGAAAGTTCTGCTTCTTGTACTCGTGCTTGCTCGGGCATTTTTCGTGAACGCGTTCGCCTCATCGCGTCGGAGCTGGTCCGCGCTCGGCGTCATTCTGCTCTTGCCGCTTGCGGGCTGCGGCCATGGACGACATCGTGTGCTCGAAACCGCTTATGTTTCCGCGCCTCAAGCGGTGCTGCGCGATCAGGTCGCCGCCATTTACAACCGCGTTGCCACCGTGAAAAACGGTGAGCGCGTCGAGGTGCTCGAGCACGAAAAACGCTTCTTCCGCGTGCGCACCGCCAGCGGTACCGAAGGCTGGATCGAACAGCGCTTTCTCGTCGATCAGAAAACATTCGACGGCCTCCAGAAACTCACTCAGGACAATCGCGACGATCCGGTGCAAGCTCCCGCCATCCTGCGCAACGACACCAACCTGCACATCACGCCCGGCCG
>JASHPL010000316.1 GCA_030038125.1 Candidatus Sulfotelmatobacter sp.
GATGTTGGATTTGCTCAACTCGATCCCATCGCCGGCAGTCTTCTGGCGATTCATGAAGATGCGCTTGTAGTGGTTGTAGACCGCGACCGCCAGCTTCTTCTTCGTCTGCTCCTGCCCGATCACGTACTCATCCAGGAAGGTCTTCACTTCCTGTGGTTTCGGCAGTTGATTGGGCGTGCTGGAGGGGGGAGTCGCAGTGCGGTCGTCTTCCAAAATCGAATTGCAAACCGCGACGCACTCGTCGCAAATGTAAGCTCTGGGGTAATCGCTGGGCGACGAGATCAGCTTGGCCACCGCGTCCTGCGATTTATGGCAGAACGAACAGCGAAGAATCTCGTCCGACCCCGACTTGGTTTTCACTCAGTTTTACTCCTTGATCGGCCGCGAAAGGCTGATCATACCGCTTTCACCGTCTGATAAATGATATCGTCTATGATTCCATATTCCTTAGCCTGCTGCGCGTTCATGATGAAGTCGCGTTCCACGTCCTTCTCCACTTTGTCCAGTTTCTGCCCGCTGTGTTTCGAAAGTAACTGGTTGGTAATCTCGCGCATACGCAGGATTTCACGGGCATGGATATCAATATCGGTCGCTTGCCCGGACAATCCACCCATAGACGGCTGATGTATTAGAATCCGCGAATTCGGCAGTGCCAATCTCTTTTTGGGTTCGCCTGATGCCAAAAGTAACGCGGCCATGGATGCCGCCTGGCCCACGCACAACGTCATAACGTCATTCTTGACGTACTGCATGGTGTCGTAGATCGCCATACCCGCCGTGATCGAGCCACCGGGCGAGTTGATGTAAAGCTGGATGTCTTTCTCCGGATCTTCTTGAGCCAGAAATAACATCTGTGCGATTACGAGGTTGGCGACGTTGTCGTCGATCGGCGTGCCGATGAAAATAATATTGTCACGCAGCAGTCGGGAATAGATGTCATAGGCGCGTTCGCCCCGCCCCGTCTGCTCGATCACCATCGGAACTAACATCATTTGCGGATCGTTATTCTTCACGTTCACCTGCCACACTCCGCCCCAACTCGAGCTGTCATGATTGGGGAGGGTCGAAAGGTCCGCACTCGTACTATGCGGACTGGTGATACAAAAAATCGAGGGTCTTTTCGCTGCGGATTCTGTTCCGGATTCTATCGAGGCCCCCATCCTGTGTCAAACGAGTGCGAACCGCCTCCAGAGCTTGTTTCGTCTGCTGCGCCAGCGATTCGACTTCGCGATTCACCTCGTCTTCGCCAGCTGAAATCCCTTCCAGCTCCGCAATGCGATCCAGTAACAACGACGACTTGACATCCTGCACGGCTTGATCCCGCTGGCCCGCCCGCAACCGGGGCAGGTCCATTTTTTTCATATCTTCGACTTTCATGCCCTGCGCGGCCAGCGCCCGCAAACCGCGCTCCAGGCGAAGATCGATCTGGCGCTCCACCAGCGATTCGGGAATTTCGAAGTCATTGCGCTGGACCAGTTCGGTTATCAACTTGTCTTTCGCCTCACGTTCCGCCTTGTGCCTGCGCTCCGCGATGATATTTTCGCGAATCTGTTTGCGGACCTGATCGAGATCGCTGAACTCGCCCAGTTCCTTCGCGAAATTGTCGTTGAGCTCGGGCAAGCTTTTCTGCTTGATGGTATGAATCTCCACTTTATAGATGAAAGTCTTGCCGGCAAGGCGCTTATCGTCGCCATCTTCGGGATAGCTGACTTCGAATTCGCGTTTTTCTCCCGCATTGGCGCCGCGCAAATTCGAACTGAACTCCGGTACCGTATTCTTACCCCCGATTTCGATCAGGACCTCATCCATGTGAACCGGCTTGGTCTTGTCGTCGGCATCTGTGGGACTGCCGTCCATTGAGGCCTGAGCGAAGTCGCCATCTTGCAGCGGACGTCCTTCAACTGAAGTGAACGTCGCATGCTGCTCGCGGATGTTGTTCAGCGCCTCTTCCACTTCTTCATCTTTGACTTCGATGTGGGGATGCTCGGCGCGTAGTTCCTTGTAGCCCTCGACCTTAATCTCGGGCATGATCTCAAAGCTGGCCTTGAAGCGCAGCGGCTCGCCCTCATGGATGTGCAGGTCCGTCACGCGCGGCTGCGAGACCGGGATCATTCCAAGCTTTTCGGCTTCCTTGCGGAAGTAACGTGGAACCAGCGCTTCCACCACGTCGCTCTTGAGATCTTCCTTGAACCTTTGCCGGATGATGGATGCGGGCACGTGTCCGCGGCGGAAACCGGGCAGGCGCGCGGCTTTCTGATACTTCTGCACTAGGAGCTCAGTTTCACGTGTGACCTCTTCAGCCGGAACCTCAACCGAGATTTCACGCTTTACGCCGTCTTTCCCTGCGCCCGCGGTTTCAGTTGGACTCACGTTTTCCTTTCGGCTTGCTCGCGCCGAAGTTTGCGCAAAGCGTCTCGACACTGGGGCTAGCGGGTGTGTGTGCAAGAGAGTCCCGCCCAAGGTCACACACCGTTAACGTTGAGTGTAAAGAGAGAACGAGAGCAGCGTCAATGCGCCGGAATGGACGTCAGCCGTTAGTCGTCGGTCGTTGGCCCAAAACGGCATTCTCCAGCAACACTCAGGGAGTAAACTCAAGTTCTCGTGCTCGGGGATCCGGAAGAGCTGATGACTGATTTCATGGGCGGCCGGCGCAAGATCGTCCGGGGCAACGGTGATTTCTTCGTATTATCGAACGACGGCTGGCCGGCTAATGCCTCTTTGGAAGCGCTCGTGCCTTGTCGACTTTGACCTTTGGCACAGAGGCGGATGTGCCTGGCCAACGACAGAAAATCAATGACCAATGACTGAACCGACGTCCTGGCTAACAGTTCTCAATCGCGAAATCATTGCCTGCACGCGCTGTCCGCGGCTGGTGGAATATCGCCAGCAGGTCGCTCGCGAGAAGCGGCGGGCCTATCGCGATTGGGACTACTGGGGCAAGCCCGTACCAGGATTCGGCGATCCCCGCGCGCGCGTGATGATTCTGGGGCTCGCTCCCGGTGCGCACGGGTCGAACCGGACGGGACGGCCATTTACCGGCGATGCGAGCGGCAACTTCATGTATCCGGTGCTGTATGAAACGGGATTCGCCAACCAGCCCACCGCGACCGATCGCAATGACGGATTGAAATTGAAGAACCTTTTCATCACCGCAGCAATCCGCTGCGCCCCGCCAGACAACAAACCGCTTCCTTCGGAATTGGCGAATTGCTCCGAGTACCTGGACCGCGATCTCGCCGGATTCAAGGATCTGAAAGTGGTCGTCGCGCTGGGCAAGATCGGCTTCG
Organism: Candidatus Sulfotelmatobacter sp.; assembly: GCA_030038125.1. Taxonomy (GTDB): domain Bacteria; phylum Acidobacteriota; class Terriglobia; order Terriglobales; family Acidobacteriaceae; genus Sulfotelmatobacter. The sequence continues at coordinate 3,288 of JASHPL010000316.1, forward strand.
ATGCCTACTTGAATCGCCTGAAGCGCCGCGGACTATTGAAGACTCGCCAAGCCTACGTCTTCAAACACGGCGCCAGATACGATATGCCAGACGGCAGGGTCCTTCTGGCCAGCTATCATCCGTCAAATCAGAATACGCAGACGGGCAAGCTCACGCGAGCGATGTTCGTGAAAATTTTCAGAGAAGCGGCGGAACTAGCGCAATCCTGATTGTTCGTAAGGAAATCCTACGTTTCGCAAGACCAGCAAGAGATGGGCGCCCGCCTCTGGACGATCTAGCGCAGTTTCGTGACTGTCACCTCCAGCTGGAATTGCCGCTTGGAGTCCGTGCCCAGGCTCGTGAGTTTTCCCGGGGTGATCGCGGTCGCAGCATCAATAGAGAGCTGCCGCAGGACGGGATCACGCGTACCCGGATGATAGATATCGGTCTCGGCTCGGGGCACAAGGCTACTGACTTCCGCATTCGCCACCAGGGAAATGCCTGTCTCGTCTTCCATCATTTGGCGCCTTATGTTTGTGCCGACGTCGATGTATTCCTCCGACTCCTAACCCCAAACAAACACCGGCTCAGGCTCCAGCCGCACGCCCCATTTTGCTTCGACGCGCCGCTGTATTTCTTCTTTTAACGCGAGCACGTCGGCCGCAGTTGCCCCTCCGCGGTTCACGATCGCCAACGCATGCTTATGGGAGATGCCGACGCGCCCGGCATCATATCCGCGGGAGAATCCGGAGTGCTCGACCAGCCAAGCGGCGGAGACCTTGTTTTGGCTCGCGAGTGCGGGATACGAGGGAATCGTCAAGCCATGAGCCCTAGCACGCTTCGTCAGGTCTGCAAGCTGATCGTTCGACAGGATCGGATTCTTGAAGAATGATCCTGCACTCCGGGAATCCGGGTCTCCAGGTACGATCAGCATGCCCTTGCTGGCGCGGATACGGCAGACGGCTTCGCGTGTTTCGGCTAGAGTTGGGGTAGTTTCGCGTCTCTCGAAACAGCGCTGCAAATCAGCATATTGAAGGTGGGGCTGCGCCCCAGGTGTAAGCGCGTAAGTGACTCGCAGGATGATGAAGCGTTCGCGCTCAGTCGTGTTGAAAATGCTGGTTCGATAGGAGAATCCGCACGCCTCGTTGCACAACTCACGAATTTGCTCGTTCTTGCGATCGTAAACTTCCAGGGATTCGATCGTCGCGGCAACTTCTTGCCCGTATGCTCCGACATTTTGTACCGGCGTGCCGCCAACACTGCCCGGAATTCCGCTCAGGCATTCGACCCCGGCGCAGAGCGTCGAGACTGCATGTGCGACGAAACCATCCCACGATTCCCCTGCTCCGACATCGAAAAGGAGACGATTTTCCACCAGGTGCGGCCGCCGCTCGATTCCGGTGATTCCGATCTTGAGGACCAGGCCAGACCAGCCGGAATCGGAGATCACAAGGTTGCTTCCTCCGCCCAGGACAAAGAGAGACAAACGTTTTCGATCGGAGAAGGCAACGGCTTCTTGAACTTCAGCACGCGTCTTCGCTTCAACAAAGAAGCGCGCCGGTCCGCCGATCTGGAATGTTGTGCGCGGTGCAAGTGGCACATTTTCCTGGAGCAGCATGCGCCTTAAATATACATTCCCCCCTTGTTCATAGCAGCGAGTCGACGAGCAATATGGCGTCGTGGCCGGCAGAAAGCAGATTCCTCGCTCCGCAGGAAACAGCTACGGCGCAACGTACAGTGCGAAGCGACGCCCTGCTCATCTCGCCGGCCTGGTTGCTCGAAACATCTTCACGACGATTGCATTCGGTTGTATACCCACTGGAATCAGGGTGAGCAGTGAATACTCGCTGGGTTCCAGCTTGCGCGGCCTGCGCTTTTGAATGACAGTTACATCGCCGGACTCGGTGTCGAGGACGAGCAGATAATTCTGATCCGGCGTGAGAGCCAGCCCGTCGGGATGGCTCCCGACGGTCAACGTAGCGATCAGACGTCCCATGTCGATCTCATACACCGCGACGCTGTTTGACCCGAAGTTCGTGACATACGCCCGGGAATTGTCGAGTGTGACGACGGCGCGAGACGGATGATGCCCAACCTGCGGACTGCTTCCGACCTCGTTGTTGTAGGTCTCTACGATTGAGATGCTGTCGGAATCGAAGTTACAGATCAGCATCTCGCCCCCGTCTGGTTTGACCGTCAGACTCACGGGCGTACGGCCAACGTCGAGCAGAGCCAGCACACGGTCGTCAGGCTGAGACGAATTTGCCAATGCAATTGAAGCAACCTGGGAAGATCCTGAGCAGGATACGAATGCCTTGCTCGAGTCGGGCAAAATGGCGATGTCCTCCGGATGCTGGCAGACGGGAAGCGTCGCGCGTACCCGCAGAAGTCCGGCATCGATCAGCGAAACAGTATTGTCGTCGCGGTTCGAGACCACGACGGTGCCCCCGTCGGGCGAGACCCGCGCCAGCCCCGGCGCAACTCCAACGCGAACGTTGCCGATTACCATGCGCCGATCGAGATCGATCACGCTCACATTATTCGAACCCGAGTTGGCTACGTAAGCGCGCTTGCCGTCCTGGCTTACGTCGATGAAATAAGGCCGCGCATGCACGCCGATAGTGGCAACGACTTTGTTGCTTTCGGCGTCAATGATGCTGACGTTATCTGATTCGGTGTTGACGGCGTAAACCTCATTTTTCTTGCTGTTGGCCGCAATCCCCGTCGGCTCGCTGCCAACGCCAAGAGTTTTGGCCAGGGCGAATGTGCGCAAATCGATCACGCTGACCGTGTTGCTCTTGCCGTTGGTAATGTATGCGTACTCGCGGTAAGCCGGATCTAAATCAAGGAGCGACTGCTCGCGGAAGTACCACCATCCCAGCCCGCCAAGGATGGGGATGAGCACAGTGATGAAGAGGAGCTTTCGCAACGGGATATCTGCCAATGAGAAGAGGAAAGATTAGCAGAAGCGGAAGGGGCAGCATGCCTCATTTTTGGCGCCGTTAGCGACAGGGTTCGGAGACACTCGCCGTGTACCTTATTTGCTTACCGCCGCTGTCTCCCTCACCCCGATCTCCGGTACGCTTCTTCCCACCACAGCAGCGATCTGGCGCACCTGGGTCATCAGTTCATCAAACTGATCGGGAAACAGCGACTGTGGGCCATCGGAGAGTGCCTGATCTGGATTGCAGTGCACTTCTACGAGCAGCCCGTCAGCGCCGACCGCAATGGCGGCTCGGGAAAGCGGCGTGACCTTGTTGCGCTTGCCGGTGCCATGGCTGGGATCGACAAGGATAGGCAGATGGCTCAGCCGCTGGACGGCCGGAACCAGGCTCAGGTCAAGCGTGTTGCGGGTGTGGTCGGCGAAGGTACGCACTCCGCGTTCGCACAGCGCGACGTTATAGTTACCCTCGCTCAAAATATATTCGGCGGCCATCAGAAATTCTTCCAGCGTGGCTGACATCCCGCGCTTCAGCAACACGGGTTTGCGGGCTCGTCCGGCACGCTTCAAAAGAGAGAAATTCTGCATGTTACGCGCGCCGATCTGGATGACGTCGGCATATTCTTCGACCAGATCAAGGGACTCGTGATCGATCGCCTCGGTAATGATCTTCATGCCAAATTGCTGGCGAATTTCAGCCATGATGCGCAGACCGTCTTCACCGAGTCCTTGAAATGAATATGGCGACGTGCGCGGCTTGTATGCTCCGCCGCGAAAGAATTGCGCTCCGGCGCGGTGTACGCGCTCCGCCACGGAGAATGCTTGTTCCCGGCTTTCAATCGCGCAAGGACCGGCGACAATGGCCAGGCCCGGACCACCGATTGTGGCTGACGTCCCGGGAAAGCGGATGACGGTGCTTTCCTCCTTGATCTCGCGGCTGACCAGTTTGTACGGTTTGGAAACCTGTATGACTTCCTGCACGCCCGGCATTTCTTCGAGTGTGCCTGGCTCGACTTCGCCCCGATTGCCAGTGATGCCGATGGCAGTGCGCTGCGCACCCGGCATCGGGTGGGGGCGATAACCCATCTTTTCGATCTTCTGGCAAACCTCGCGCACCTGCTCTTCGGTGGCGTGTGCCTTCATCACGACTAACATAGACTCACCTTCGAAAACGGCGATGTCGGACAGCCGCCGAAAGCATACAGACAATCGCAAAGCTGCCGGTAAGGGCGAACTACGAAATACGTGAGCAGGCGCAGGAGAGCCCGCGCCACAAGTGTAACGTTCTGCGTAGCTGCCCAGCAATGGCGAAGAGCCAACCGAAGTGCTTGCGTAATCTGAAATCTTATAATCTGAAACGGTTCTCTATGCCGCGCTCCATAGCACGTGAACAGGACATTCTCAGCCGGCCCGCGCCGAAACGCCCGCCACGCCTTACTTCCCGCCGCATTGGGATTCACACTTCAACCGCGGGGGGCGTACAAAACGGAGCGGAACGTGCCTATCGACTTGGCTGCAATACGTTTCAAATCTTTTCGTCCAGCCCGCGGCGCTGGGCCGCCTACGAATTGAGCCAAGTCCAATGCGCAGAAATGAAACGCTTGCGCGCGCAATACGATCTCAAACCGTTGGTCATTCATGCTAACTATTTAGTTAACCTGGCCAGTTCGAGCGAGACCTTTCTCCATCAATCAATGCGCGCCTTTCGTGGCGAAGTGGAGCGTTCACTTGCCCTCGGTGCCGACTATCTTGTTTTGCATCCCGGTTCGTTTCGCGGCGCCGATCGCGAGCAGGGCTTGTTGCGGACGGCGGCTGCGATCGCAGCCTCAGTAGATGGACTCAAGCTCGAACAAGGCGGCCTGACAATCCTGATCGAGAATACTGCCGGCTCAGAATTTTCTCTGGGTGGAAGTTTCGAGCAGGTCGCCGAAGTGCTTGAGCGTCTGCGCGGAATTGTCCCCGTCGGCGCCTGTATCGACACTTGCCATACCCACGTCGCGGGGTACGACATCGTCAGTGCAGAAGGTCTGCACGCGACTCTGCAACAGCTCGATCGTACGATTGGGCTGAACAACGTGAAAGTCTGGCATTGTAATGATGCGAAATCAGGGCGCGGATCGAAGCTCGACCGTCATCAGCACATCGGCAAGGGAACTATCGGGAAAGAAACCTTTCGCATTCTGCTGAACGATCCGCGACTGGCGCATGCTGGCTTCGTTGCCGAGACGCCCATCGATAATCCCGGCGACGATCGCAGAAATGTTGCTGCGCTAAAAGCTTTGGTTCAGCCTTAGCAAGCTTCACTCGATCTGACATTTTTGATCAAAACTTTGAGTTGCGAAAAACGGGTTTGCCGCCACACGTTGTAGAATCTAGGCTTTACTTCGTAGAATCTAAGCTTTACTTCTACACCTTGTTATGCCAAAGGAAGAGAAATCGGAATTGACCGTGACTCGCCCGGACCGAACCTCCGATCGCCCCAACGACGAGCGTTACGACGTGCAACGCGTCGAGAGCAAGTGGTCCGCGCGCTGGCAGCAGGATGCTTCCCGCTATGCCGCCGAGCGCGACTCGGCGAAGAAGAAATATTACGTGCTCGAGATGCTGCCCTATCCTTCCGGTGCGCTGCACATGGGCCATGTGCGGAACTATTCCATCGGCGATGCGCTCGCTCGTTACACGTGGATGAACGGTTATAACGTGCTGCATCCCATGGGATGGGACTCGTTCGGTTTGCCCGCGGAGAATGCGGCGATTTCGGCCAACACTCCTCCACGCGAATGGACTCTCGGCAACATCGCCAACATGAAAGCGCAGATGAAGCGCCTCGGTTTCGCCTACGACTGGTCGCGCGAAGTCACCACCTGTCTGCCCGATTACTACCGCTGGAACCAGTGGTTTTTTCTCAAGCTCTATGAGCGCGGCTTGGCTTATCGCAAGAAGAGCAAAGTGAACTGGTGTCCGAAATGCTGCACCGTGCTTGCCAACGAGCAGGTTCTTCCCAACGGATGCTGTTGGCGCCACGAAGACACACCGGTGGAACAGCGTGAACTCGAGCAATGGTTCCTCCGCATCACGAATTACACCGAAGAATTGTTGCGCGACCTTGACAAACTCAACGGTTGGCCCGAAAAAGTGCGAACCATGCAGCGCAACTGGATTGGCCGCAGCGAAGGTACGCTGGTCGATTTCAAGCTCGGCTATGGACCGGATCATCACGGCTTCGGGCCGGCAGGTTCGACCATCACCGTCTTTACAACGCGGGTTGATACGATTTTCGGCGCGACCTCGATCCAGCTTGCTCCCGAGCATCCGATGGTGAAGGACCTCACGGCCTCCAATCCCGATCTGCGCTCGAAAGTTGGTCAGTTGATCGCCGAGCAGCGCAAAGCCAGCGAAGCCGGCGATATCGGCGAGATCGAAAAGCATGGCGTGCCGACCGGACGGTTTGCCATCAATCCGTTCAACAACGAAAAAATTCCGATTTGGATTGCGAATTACATCCTGATGGATTACGGCACGGGCGCGATCATGAGCGTGCCCGCGCATGATGAGCGCGACTACGAATTCGCCAAAAAGTACAACCTTGAAATCCGATTAGTGATTCTTCCGATCTCCAATGACCCGGAAGAGACGATGACCGAACCTCCCGTTCCCTTCACTGCGCATGACGGCATGTTGATCAATTCCGGTCCGTACAGCGGAATGTCTTGCGCTGCTGCGATTAAGAAGATGTCGGAATATGCCGAGCAGAAGGGAATTGGGAAGGCGACGGTCACGTATCGTTTGAAAGACTGGGGGATTTCGCGCCAGCGCTACTGGGGCACGCCGATTCCCATGCTTTATTGCGAGAAGGACGGAATCGTGCCCGTGCCGGAAAAAGATTTGCCGGTGATCTTGCCCGAGAATGTCGAGATCACCCTCACCGGCGGCTCGCCACTTTCAAGAGTTCCGGAGTTTGTGAACGTGAGCTGTCCCAAGTGCGGCGGCCCGGCGCGGCGTGAAACCGATACGATGGACACGTTCATCGATTCCTCCTGGTATTTCTATCGTTATACCGATGCGCACAACGACCGCGCGCCGTTTGATGGAGAAATTGCGAATTACTGGTTCCCGATCGACCAATACATCGGTGGCGTCGAGCACGCAATCTTGCATTTGATTTACTCGCGTTTCTGGACCAAGTTCATGCGGGACTTGGGCATGATCGCCAACGACGAACCGGTCGAGCGTTTGTTCACGCAGGGGATGGTCATCAAAGACGGCGCCAAGATGTCGAAGAGTCTCGGCAACGTGGTTTCGCCCGACGAGATGGTCGCGCGCTACGGCGCCGATGCCGCACGCTTGTATAGCTTGTTCGCCGCGCCGCCAGATCGAGATCTTGACTGGCAGGATTCGGGCATCGAAGGCATCCACAGATTCTTGGGGCGCGTGTACAGATTCTTCGTGCGCCACGCGATGCGCCGCGGTTCGTCACCGCACAAATCGGATGTCACTCAGTTGTCACCCGAGGCGCGCGCCATTCAGCGCAAGCTCCATCAAACCATCAAGCGCGTGAGCGACGATTTTCAGGGACGCTGGCACTTCAACACCTGCATCTCGGCCATCATGGAGTTGGTGAACACTTTGTACGCCGCCGAAGAAATCATCGAGGCCAATGACGTCCCCGCTCCTCTGATGCTAGAAGTCCAGCGCAACCTTGTCCTCTTGCTGGCGCCGTTTGCTCCCTATCTTGCGCACGAACTGTGGGAGATGTTGGGCGAAAATTCAGATCTCTTGCGGACGCCGTGGCCGAAGTACGATGCAGAGTTGGCTAAAGAAGAGGAGATCGAGATTCCGATCCAGGTCAATGGCAAACTGCGCAGCCTGATTGTCGTGCCGGCCAGCGCAGACGAGCAGTTCGTTCTTGAACGCGCTCTCGCCGATGAGAAAGTGAAGGCTGCCATTGCGGGTAAGCAGATCGTCAAGAAGATCTACGTTCCGGGCAAAATGGTGAATCTTGTTGTGAAATAGAACTGCCCCTTCCTGCCTGAAACGAAGCGAGCCGCAAATCGCGGCTCGCATTCGATTCACCGCATTTGGGCTAGCTCGCCGTTCGCGGAATAACGAGCTCGTCCTTGTGTTTGTTGAATTGGATCTCTACCACGCGCTGCGTGTGATCGGCCGCGGTACGCACTGTCACAGCGTCATAGGGTGCTGCCGTTGCCAGTTGCTTGACCTGTCCTTGCACTGTGGCCACGGTTTTTCCGTCGCGCACAATGGAGATTTGGGTATTTCCGTTATCCCCGGTCCATTCGGCTTTATAGTGTCCGGGCTGAAGTTCCACGGTCCCCACCTCCGCCCGTTGCGCCAGGTCGAAGGATCCGCTGTCTTTGCTCGCTTTGGCAAATGCGCCCACTGAGAACAGAAGTGCAGATGTCGACAATAACGCCAGGTATTTCGCCAATCGCATAGTTATCCTCCTGGAGAAACGTGCGGAAGCCGCCAAACTCGTTTTTCGCCACGTTTCACTTACATGGATGCGGACACAAAAATCCGAGTTGCAAAAACTGTATCGTTAAACGATATATAATTGATTTACAAACAACTCAGGTGTGACGCACGCGTCCGAGATTTCTAGTCCGAAGCCGCTTGCGCTGTGCTGCTATCCTGAGTGGATGCAGCATGCATCGCCAACGGTCGAAGGTTTTCGCGCTGCTTTTCGACAGCCGTCTTTCACTGCAGCGGAAATTGCATGGCGCTGGAGCGTCGGTGCTACTGCAATTGCACTATTCTTTTTCGGCCTCTTCGAGTACCTCAAGACGCTTCCGGTCAGCAAGATGGAGCTGTTTTTTCTCCGAACCAGGCAGCCTTATCTGGTGGGACAAGCCATTGCGCGTATCTTGCATGGAAGCTTGAATCGCGCGGTAGGTTCCGCACTACTCGCCGCACTTTTGCTTGGCCTGCTGTGGATGATCTCGGCTTCACTCGGGCGCATGGTCATCGTGCGTAACCTGCTTGATCATTTCCGCAGAAGCGGTTCTGCGGGAATTTTGGCCGATCTTCAGGGCGATCCTGGAAGGGAACTTGCCAGCAATTCCTCGGAAAACTTTAGCAGTGCCTTTCCTGCTCTGGTCAGGCTGAACTTTCTCCGCGCAGTTTTAGGTATCTCGGTAATCGTCGGCATTATCGGTGCGGCGATCATCGCCGGTTTGGTGTCGCCCGACAGCGGTGTCCTTGCAGGACTGTACTTCCTGTTCTTTGCGTCCCTTGCTCTACTGGTCTGCCTGATCGGCTGGGCGTTGAACTGGTTCTTATCGTTGGCCGCGTTGTTTTCCGTCCGCGACAACGAAGGCGCACTGGGCTCGATCGCTGCTGCGGTCTCGCTATGCCGCGAACGTACTGGAGCAGTTCTGGCAGTCAGCTTTTGGACCGGGCTCGCCCATATTGCCGCCTTTGTGGCCGCGACCATAATCGTTTCCGTACCGATTGGCCTGGTTGGACTCCTGCCTGGGCGCTTGGTCGCGTTTTTCGTCGTTGTGGTAACGCTGGCATATTTTGCCGCAGCCGACTGGTTTTACATCGCGCGCCTCGCGGGATACGTCTTTATCTCGGATATGCCGGGAGCCTTCCCTCCCACCGAGCCTATCGCTCCGCCTCCATACAGTGAATCGGAAACGGCTCCAACCTTCGAAACCACCATCGACCCTGACGAGCTGATTTTGAGTGACATTCCGAATTTCAGAAAAACCAATAATTCTCTCGTCGGCAATCGAATCTCCTGGTCTGACCACGCTTAATGACAAATTTGGCTCTCTGTGGCTTTACACTTTCTTCCTCAATTTGAGAGACTCATCCGTGGCGACCCTATCACGCAGAAAGCAAACTTCCCCTAAGAAGTCCTCCACCAGTCAACCATTTCTCGACCAGTCCGTTGTCATTCTCGATTTTGGCGCGCAATATACGCAGTTGATCGCGCGTCGGATTCGCGAGCAGAACGTTTACTCGGCTGTGCTGCCATGTACAGCTTCGCTTGACGAAGTCCAAAGCTATCATCCGGTCGGGCTGGTGCTCTCCGGTGCGCCCTGGTCTGTCTACGACAAAGACGCGCCGCCTGCCGACGCCCACGTCTTCGATCTTGGATTGCCCGTCCTCGGCATTTGCTATGGACTGCAGTTCATGGTGCATACGCTGGGGGGAAAAGTTCGTCCGGCTGAGAAGCGCGAGTATGGTCACGCGGAAATCGATATCGTTTCCGATTCCATCCTCTTCCAAGGACTGGCAAAAAAGTTAGCTGTCTGGATGTCGCACGGCGATGAGGCGCTGGAGCTCCCTCCCGGTTTCGAGTTGATGGCCAAGACTCATTACGCAGTCGCCGGGATACAGAATCCCTCCAAGAAATGGTACGCGGTGCAGTTTCATCCTGAGGTGCATCACACGCCGCAAGGCACGCAGATTCTCAGAAATTTTATTTTTGGGATCTGCGGAGCCAAGCCGACGTGGACGCCGCAGCATTTCATCGACACAACCATCGAGCAGACCAGGCAGAGCGTGGGCAGCGGCCGAGCGATCTGCGCGCTTTCCGGAGGTGTTGACTCTTCAGTTGCGGCTGTGTTGGTCGATCGTGCTCTGCGCGATAAAAATGGCACATCGCGGCTGAACTGCGTTTTTGTCAATAACGGCGTTCTGCGCAAAAACGAATTCGAAAAAGTCCAGCAAACGCTCCGCGACAGACTCGGCTTGCACGTGGATGCTGTCGATGCTAGCGATCGCTTTCTCACGAAACTTGCGGGCGTCAGCGATCCCGAGAAAAAGCGAAAGATCATCGGGAATGAATTCATCAAGGTATTCGAGCGCGAAGCGCGCCGTATCGAGAAGACTGAAGGCAAGGTCAAATGGCTGGTGCAGGGAACGCTCTATCCCGACGTGATCGAATCGCGATCCGTTCGTGGACCCTCGCAGGTCATCAAGTCGCATCACAACGTCGGAGGCCTGCCCGAGAAGATGAAGCTGAAATTGATCGAGCCCCTCAAAGATCTATTCAAAGATGAAGTCCGCAGGATTGGGCGCGATCTTGGTATTCCGGAGGAAATTTTGCGCCGCCAACCCTTCCCCGGACCCGGTCTGGCAGTTCGCATCTTGGGGGGAGTGACGCGCGAACGCCTAGCCTTGCTGCGCGAATGCGACGACATCGTCGTTAGCGAAATCAAAGAAGCCGGTCTGTACTCGAAGACATGGCAATCGTTCGCAGTGCTGTTGCCTGTAATGTCCGTCGGCGTGATGGGCGATCACCGCACGTATGCTTACACCTGTGCCATACGAGCCGTGAATTCTGAAGATGGGATGACTGCGGACTGGGTGCAACTGCCATACGAAGTACTGAAGACGATCTCGACTCGAATCGTCAACGAAGTAAAGGGCGTGAACCGTGTGGTCTATGACGTTACGTCGAAGCCGCCGGGAACGATTGAATGGGAATGAAACCTGACTGCAGCAATCAGACGTCAGACCTCTGCTTTGACGCGGGTTACGTTCTTCCTATTGTGCCCTGAGCGAAAAGCAAACACCTCAGCCGTTGTCTCTATGCACTGTCTCTATGGAAAATGCTGGCAGGCACACCGCAATATATTCGGCGCCGTCTGCTGCGGGAGTGGAATAGCGAACCCATTCTCCAGCATGCGCGATGACGGCTTGTCCAGCGTGGACCTCCAGCGAGCCGCCTTTGTGGTCGACCCGCAGCGTTCCTTTGAGCACAATCGTAAACTCATCGAAGTCCGGTTTTTGCCCCGGCTCGACCCATCCTTCCGGACTGCGCATGTGGGCCACGCTTGCCGCGGACGTTCGCGAGTTGACACGGCCAATGTATTCGTCAATCAGCTTTGGTTTGTTCCCGGTAGCTTGAATGCGTGTCGGCTGGGAAATGAGCGTTGGCATGGTTTCGTTCTTCGGTTGCGGAGTCAGAATACAACAATCCTTAGCCGACGCTCTCAGCATCCTCCGCTCATGCATTCAGAGAGTTCAGGGGGGAAAAGGCTTGCAGAGCGTTTTGCCTAAGAAAGGCCTTTGCCTCGCATCAAAAAAGCTTCCGTTTTTCGTTTGATCGCTTCCCGCGGACCACTGCTATCGAGTCCCCAATCCCAAGCCTTAGGTCTCAAGGACAGGGATACGGGGTTCCTGGCGTGGGCGGCGTTCCCGGAATGATCGTCGGTGGTCCGGGCGTCCCATCGGGTCCCGGCGGTCCAGGAATTACTTGCGGCGGGGTGCCTGGAGTGCCGGGTGTCCAGCACGTACCGTGGTCGGTTGGCGGGTTTGGCGGCGGAGGTGGCATCGGGCGCGGCGCCACGGGTTGCTCGGGTACCGGATGCTGCTCAGACTCCTTCAGGGCATTAGCGACCTCGTCCTGTTGCAGAGTGATCGGCCGTTCAAGAGTCAGTTCTGCGGGCGCGCCCACATCAATGAAGAAATGATGCGAACCGAACAGCAGGCCGATGGACGCGAACGCTCCGATCGCGCCTCCGATGCCGGCGCCGATGACCGTATCTTTACCCTTTGTGCCGAATACAGGTGTGCTGGTGGTTGTGCAGAAAGGCGGCCCTCCTACACAACCCGGAGGAAAGGCACTCGTCACTTGCGAGTTCGCAGATCCAACGGAATGGCCGATCAATGCACCCAAACCTGCCCCCGCCGCCGGAGCCACGAATGCTGCCACAACTCGGCCCTGTCCCGGATCTTTCAAGGCATATCCGTCGTTGGTTTCGAGCACGAGAGGACCGGCAATCGGCGCGACGTAACCGTCCGGGAAAGTAATCGACATGGACTCGAGACGCAGTTCCCCGCGCCCGCCGCGCCGTTCCAGTTTCTCGACCGTGCCTTGCACAAATGTCCCCACCGGGATCACGACCTCGTTACCGGAATTGACCGGAGAATTGATCTGCGCGTAGATGTCGTCTCCGCGATGAATGGATCGGCTTTGTATGGGATGCGTGAGTACGAGTGCAATTCTCGTTCCCGCCGGAATGGTAACCACCTGGTTTTTGATCTCCGGTTGTGAGCGAGTGGACTGCGCATCCGTAGCTGAGGACTGATCCTGCGAGAGACCAGGCAAGGTGAACAAAGTCACCATGATGACTGCGGCTGTTCGCTGAACTGTTCTTGCTTTGAAAAGTTGTGAGCTGAAGGGATCGCAGGCTGGAGAAAGAGCCTGAAGACGAGAGCGAAGGCACATCATGTTGCACCTCCCCTCGAAAGCTTTTGCGTGGCGCTTTCGATTTCGGCCACAATTACCAGTAAAAACTCATATTCAGTTCATTGGACTCTCAGTTCTGGTTGCGGGGTATCCGGCTTCCGGGTAAAGGTTTGCAAAATTGCTGTGCAGATTTGTAAAGACACGATCGTGCGGCTAGCTTGAAAAGCCGAATATTTGTAACGACATCGCGAACAGAGAATTCGCTACGAATCGGCTTTTTCCGCGACCCAGCGCGATATCGACGTGACCATCTTGCGCGGAGCGAATCGGGTCGATTGTGCGAGGAGCCAATTCTGTTTGCCGCTGATCGCCATGGTGCGCCCCTCCAAGAGGGCGCGATAACCGTCGCGCGCAACTTTTTCCGCACTCATCGCGCCGAATTGTTTGAATAATCGCGATTTCTCAATTGCTGCGCGTGCCGCAAATCCAGTATGGGTTGCTCCCGGGCAGAAACAGGTTACCGTGACGCCGTAGTCGCGAAGCTCGTTGGCGATCGCCTCGGAAAACGAGATCACATACGCCTTGGTCGCATAATAAACAGCCATGAGGGGGCCGGGTTGAAAACCAGCAACAGAAGCGACATTCATGATTTTTCCCCCGCCGCGCGCGATCATGGGTGGAAGGAATAGGCGCGTGAGTTCTGTCAGGGCAGTGATATTGAGGCTGATCTGACCGAGAATCTCCTCTTCCGGCATCCGCGCAAATTCGCCATAGGCACCGAATCCGGCGTTGTTGACGAGGATATCGACAGCAACGTTCTCACCCCGCAATTGGTCGAAGAGAAATTTCGGTGCAGGCATGGATGCTAGATCGAGAGCTACCGTTTTCACCGCGATGCCGTGAACTTGCAATTCGCTCCCGATCTGCGCAAGCTTGTCTGCGCTGCGTGCGACCAGAACGAGGTTGTGGCGATCGCGGGCCAACAATTTTGCTAGTTCGTATCCGATACCGCCAGAAGCACCGGTGAGGAGAGCGGTGGACATGCGGATATTGTAGCGGGGTCATGTGGCCGCAGACACATTTCGTCCGCGGTTGCATTAAGCGTCCAATGGAACGCCGCACCGCACCGGAACTGCTTGGCCTCAAAATCAAACGCCCCACCCTGTCGCAGAAACCGCAACAAGGATGGGGCAACTATCAACCCGCGGGCAGTCCGCCTCAAAGATTAAGCGTGCACCAGCTCCACTTCGTAGATCGGATACCAACTGGTTGCCGCTTTGAGCTTGCTGTTTACGTTGATAATGTTCTTCACGCCTTCAGTTTCCAGCCATTTGCGGAAGGCCGCGGCACCCTGCTTCGCATAAACCGGGATGCCATCCTTCCAGGTGGCGCGACCGCAGAGCACGCCATTGAACTTCACTCCCGATTCACCTGCGAGCTCAAGCGTCTCGCTGAATTCGGAATTGCTCACGCCCGCCGAAAGGTAAATGAACGGCTTGGTCGCCACGCTTGCGGCTTGGTGGAAGAGATCGATCGCTTCCTTTTTCGTGTAGGCCTTCGTCCCGCCAAACGATTTTGTTCCTTCCACGAATTTCATGTTCACGGGCACCTCGACTTTCAGTACGTCGACGCCGTATCGATCTTTGCTGAATTCGCGCATGCTCTCGGTGACAATGAATGGCTTCTTCTTGGCGTATTCCAGCCCCTTTTCGTCGGCCCCCTCCTCATATCCAACGAACTCGAGGAAAAAGGGGATATCGTTGGCGCGGCATTCGTCTCCGATGCGCTCCACCCACGCATGCTTCTTGTCGTTGACGTCTTTGGAATCGTAGGGCGTGTAATAGAGAAGAATCTTCACGCAATCCGCCCCCGCTTCTTTCAAGCGTCGCGCGGACCAATGGTCGAGCAGATCAGGCAGGCGTCCCGGGCCGGTCTTGTCATATCCGGTCTTTTCATAGGCGAGCAGGAGCCCGGCGTTTTTGGCGCGGCGCTTCGAAGCCGGGAGGCCCCACTCCGGATCGAGCAGAATGGCCGAGGCATGCGGCGTCAGCACCTCGGTTACCAGGGTCTTAAACTCCTCCATCATCTGATTCGTCACTTCGCCGCCGCCCTTTTCTTTCGAGAGAGACTTCTGTAGCGACCCGCGCTGATCCATAGCAGCGGCAGCAATGACACCGCGTTCGTTTGAAACCTTCTTGAGTCCAGCCAGTTTGCCCGGGGTGAGTTTCATAAGTCCTCCTGAAGCGGATAAAGGTGGGTGCAAAAGAATACCGATCATTGTAAACCACCGGAGTAAAGAAAAATGGAGCGGATCTCGGATATCAGTCGTCAGCGTTCCTCATTCAGGACAGCTGACTTGGCCCAATCCCTTGTTTTCAGCTGGCGAACTTGGCGAAATTCGTCTTCAGTTGTTTGCGAGCAGAATGAATCCTGCAGCGGCAGCAAAGCTGCGGCGACTTACAGAGGGAAGACCTGCGCAATGCTGCGCACGGATTAGCACTTCTGTGACGCTTATCACTGAAGATGTGACTGCCTGGGACTAGCCTTGCTCCGAAAGTCACCTGTGAGAGCTGCAGGTTGGGGTGACCTATGCTGGAAATCATGTTGTGCTTTGCGCTAGCCGCGCTCTTGTTTATTTGCATAATCGTGGTCACTGAAGTCCGCGAAATCTGGAACCACCCGGACAACAAGCCGGTGGAAAACCCGCACCTGGTAAGGCCGAGACCAAGATAAGGCGAGGTTGACTGTCTGAAACTTTCAGCAGAGGCATTCTTTGGGGAGAAGAAGGAGGCATATTTTTTGTTCGGAGCTGGATGGTATAGTGGTACGACCGCGAGGGCCTGCCTGTTCGTATCCCAACGGTTTCATCAAATTGGACTAAGTAGCCCACGGCGCACAGCCGCGTCGGTTCCTGGGCGAGGAATTTTATATGGCAATTGCCACCATCAATCCCGCAACCGGCGAAGTCGTCAGTACGTTTCAGCCGCTTTCGCCGGCTGAGATCGAAATCAAGCTTAATCTCGCCGTCACCGCCTTTCAGCAGGAGCGCCAGACTTCCTTTGCCGTACGCACCCAACGCATGCTCAAAGCCGCAGAAATTCTGGAACGCGAAAAAGAGCGTTTCGGCCGGCTCATGACGCTCGAAATGGGCAAGCCTTACAAAGCTGCCATTGCCGAAGCCGCGAAATGCGTTACCGCATGCAAATACTACGCTGAAAATGCCGAGAAGTTTCTCGCCGACGAGGTCGTCGAAACCGGAGCTCGCAAAAGTTTTATCCGCTATCTCCCTCTCGGACCGATTCTGGCAGTCATGCCCTGGAACTTCCCTTTCTGGCAGGTGATTCGCTTCGCGGCCCCGGCACTGATGGCAGGCAATGTCGGACTCCTCAAGCACGCCTCCAACGTGCCGCAATGCGCCATTGCCCTTGAGACTCTTTTCAAAGATGCCGGTTTTCCGTCTGGAGCTTTCCAAAGTTTATTGATCAGCTCTTCGCAAGTGGACGCTCTGCTTGCCGATGACCGCATCGTCGCCGCTACTCTGACTGGCAGCGAGCAGGCGGGAATTCAAGTCGGTATGGGAGCGGCAAAGAGAATCAAAAAGGTTGTTCTGGAGCTTGGTGGCAGTGATCCATTCATCGTCATGCCTTCGGCTAATCTGGATGCGGCGGTAGAAACGGCTGTACAAGCTCGAGTGCAGAACAATGGCCAATCCTGCATCGCGGCCAAGCGGTTCATTGTGGCACAACCCATTGCCGACGAATTCGAGCGCAAGTTCGTCGACCGAATGCAGAATCTCGAGATTGGCGATCCGATGGACGAAAAAACGGAACTGGGCCCGCTAGCAACGCCGGATGGAGTGAAAGATCTCGATGCCGATGTTCAAAAAACCATCAAAGCGGGAGCCAAGCTCGTGACCGGCGGACATCCGCTGAAGCGTCCGGGTAATTTCTACGCCCCCACGGTTCTGATTCATGTTCCCAAGAGCTCGCCAGCCTACAGCGAAGAATTGTTCGGCCCTGTCGCCTCCATTTTCCGCGTCAAAGATCAGGAAGAAGCGATTCGCCTTGCCAATGATGTCCGTTTCGGCCTGGGGGCGAGCGTCTGGACCAATGACGAACGGGAGCGCGACCGCTTCATCAATGAGCTCGAGTCCGGCATGGTCTTCGTCAATAAGATGGTGGCTTCTGATCCGCGCATTCCCTTTGGCGGCGTCAAAGCCTCAGGCCACGGACGCGAGTTGGGCCTGGTGGGGATTCGGGAGTTCGTGAATGCGAAGACCGTGTGGATTGCTTAGACGTACTGACTAGAAGCCAGGGGCTAGGGCGAGGGGTCTAGGGCTCCTCACACGATGTGGCGATCAGGGAAGAGTGTGATTCAGCCAGGAGCTCGACCCACGGGCACGCGTCGAGGTCCACTCGATGCACTGCCGCCTGCATCTTCTCTCCACCCTCGTCGTAGCGAACCCACACCACGCGAAAGCGCGCTTTCTTCCCAGCGTACAGCACTCCCACCACGTCACCCGGCCGAAGGTCCGCGTCGATTCCGGTTAGCAGAGCTCCGCTGAGGCTGATGTCATGGGCGCGAACCTGCTGGACGAAGCGCTCGCCCTTAGTATCCACGCCCCAGAGCAGCAAAGCCAGATTCACTTCGCTGCGCGATTCGCTCCGGCGATCGATGCTGTGAACGCGTCCCATTCGGAAACCGCAGAAGTCGGTTCTTACTGTCAATCACTTTCAGCGCAGACTTGCGAGATCCGGTCCATGGTTCGGGGAGCGGCCGCGAGGGTCCAGCTTCAGTTCGGTACCCAGACTCGCAATGCCCATTGCTAGCCTCACACTAGCCGCGAAGCAAGCCGGGGTAAAGATTCCCAGCGGAGATTTGCGCGGAAATCAAGCGGCGATGCTCCCGATTAAGAACCGTCCCAAAATGGGAACCGTCGGCCTGCCATTGAAGGAGCTGAACTTACCGATGCACGTGTCCCGTGTGGAGGATGGGCCACGGCAAAACCTACGAATTTCTGTTGTCGCCCGGCGAGCCTACGCTGGAAACGCTCATTGCCTTAGAGTCAGCCCGCTCAGCACAGCTTGTTGCTTGGCGATCAACTGCTGCACGCCTGTGCGCGCGAGCGCCAGCATTTTCTGCAGTTGCTGTTCGTCAAACACCTGATGCTCGGCCGTTGCCTGCACCTCCACCAGTTTATGCCCCGCAGTCATGACGAAGTTCATGTCTACATCTGCGCGCGAATCCTCCTCGTAGCAAAGATCGAGCAAAATCTCGCTTTCGACCATCCCCACACTCACCGCGGCAACGAAATCCTTCAACGGAACTGCGCTCAGGGTGCCGGCTTCCACTAGTTTTTCCAGCGCCAATCCGAGCGCGACAAATGCGCCGGTAATCGAAGCGGTTCGCGTTCCTCCATCGGCCTGAATCACGTCGCAGTCAATCCAGATCGTACGCTCGCCCAATCTCGCCAGTTCGGTGACGGCGCGCAGGCTGCGTCCAATCAGGCGTTGAATCTCGTGAGTCCGCCCGCTGGGACGGCCTTTCGCGACTTCTCGCGGTGTTCGCGTCAGCGTGGAGCGCGGCAACATGCTGTACTCGCTGGAGATCCATCCTTTGCCCGAGTTGCGCAGAAATTGCGGTACCGTTTCTTCGATGGACGCAGTGCAGATCACGCGGGTATGGCCTACCTCGATCAGCACAGAGCCCTCCGCCGTAGTGATGTAATCCGGCGTGATGATCACCGGTCGAAGCTGCTCCGGAGAACGATCGTCCGAGCGATAGAACATACGAGCGATTGTAAACCATTGAGAAGGAAGGGAAGACGAGATATTGACAATAGTTATATCTATAGATATATTAAAAGACAGATCGAATGAACACAGTTTTCACAATCTCAATGCTCAAGAATTCGAAAGAAGCGGAACCCAAAATTTCCGGGAGCTTGAGGTTTGAAACTGTAAATAGAGAGGTAATTTATGTACGGAAGATGTGGAAGTTGGTGGCGCGGGGGGCTGGCAACGCCGTTTATGGGCGCCGGTTTTCCTTGGGGACGAGGCGGACGTTGGGGGCGCTTCTTTGGACCGGGACAGATTCGGCTGGCATTGCTCTCCATGCTTGAAGGCGGGCCCAAGCATGGCTACGAGCTGATGAAGGAACTCGAAGCCAAGTCGGGCGGCATCTACAAGGCGAGCGCGGGCGCGATTTATCCGGCTTTGCAGCAATTGGAAGATGAAGAGCTTGTAACCTCGGACGCGAGCGGGGGGAAGCGTACCTATTCGCTAACCAAATCCGGCAAGGCTGAGTTACAGCGCGAAGCCGAGACCGTAAAGAAAATCTGGCAGCGCGCCGAACAAGCCGGAGACTGGGCTCCCTGGATGGGCTTTGAAGGAGCCGAGGTTATGCGTCCGGCAGCCGAGGTCATGAAAACCGCGTTGCGTACCGCTACTCGCGCATCGCACGATTCGGCCAGGATTGCCAAAATTCGCGAGATCCTCGAGCGCACCAAGCAGGAAATCGAAGCGCTGGAAAAGTCGTAACCTTGGTCTACGGATCAGCACGGATAGTCTCGTGTGCAAGCACTGGAGAATGATCCGTGACTTCATCCGTGGCTGACTCAATGCTTACGCAGCAAAGCGGCCCGGCTTCCGCGGATATTCGGGCGCGAAAATAAATGGAATCCGTAACGACTCGCCGCTCCGAGTTCGCCCTTAAATTCCATCGGAGTGACGTGTCCGCTCGGCTCTGCCAGCAGCAGCGAAGAATTGGCTTTCGATGCCGCTGAGACCTGGCGAAAAAACTCTCCCGCATCCGGGAACTCATGGACAACTGCAAATGCCAGCGTGAAATCCGCCATGCCAGCTAAATCTTCAATCGCCATTGAATTCGGCGAAGCCAAACGCGCGTCCAGGGACTTGATCAGACCAGCCTTCGCGGCGCGCCGTTTCAGACGCGAAAGCATTTTTTCCTGCACATCGATTGCAACCACTCGGCCGGCGGGCCCAACCTGACGCAGCAAGTCGATGGTGAAAAATCCCATACCCGGCCCCGGTTCCAGCACCGTCATCCCTTCACGCACAAATCCGTCCAGAATTTTTCCGGGATTCTGCCGCCACTTTCGCAGCGGAGAGATCAAAAAATATCCTAACCACCAAGGGCAGACGCGATGAGCCATAGAAGACTTCCGCTCTTTCGAATAAGCTATTGGCCGCTTCCCTGTGCCGATTGCAGTTGCGCCGCGAGTTGGTTCATGGCGGTCACATCGTAAAAAGATGACAGATCGGCGTGGCCCGCCAGCGTGTCACGCTCCTTGCCGTCGACCAGAATCTTCACTTTCAAGATGCCGGGGGTGTTCGCCGAAATCGTGTGAATCAACGACGCTACGGTGAGTTCTTCGACCAGGACCCCAGACCGATGCGTGTCGGCGAAAGCCGAATTTACGTCGATGACCGCAACTCCCGGATCAAGCAGGAACACACTGCGCACTTCTGCGCCCGAACCCAGCACATGCGGTGAATTCTTGTCGAGATAAATCGAAAGCAGGGCTCGGGTCAGTTCTTCCGCTCTTTCCTGGCGTCCGGAGGGCATGGGAATTTCGGTCCACTGCGGACGCAGGCTGCCGTCCTCGTCATGCGCAACGAATAAGAGCACGCTGACCGTGGGACCAGAAACGGGCGGAGCTAAGGGCCGTGTGTCATTCGTCGCGACCGGCGTCGCCACCACATACTTGCGCATATGCCATGCGTAGATGCTCATCCCGCTTGCCGCGAGCAACAACACGCCCACCGTGATCAGGAGATGTCGAGGTATCTCTGGAGCGACCCTCATTGCGCGGCTCCGAGTTGATTGCGCTCCGCGGCAATCGCGGTAGCTACGGCGCTGGTGACCAGTTCCTGATAATCAGGAGCGGTGAGTTGCGCCAGATTGTTTCCTTCGGGCGCAACCTCCACTGC
>JASHPL010000317.1 GCA_030038125.1 Candidatus Sulfotelmatobacter sp.
AATGAGAGCCGATCCAGGAGTACTTGTCAGTGAATCCCCAGGTTTGAATCGCCGTGCAGCCAGCGTTTTGCAGGCACACGCGAACGATACTGCGATAAATGTCAGCCTGGCGAATTAAGTCATCGGCCGCTGGGGAGCCCCCGGAATCCAGTGGAAGGGAAACGTCCACTTCGGTGATGTGAACCTGCAAGCCAAGCTTGGTGAGGCGTTGGATGTTCGCCGAAACTGCTGAAGGATCAAAGTCGAGCTGCGAGATGTGCATCTGCAGACCAACTCCATCAATGGGGATGCCTCGGCGTCTGAAGTCTTTCACCATAGCGTAGACCGCATCTGACTTCCGGTTGAGT
The DNA here is from genome assembly GCA_030038125.1 of Candidatus Sulfotelmatobacter sp. GTDB lineage: Bacteria > Acidobacteriota > Terriglobia > Terriglobales > Acidobacteriaceae > Sulfotelmatobacter. Next base: position 348 of record JASHPL010000317.1, read on the forward strand.
CCTTCGGCGCCTCCCTCGTTATAAAAAAGCAGCGCACCCGCGTCGGCATTGTGCGCCCAACGAAACGCTCGTTCGACGTAAGCTGCGTTTTTTCCCACCAGGCCGATGCCGGGCCGGTTGTACCACGGAGAATCCTTGAATCGTCCGTTCTCGTCAAGTGCCTCATTCACCACATCCCAGGCGAAGACCTGACCGGCGTAGTGCCGCATCACGGTGGTGATGTGCTCTTCGAGCAGGCGCGACATCTGCTCCGGCGTGAAGCGGCCCCGTTCCAGCCATTCAGGATTGTTGTGATCCCAAACCAGGCAGTGCCCACGGACCTTCACGCTATGCATCTGAGCAAAACGAACGATTTGATCTGCGTCTCGAAAGTCAAATGCGTCAGCGCTTCGCCGTACCGTCCACCATTTCATTGCATCTTCCGGTTCGACCATGTTGAATTCGTGGGCCAGGGTGGCTGCATAGGCTGCTTCGGAAAACAAACCCGGGCGAACCGCTGTGCCGACCAGAATTCCGGCTTTCTCGGCCGATTGACGCAAGGTCATGGGTGAATTTGCCGCCATGATCGCCGTAAGGGTCAAAAACCGTACAAAAGGTAGACATCTGGGCATAGAAATCTTGTGAACTAGCTTCCGGCAATCAGTTAACGCCGAGGCAGGAATGGCTGTAAAGGACATCCGTCACATTTAGGCTGTGATTTTCCACAAAAGTGTTTGCCGACTCCGACAATCAGACCGTGCATCTCGTTGTAAATCTGAACGAGGTCGGCTCGCTTAGCCATGCTCATTGCCGACGGCGGATGTGCGGTTTGTGGGAATCCTGATTCGATGCTTGGCATAGAAGCTAGGGGATTCACTATCTGCTCAGAGACGATTGGCTGCAGAGCTCGTTCAAACAATTGCCGAATGTGGTCATAGTCTGCATCGGCAGCCCGGATTTCGTGCCGATCGAGCACGCGCCGGGTATAAGCATCGACGACAAAGACTGGATGGTTTCCGGAGTATAAAAGAATCGAGTCGGCAGTTTCCCGCCCCACTCCATTCAGGTTCAACAATTGTTCGCGAATTTTGCCAGTAGGCTGGGAAAAAAAGCTTTCGAGCGAGCCGCCGTATTCCTGATCCAGGAATGCAACAAAAGTCTTAATGCGACGGGCTTTCTGCCGGAAATAGCCGGAAGGACGAATCAGACGTTCCAATTTAGCCGGTTTGAGACCCCGAATACCCTCGAGACTCAGTACCTTGGCCATTCGCAAATTTGACAGTGCCCGTTCCACATTCGTCCAAGCCGTGTTTTGCGTGAGATAGGCACCGACGATCACTTCAAATTGGGTCTCACCCGGCCACCAGTGCTGTGGCCCCCAAGCACGATAGAGCGCGTGATAGTGCTCTCGGAGTTTTTCCTCGTTGTCTGCCGGGGGCAATTTCATCCTTAAGCTGAGTCTAAACCTCTTCTCCTTACCGAAGTGCATGTACCTGGAAAAATTGAAAGCTCTGCCATCGCTCAGAATCTCGCATTTGACGCGACTTTTCACGAACTAGCGCTGTTTTCTTGAACATGCACGTAAAGTCCAAGTACCAAAGTTACTGGTACCGTAATCCACTTGCGTTGACAATTTATGTCAACGCGAATGAGCTGCATCCTCTCCCACGAAGTTGGCAGCCGCTTGCGCCATGCCTGTATAAACATCAGGCCGCGTTCCACCCAAGTGGATAGGAGATCGACGTATGTCTCAACGGCTGGGTGATCTTCTCGTCAAAGAGAAGATCATTACCCCAGAGCAGTTGGAACAAGCGACTAAGGTCCAGAAAGAGCAGAGCTGCCGTCTGGGCTCGGCGCTGGTGAAGCTCGGCTTCCTCACCGACGAGGACGTCACAAATTTTCTCTCCCGACAATACGGCGTGCCGGCTATCAATCTTTCCTATTTCGAAATCGATCCTGCCGTCGTCAAACTGATTCCTTATGAAACCGCCAAGCGATATCAGATTCTGCCATTGAGCCGCGTAGGGGCTTCGCTGACCATCGCGATGGTCGACCCGACGAACGTGTTCGCGATGGACGATATCAAGTTCATGACCGGCTTCAATATCGAGCCGGTTGTGGCTTCGGAAAGCTCGATCCTGACAGGTATCGACAAAGCGTATGGCGCCAGCAAGGAAGAGGATCTAGAAGCTGTCATGCAGTCGATGTCCGAGATGAACGAAGAAGACGTCGAACTGCGGGAATCGGACCAACAAGAACTGGAACTGTCGGAACTGGAGAAAGCCGCCGACGAAGCCCCTGTGGTCAAGCTCGTCAACGTGGTACTCAGCGATGCTGTGAAGCGCGGTGCCAGCGACATTCACATTGAACCCTATGAAAAAGAATTTCGTGTGCGCTTCCGCATTGATGGCGTGCTGCAATCGATCATGTCGCCGCCCATGAAGTTGAAAGATGCTATTACTTCCCGCTTGAAGATCATGTCGAAGCTCGATATCAGCGAAAAGCGCCTGCCACAGGACGGGCGCATCATGCTGAAGATGAATATCGGCGGGCGCAAGAAGCAGCTCGATTTCCGCGTCAGTACCCTGCCCACCTTGTGGGGCGAGAAGATCGTGCTTCGGCTCCTCGATAAAGAAAATTTACGTCTCGACATGACCAAGCTCGGTTTCGAGCCCGAATCGCTGGTGAAGTTCGAGAAGGCCATCCTCAAGCCCTATGGCATGGTGCTGGTCACAGGACCGACAGGATCGGGCAAGACCAACACGCTCTATTCCTCGATTTCACGTTTGAATCAGCCGGATACCAACATCATGACTGCCGAGGATCCGGTTGAGTTCCAGTTGCACGGCGTTAACCAGGTGCAGATGAAGGAGCAGATCGGGTTGAACTTCGCCGCCGCCCTGCGCGCATTTCTGCGGCAAGATCCCAACATCATTCTTGTCGGCGAGATTCGAGATTTCGAAACCGCAGAAATCGCAATCAAGGCCGCGCTCACCGGACACCTGGTTCTTTCTACACTCCACACCAACGGCGCTCCGGAAACCATCACTCGTCTGATGAATATGGGTATCGAACCGTTTCTGGTCGCCACTTCGGTTCACCTGATCTGCGCTCAGCGTCTCGTCCGGCGCATTTGCAAAGATTGCGTCGAGACGGTTGAAGTTCCCGTGCAGACATTAATCGAAGAAGGGTACACCCCGGAAGAGGCGAAGAACGTCAAGATTCAAAAAGGTAAAGGCTGCAGTATATGCAACAACACTGGCTACAAGGGACGTGCCGGTCTCTACGAAGTCATGGAAGTGGATGACGAAATCAAGGAACTCATTTTGGTGGGTGCCTCGGCTGTCGAGCTCAAGAAGAAAGCGATTGAACGCGGCATGCTCACGCTGCGCCGCAGCGGACTGATCAAAGTGGCGGCCGGGATCACCACGCTGGAGGAAGTGGCGCGCGAGACGATCCATTGAAGCAGTCGATAGTCCTGAATAGTTAGGAAGCGGACGATCAAAAATTCGGGACTCGCGACTCACGACTCAGGGCTAACGAAAGGGAACTAACCATGGGGTTGTCGTTAAGTGATCTGCTCAAAAGAATGCTGGAGATGAACGGCAGCGATCTGCACATCACCACCAACTCGCCGCCTCAGATCCGGGTGCACGGACATCTCGTGCCCCTTGACCTGCCGCAAATGACGCCGGCCGAGACCAAGCAACTCGCTTATAGCGTGATGACCGACTCGCAGAAGCACCGCTTCGAGGAAAGCCTGGAACTCGACTTTTCCTTCGGTCTCAAAGGGCTCGCCCGCTTCCGCGCCAACGTTTTTAATCAGCGCGGCGCTACGGCGGCCGTTTTTCGTCTCATTCCTTTCGAGATCAAGTCGTTCAACCAGCTTGGCTTGCCGGCCGTAGTCAGTAAGCTCTGCGACAAGCCGCGCGGGCTCGTGCTGGTCACCGGGCCAACCGGTTCCGGCAAGTCGACCACGCTGGCTTCGATGATCGACAAGATCAACAGTGAGCGCCATGACCACATCCTCACCATCGAAGACCCGATCGAGTTCGTGCACATGAACAAGAACTGCGTGGTGAACCAGCGTGAGTTGCACGCCGACACCAAGAGCTTTGCCGACGCACTGCGGGCCGCGCTCCGTGAAGATCCTGATGTCGTGCTCATCGGCGAAATGCGTGACCTGGAAACGATCGAATCCGCCCTGCGCATCGCTGAAACGGGTCACTTGACCTTCGGCACGCTGCACACGAATTCCGCCACATCCACGATCAACCGAATCATTGACGTTTTCCCGGCGCACCAGCAGCCGCAGATTCGGGCCCAGCTCTCGCTCGTCCTGGAAGGCATCATGTGCCAATCCCTGCTGCCGCGGATCGATGGCAAGGGCCGCGCCATGATTATGGAAGTCCTGGTGCCAAATGCCGCGGTGCGCAACCTGGTCCGCGAAGACAAGATTCACCAGATCTATTCCGCGATGCAGTCAGGGCAGGAAAAATTCGGCATGCAGACGTTCAATCAGGCGCTGGCCACGGCGTACTTTCAGAAACACATCTCGCTGGAAGTGGCGTTACAACGGTCCAGCAATGTGGACGAACTGCAGGAGATGATCAACCGTGGCGCCAGCCTGCTGAACCGTCCCACCGCGGCCGGCAACGCTTTGGCTAAAGGAGCGGCTGGCAAACATTAGTCATAGGATTCGCAATGAAACGAAACTCTGCTTCAAGAACGCGCAGGTCAGTGAGGAGAGGGTAACACCATGCCAGTTTTCACATTTTCCGGCAAAGATGCCAACGGACAGAAAATTACCGGCGAAAGAATGGCAGCTAACAAGCAATCGCTAGCCCAGACATTGCGGCGCGAGCGCATTACTCCCGGCGCCATTCGCGAAAAGGGCAAGGAATTTTCTCTGCCTACTTTTGGCTCCGGCAAAGTCGCGGTGAAAGACATCGCGGTTTTCTTCCGCCAGTTCTCAGTCATGATCGACGCCGGCCTGCCGCTGGTGCAGTGTCTGGAAATCCTCGCCGCCAATCAGGAGAACCAGGCTTTTCAGAAGACGCTTACCGGCGTGCGTACTACGGTCGAAGGTGGCGCGACACTGGCCAACGCCATGCGGCAGTATCCCAATATTTTCGACGACCTCACCACCAATATGATCGAGGCCGGAGAAACCGGCGGTATTCTCGACATCATCCTGCAGCGTCTTGCCACCTATGTCGAAAAGGCGGTTCGCCTCCGCGCCGCTGTCAAGTCCGCTTTGATCTATCCGGTCGCTGTCGTCAGTATTGCGGTGCTGATTGTGGGTGCGCTACTCAAGTGGGTGGTGCCCATCTTCGCCAACCTGTTCGCTGGACTCGGTGTGGCCCTGCCTCTGCCCACGCGCATTGTCATCGGACTGAGCGCCTTCGTGCAGGGTTTCTGGTGGATTTTCCTGGGAGGCGGCATAGGCTTATTCTTCGGCATCAAGCAGGTGCGCAAAGATCCACGTGGCAAGTATTATTTCGACAAAGGTCTGCTGTTTTTGCCAGTGATCGGCAATTTGCTCAGAAAAATTGCTGTCGGCCGCTTCACGCGTACACTTGGAACCCTGATTACTTCGGGCGTTCCGATTCTTGAAGGCTTAACTATCACCGCCAAAACCAGTGGCAACGCTGTGCTCGAAGAAGCATTGATGAAAGTACGCAAAGCCATTGAAGAAGGCCGGACGATTGTGGATCCGCTGCGTGAATGCGGAGTCTTCCCCAACATGGTCACACAGATGATTGGCGTCGGCGAGGCCACGGGAGCAATGGATAACATGCTGCAAAAGATTGCCGACTTCTACGAAGAAGAAGTCGACGCCGCCACCAAAGACATGCTGGCCATGCTCGAACCGCTCATCATCGGCCTTCTAGGCGTCACAATTGGCGGCATCGTGATCTCGCTGTATATGCCGCTATTCGCGATGATTGCCAAGCTGGCGGGATAACAACAGGTTTTCAAGATGACAGGGTTTCAGGGTTTCGCGGCTGAGACTTTGAAACCTTGAACCTTGTGAAACTTTGAAACTTGGGCTTCCATGCAATCGACATTTGACGAGCACAGTTGGCTGGTCTGGCTGGTCAAGGTTCGCATATTTATTCTGACGCTTCTGCTGGCCATCGAACTGGCGGTCGCCGAGTTCAGCCCTGGACCGCTGCCGATGCGGCTTTTCCTAAGCACCATTCTTTTCTGGTACAGCCTGTCGTTGTTTTATATGCTTTTGCTCTCGTTCTGGCAGGAGCATCGCATCCAGGCGGTCCTGCAGGTTGTAACGGACTTGGTACTGGTCAGTCTGGTCATCCACGAAACCGGGGGCTGGGACAGCTCCCTGAACTTTCTCTATCCCCTTGTCATTATTGTGGCCAGCGTCTTGCTGCCGCGTTGGTGGGCACAGCTTGTTGCCGCACTAGCCTTCATCCTTTACGGCACCGTTCTGGAGCTGACCTACTACGGCCTGGTCCCCTCGTATTGCAGTACGCATCCCGGATTGAAGGCTCTACAGGCAATTATTTTCGTCAATTTGTTTGCATTCCTTGCCGTGGCTTATCTTGCCGGATTGCTGACTTCCAAACTGCGGCAGGTCGGTGTGCAGCTCAAAGACACCAGTGGTGCGCTGGAAGACTTGCAAGCCCTGCACGAAAACATTATTCACTCGATCAGCAGCGGATTGATCACAACCGGGCTGGACGGCCGGATCACCCTGGTGAACGCCGCAGCTCAGAAGCTGCTCGAGCGCGCAGGAGCCGAGTTGATCGGGCACCCGGTGCACCAATTGTTTCTTGATTCCCTGCCCCATGTAGAATCGCCCAACGCACACGCCGAGGTGCGCTTCGATTCCGCGAATAATTTCCGCAAAACTTTTCGTGTGAGGGTCGCTGCCCTGACAGTGCCAGACCGGGGAGAGCTTGGCTTCGTGTACGCCTTCGATGATCTCACGGAAGTACGCCGCCTGGAGCGCGAAGTGCGTATGCAGGACCGTCTTGCCGCCGTTGGGCGCTTGGCCGCCGCCATCGCGCACGAGATTCGCAATCCGCTCACTTCCATTGCGGGGTCGGTCAGCATGCTTTCCGGCGTTCCCGACATGAACGAGGAGCACCGCCACCTGCTCGACATTGTCACCCGTGAGTCGCAGCGCCTGAATGCGATCATTACCGATTTCCTCGCTTACTCGCGTACCAAGCAGTATCGCTTCACCAAGGTGGACTTGATCCAACTGCTCGAAGACACTCTGACTTTGATCGAGCACCGCATGGCGGCCGAAGAAACGGGCATCTCGATTCAGCGCAAGTTCGCCGCGCAAAAAGCCGTTGCCTTCGCCGATGGGGATAAGATCAAACAGGTTTTTTGGAACCTTTGCGAAAACGCGGTCCGGGCGATGAAAGGTGGGGGCACGCTCACCGTCACGGTCGAGCGGCTGGGCCATGACTGGCAGGTGGCTTTCGCGGACACCGGCACGGGAATGACCTCGCAGCAGGTGGAGAAAATCTTTGAGCCCTTCCAGTCGAATTTTGAAGGCGGCACTGGCCTGGGACTCGCGATCGTGTATCAGATCGTGCAGGCGCATGAAGGCAAAGTGTGGGCACGATCGAAGCCGGGACAGGGAACGACCTTCATTCTGCGCTTGCGTCGGCAGGAAGCTGAAGCATCGGCTTCGGACGAAGTCCCCATTTCAAAAGCTGGACTGGCTTCTGCCCACCAACCGCCGCTGGCCGCTGCCGCGGGAGGGAGGCAGCATGGCTAACATTCTGGTCTGCGACGACGAGCGCTCGATCTGCGAAATGCTCGACATTTCCCTGCGCCGCCAGGGCCACCGCATCGAGACGGTTCAGAACGGACTCGCCGCCAAGAACAAGATCGACGGCGCTCTCTATGACGTCATCATCACCGATATCAAAATGCCCAACGTCGATGGCATCGAGGTCTTGCGGCACGCGCATAAGGTCTCACCCGATTCAGCGGTCATCCTGATAACCGCGGTCGACGACTATGAGGCCGCGGTGGAGGCGGTGAAGGCCGGGGGCGCCTCCGATTACATCCGCAAAAGTCCGGGGCTGGTTGACGAAATCAAGCTGGCGTTGAATCGATCGCTGGAAAAACTTGTTCTCAGCCGCCAAAACTTTGCCCTTCGCCGCGACGCTGCTGCGCGCAACTCGCTCGACAATATCATCGGCTCCAGCCTCGCGATGGAGAAACTCAAGCAAACCGTACGCACCGTCGCCTCCACCGCCAGCACCATTTTGATTCACGGAGAGAGCGGCACCGGTAAGGAACTCGTCGCCCGCGCACTGCACGTTTGTTCCCCCCGGGCTACGGAATCGTTTGTTTCGGTGAATTGCGGTGCTTTCCCCGAAACCTTACTGGAAAGTGAGTTGTTCGGCTATCTAAAAGGGGCATTCACCGGCGCCAACCAGAACAAACGCGGGCTTTTTGAAGTTGCCGACTCGGGCACAATTTTCCTCGACGAGATCAGTGAAATGACTCTCGCCATGCAGGTCAAGCTGCTGCGCGTGTTGCAGGAGCGCACGGTGCGCCCGGTTGGCGGCACGACGGAAATCTCCATCGATGTCCGTGTTATCGCCGCTACTAACCGTGATCTCGAGAAGGCGGTGGTCGAAAACCTTTTTCGCGAAGATCTCTATTATCGTCTCAATGTGATTCCGATCCGCGTGCCGCCGCTGCGCGAACGTCGTGAGGACATTCCGCTGCTGGTAAATCATTTCTTGAAGAAGTATGCGAGCGCCGCCGGAAGGAGCATTCTGCGCGTGCAAACTGCCTCTTTGGCAGCTCTCTGCGACTACGATTGGCCCGGTAATGTGCGCCAGCTTGAAAACACCGTCGAGCGCGGCGTCGCGCTTGAAACCAGTGAGGAATTACACGTCGAGCTACCCGCCGAGCGTCCTAAGGCCCGTGCCGCAGCTGCTTCCGCCGATGGCGCTCTGCCTGCGATCGGCAGCGATCTCACGCTTCCCCAGGGCATGGACATGGAAAACTACGTTGCCGGAATCGAGCGCTCGTTACTGCAAAGCGCACTCAATCAAAGTGGAGGCGTTCAAACCAAAGCAGCCGATGTGCTCGGAATCTCCTACCGTTCCTTCCGGCATTTGATGAAAAAGTACGAGTTATAGCTACGCGCTTTAGGCCACGAGCCGTAAGTTCTGAACTCATAGCACAATTCGATGCTTAAGCTATGATACCTGCGATGCGCTCCAGACTTCGTCTTCTGTGGAATGCGACCAAAGGACATCGCCTCGCCCCCTGGCGCAGCCCCTATCTTTTATGGCGAATCGAGACGTATACCGGGGTGAAGATGACGCAGATCGGCTTTCTTGAATTCTGGGAATTTCTATGGCGCGAGCGCGCCAACCTCTGGCGTTTTCTCGGGTGGACGGCCGAGATGGACCGCTACGTCCACCCCAAACCGAAAAGTTCTTAGAGAGAATCTTGGCTCAGTCACAGAGAAGAATAAATAACATGCCTTTCCGTGCCTCTGTGGTGATGACGAGCTGAACTACGCGCTCTTGCCGGCAGCCGCCGCGTCGCCCAGGACGATGCTGACTTCGCTGCCTTTGTTCGCCCCTGTGATCTGCGCCGCGGATGCGCGATTGGCCGCGATTTCCAGATAGCCCATGCTTCCCAGAATTCCGAAAACCTGACCCTGCGCACCTTCCGCGTATGCCGCAACCATGTCGGTGATCTCTTTGCTTCCCGCCACAATCTTAAACGCGCCCGGCTTATCCGAAAAAAGCGCGGGGATGTCCTGCGGAGTCACATTCGTGATCAAATTTCCGAAGCGATCGACCTTGAGGACCACGGCGCGCATGCGGTTTTCACCCGCCGGCTTGGGACGCGGGGCTGCGAAGCGCACAAAATCTTCAATCTCCTCCCCGAATTTCTGCGAGTCGACCTGCTTGGCCAGATAGCCCGCCACTGGCGCAAACACGTCGCGTCCGTGAAACGTGTTGCTCACCGGCTGGCGGAAATAGTGCTCTGAAGAAACGTGCCGTACGTGTATGCGTTCTTCGCGCGCATACACCATCGACAGCACGCCGTTATCCGGAGCTACAAAATGATAGGCGTCGCTCGACGCGATGATCGGCCGCCGCGTGGTGCCCACTCCGGGATCGACCACCACCAGGTGCACCGTGCCGTTGGGGAAGTACGAATAGGCTTGTGAAATTGCAATAGCGCCATCGAGCACATCAAACGCCTGCACTGCATGCGAAATGTCGACAATGGCGGCCTCCGGCACGATGTCGAGAATGACTCCTTTCATCGCGCCGACAAAATGATCGTTGAGCCCAAAATCGGTGGTCAGAGTAATGATCGGACGGTGTGCCAACGTTGCCTCACTGGAAGACTGGATCTAAAAGGACGAGATAGTCCCTGATATTGCGAAGGTAATTGGGTAGAAAGGGAGGCGTCAAGGCACGAGGGTAATGAACTGGTTGTAGGGGATCGTTCGCCGAGACCTTCGACGGTC
>JASHPL010000318.1 GCA_030038125.1 Candidatus Sulfotelmatobacter sp.
TGTGATCGCCTGCAATACAGCCACAGCGCTCGCACTGGACCGGATCACGAAAGCCGCGCGGGTTCCGGTGGTGGGCGTGGTGGAACCGGGTGCAGAGGCAGCCGCTGCCGCGACCAGGAATCGAAAGATTGTCGTGATAGGAACCGAGGCCACTGTTAGCAGCCATGCCTATCGCAAGGCTCTCGAGGCGCGGGGCCTCGAAGCACGGGAGAAGGCTTGTCCGCTGCTGGTGCCCCTGGTTGAAGAAGGATGGGTAGAGCATCCAGTCACTGAGCAGGTGGCTCGCATCTATCTCCGTGAGGCGTTCGCCGATGGATTTCACGATGCGGATACGATGGTTCTGGCCTGCACGCATTATCCTCTACTGAAGGGGCTGCTCGAGCGCGTGACGCCGGACCAGGTGAACATTGTGGACTCGGCGGAATCGACGGCCTGTGCGGTGGCGACTCGGATGCATCAACTGCTGCCCAGATCGGATGACTCGCCAGAGCGCCGCGCCACACCACGTCTGAAATTTTTCGCCACTGACTCGACGGAAAAATTCCGTAGGCTGGGCGAGCGCTTTCTCGGCCGCCATATCGAGGATGTGCAGCACGTGGATCTCAAAGAATGAGTCAGCGTTCAACCCGTTATTCGCAGCTATGAGAGAAGTTAGGCGCCCGAACTGCGAGGCACACGAACCAGCCGCCATTTTGCTCCCTCCTCGAAGGCACCAGGTTTGAAAGCAAGATTCGGATAGCGCACTTCCCTGCCTAAGAAATACTGTTTCTTCAGGCCGCTGACCCAGATCAAATCTTCAGGCCGGTTGTCATGCATCCACTTGAAAACGTCATCTGGCACGCCTTGACCACGCGGCAAGCGGAATTTGCTGAGGCTTGCGGGCAGGCACGCCGATTCGTGCGCGAGGTTACTTCACTCTCGGCCTTCGAGGAGCCCAGCGACGAATGTTACGAATCACTCATAGAATTGGTCGGCACCGGTGGAACCGCCGCACTCTTTCTGGACGATCCCTATCAACATCGGAGTGTATGGGAAACAATCGCCGCTGCTCCTCTGCTCCAGATGGTTTGCGAGAACGGCGTGGCCTCGCCGACATGCACCGAAAATGCTCGCTTGGCCATCTGCGAACTGGGCGTGGAGGATTCCCCGGAGATGATCGAACTTACTGATCTCACCAGGCCCGGACCCTTTGGCCCGCGGACGCACGAATTAGGTAATTTCGTGGGTATACGTCGCGAGGGAAAGCTGGTCGCGATGTCAGGACAGCGGCTGAAGGTTTCGGGCTACACCGAAGTCAGCGCTGTGTGTACACATCCGGCGCACACGGGAAAAGGCTATGCCGCGGTTCTGATGATGGAGGTGATGAGGCGCGTCCGCGCTCGCGGCGAAACCCCGTTTCTGCACGTTAGAGAGGACAATACGCGAGCGGTTGCTCTCTACCAAAGGTTAGGATTTCGCACCAGAAAACGCCTGCATTACGCTGTGCTGCGAAATGTAAGAGCGAGCTGATACTCGCGAGGCAGCGGACTTCGCGTCCGGACGAATGGGCGTCCATTTCAGTAAAGATGGAAATCCACTTCGACGGCGATTTCTACCGGTACTGCGTGACCGTCCTTCTGAGAAGGCTCGAAACGCCATTGCTTCACGGCTTCAATGGCCTTTTCATCCAATCCCATGCCAAGAGAGCTGGCCACGCGGATGTTGCGCGGCTTGCCATTGGTGTCGACGACCAGCATCAGCGTGCAAGTTCCCTGATATTTGGCCTTGCGAGCTTCCTCGGAAAATTCGGGATCGACCTGGTAGATCACGCGCGGCGGAGATACTCCGCCACCCACGTGAAAGACGCCACCACCATAGCCGCCGCCGGAACCGGGACCGAAGCCCGGGCCAGAACCGGACCCGACACCTCCGCCAGAACCCGAACCAATGCCGCCGCCGTAGCCGGTTCCATTCGAGGGCAAGACCGCTCCCGACATCGGATCGCCGAGATTGGGCATCTTGTTGGTCGCAATCTGAACCTCAGGCGGAATCACTATCGTCGGTTCCACCGCCAGCTTGGGATTCTGGTTGCGCACCACCACCATCGGCGGAGTGATCTGCTGCATCGAGAACTTCGGCAAACGTCCTTTGCTTGCCTGCAAAACATCACGATCGCCGCCGCCGCCGCCGCCGCCAGCCAAGGTTTTCGAAGGCTTGAGAGCGGGTAGATTGTCGGGATCAATCAGCGTTACCGTCCCCTTTGGTGCAGCCTTGGCCGTCGGAGCATGTTTGACCACGATGTAGCCGGCAGCGATGATGGCGATCATCAGAATGTGAACACCGGTCGATCCCAGCGCGCCGTTCTTCTTGTAGTCGTAAAAGCCCCAAATGCTCTTCACCGGCTCGGGCTTTGATTCCAGCTTGAGCGGCGGCAGCTTCTTGGGAAAGAAGAACTCATCGATCTGGCGAGGCAGCGACTTCCAGAGGGGTTCCTCAAAGCTGTCTTTTGCAAAGAGAAAATGGAGTTCCGGTTCCTGGTGCAGCGAATTCGGATTGGTCTCTGCGGATCCCATACTTCTGGTGTGCCGTCCTTACAATGGGTGAAGCAGTGCGTAACCTGTGGTTGGATCCCAACTTACACAGATGAGCGTCTTCTGTTACAAGTTGCTTCGATTCCCGCCCTCTCTTACAAAATTACGGACGAAAACTCGCTTACATCCCACAAGATACATTCTACTCCACAAAATTGTAACGCTACTTTCCTGTTTTCGACAGTGGATTTCGGTGCACGAATTAACTTTCGATTAGACATGACCATCGCGGACCCAAAGCCGCGCGCAGGTTTCAGAGTGCGCCTATCGTGGCACATAGACGTTCTCCAACGCAACTCCCTATAATGAAAAGATTCAATCATTTGGGAGAGACCATAGAGTGCCCTTCGAGCTGAAAAAGACCATCAACCTGCCCCAGACCGCCTTCCCTATGAAGGCAAATTTGCCTCAGAACGAGCCCAAATTGCTGGCGCAATGGGAGCAGATGGGGATTTACGCACGCATCCGGCAGGCACGCAGGGGTGCGCCACGATACATTCTCCACGACGGTCCTCCGTACACCAGCGGGCCCATCCATCTCGGCACGGCCCTGAACAAATGTCTGAAAGATTTCATCGTCAAATCCAAAACCATGGCGGGATTTGACGCGCCGTACGTTCCTGGCTGGGACTGTCACGGCCTCCCGATCGAGATCAAGGTCGACAAAGAGCTGGGCGGCAAGAAGCTGCAGATGCGGCCCAACGATGTGCGCGCGGCATGCCGGAGATATGCCCAGAAATATCTGGACCTGCAGCGCTCGCAATTCAAGCGCATCGGCGTGTTCGGGCGATTCGAGCGCCCTTACGTCACCATGGACGCGCAATATGAGTCAGTTGTGCTTTCCACGTTTTATTCGTTCTATGAGAACGGATTCGTCTACAAAGGCCTGCGCGCGGTCTATTGGTGCATGCACGACGAGACGGCACTCGCCGAAGCCGAAGTCGAATACGAAAATCACACTAGCCCTACGGTGTGGGTGAAATACGAATTGCTGGATGATCCGGCGCAAATTGATGCGGCTCTGGCAGGAAAGAAAGTTTCCACCATTATCTGGACCACGACCCCCTGGACGCTGCCGGCGTCCATGGCGGTGGCATTTCATCCGGATGAAGAATATGTCGCTCTTGAGTCGGGCGCTGAAGTGTACATCGTCGCCTCAAAGCTGGCAGAAGAAGTCGCCGTCAAGTGCAGCCTGCCGGATCCGCGGCCTCTGGCGCATTTTCCCGGACGCAAACTGGAGCGACTGAATTTCAAGCATCCATTTCTAGACCGCAAGATTCTAGGCGTGCTCGCCGATTACGTCACCATGGACACCGGCACAGGCGTAGTGCATACGGCACCTTCGCATGGTGCGGAGGACTTCATCACCGGCATGAAATACGGTCTCGACGCGACCAGCAACGTCGATGAGAAAGGCATTCTGCGCAACGGCCTGCCGGAGTACGAAGGTAAACGCGTATGGGATGCCAACCAGCCCATCATCGATTTGCTCAAATCGCGCGCGGCACTGCTGCATTCGGAGACGACCGAGCATTCCTATCCCCATTGCTGGCGCTGCCACAATCCGGTGATCTTTCGCGCCACCGAACAGTGGTTCATTTCGATGGAAACGCCCATGCCGGATGCGGGAGCGCACCCCTCGTCCGCCCCGCTCGCGAAGCGAGCGTCGACGAACCACGGCACTCTGCGCACCCTCACCCTCGAAGAAATCAAGAAGGTGAAATGGGATCCTGCCTGGGGCGAAGAGCGCATGTCAAACATGATCGAGACACGCCCCGATTGGTGCATCTCGCGCCAGCGCGTGTGGGGCGTCCCGATCGCAGTATTTTTATGCGCGAACTGCGGCAAGCCGCTCAACGATCCTGTGATCAATCGCAAAGTGGTCGACCTGTTTAGAAAGTCCGGCGCGGACGCATGGTTCACTTCCGAATCGGATTCGATTCTCCCGGCCGGAACGAGATGCCCGCATTGCGGCGGCACAAGATTCGAAAAGGAAACCGACATCTTCGACGTGTGGCTGGAATCGGGCGCCAGTTATCTGGCATTGCTCGTCGAAGATAAAATCGATGCTGAGCCGGATTATCCTTGGCCCTCCGACCTTTATCTCGAAGGGGGCGACCAGTATCGCGGATGGTTTCAATCTTCCCTGCTCTGCGCCATGGGCACGCGCGGCACGCCTCCTTATAAAGGCGTCGTAACTCCCGGCTGGACGCTCGACGAAAAAGGCCAAGCCTTGTCGAAATCCCGCGGCAATGATGTCGATCCAGTCGATATCTCAAACCGGCTTGGTGGCGAGATTGTGCGCCTTTGGGTGGCCTCGGTCGACTTCCGCGAAGACGTCGTGGGTTCGGAAGCGCTCATGCAGCGCGTGGGCGAAAACTACA
>JASHPL010000319.1 GCA_030038125.1 Candidatus Sulfotelmatobacter sp.
TGAACGAAACTGGTGTTCCACAACTGCAGCTTGCCAAAAGAACCCCAATAGATTTCATCGGGTGGAACCGGATTATCTTTCACCCACCGATTACACGCGTAGTGGTAAAAGTCGTCGCAGGGGTCCACAGAAGTGTCTGCATTGCTGGCGTTGAAGTGGTCTAACTGCGGAGTCTTGCCCGCCGATGCAGGTTGCTGCATCGCCGCAGTTTGCGCGAAAGAAGTAACCGAGAAGCACAAGACAATTAAAGCCAGGCCGGGTATCGATGACATGGGCGCGACCTCGCGTGGAATCTAGCAGCGCGCGAAGCTTACCACATTCTGCATTTCCCACATGTCATCCCCATGCGGATGGGACAGCTTCTCTGGCCGCGACGCCACGCTTAGCTTCTGACTTTCGGTTTTCCACAGCGCGTGATATCACCGCAACCTTGACTGAGGATTCCCCTCCGTCATACTGGTACTCGGCAGCTACCAAAGGATCGCTCGGGGGGGCAGGCTAAGTATCTGCGGCTCAGGATTTTGCCCCTAAATTGTTGCAGCCGATGGATCAAATCGCAAAAACGCGTTAAGTGGCACTAATATACTTGCGGAATCAAGGCGCGGGGGTGCAAAATGAAAACACTCCCGATCTCCAGAGTGATTCCGCACTATTGCGGAATGCCGCGAAGGGTACGGGGAAGAAGGCGGCTGATCGTGCTTCGAGCATTTTTTGATGAGAGTGGCACTAATCCAAAAGTAAATAAAGCGCTTGTTGTTGGGGGTTTTCTTGGCAGTGTTGAGGAATGGGAGCGCGCATCGGATGCGTGGGACGAGTGTTTGCATGGACACCCGAGCATTGAATACTACAGTCACAAAGAAGCCCAATCCTTAGCCGGGCAGTTCGTCCGATTTAATCGGACATCAGCCGATGCCAAGACTCTAGCACTCGCTGATACTATCAGTCGATTTTCAATAATTGGCGTCTGTGCAACAGTGCTCTATCGTTGGTTTGTACAGCGCGACGCGGAAGCAGCCCGTGGCATTATGGGCACTCGCGTCTACGACTGGGGATTTTTGACCGCCACGTCTGGAGTCCTGCAGTATGCAGACGTTTATGATCCCGGAGACGAGAAAGTCGATTTCGTTTTTGATGCCCGTACCGAACTGAGCGCTTGTATTGGCATCTACAACGAAATGAAGATGAATCCGTTTTTCCTCAAATCAGTGATGCGCCGTGCTGGTGAATGTTCCCCCGGAGATGATAAACAAATCGCTGCGCTGCAGATGGCCGACCTGCTTTCATGGGAGTTCTCGAAAGCAGGCGAAACTAGGACAAAGAGTGCTGCGCTTAATCTGATTATCGAGAAAAACAAGATAATTCACCTTCCTTGCCTACCGCCCCGCCAGCTTCCTGACACTCTAAGACTGCAGAAATTTGCTGCGCAGGTACATGCAGAGGCAATCAATTTCCTGCGCCGCACGAAGGAAAATGCGTCAGATCGTTTTTCGTCAGAGAAGGACGTACTGAAGGAACTGAATGCTCTCAAAGTGCATGAGGCCTATTACATGCTGGAACAGGCGCGAGTTTTCTCACAGTTAGGTGCCGATAAAGATTATCAATCATTCTTGAGGGAGTATTTGGCCACAATGCAAGACGAAAGTGAATTCGAGAATTTCGATCGCACCATGCACGACCTAATGAATGTTTCGCATGATGAGTTAAAGGCGGAACTCGAAGCCGAACAGGCTGCGAAAAAGTCAAAGCGGAAGGCTAAGAAAAAACCTTCCGCCGGGGGCCACGGCGACGATAAAAGCGACTAGAAATGCGTCGTGCCGTCTTTGCCCGTGACTTCCGAGTAGGTAAGTCGTTTGCCGACAAACATCGGCAACGCAGCCTCGAATCGCTCTAGGTCGGTCATTGGAGTTTTTTGATCTTCGTGTTTGCGATGGTTATACCTAAACACTTGTTCGTCAACGTAGCGCTCAAGATGAAACGGTTCTACAGCAACGTAAGTGCCGCGCAGAGTCCGCTTGAGAAGACTCCAAAAGTTCTCGATGCCGTTGGTGTGAACTTGTCCATCAACGTAAGTCTCCACGTGATTCACAACGTCATGGATAAAGTTATAGCTCACCTTGTCGTAACCGATCGCTTCATCAGTGTAGACATTGGAGCCATGCTTCACTTCCTTCAGCAAGGTTGCTTGCAAAGTTTCGCGTTTCACGTTCGGAATGACTTTAGCGCGGACTTGCCGCAAGCTACGATCAAGCATCCCCATCACGACGGTCTTACCCATAGTGCCACCAGATGCGCCAGTTTTCTCGGATACAAAGCGCTCGCGGCGATCCTTGTGCATATTCTTAAGTTTGCCGCCGACGAAAGTTTCATCTACTTCGACAGGACCGGAGCCGCCAACCTTTTTCTTGGTCCCAAACTTCTTAGCATTGAGCGAAAGCCCCAAGCGGATACGGTGAAGCATGAACCATGCGGACTTCTGGGTAACGCCAATCGCTTTCGCCACTTCGTAAGACGAAATTCCGTTCTTGCAATTCGACAGCAACCAAACGGCGGTAAGCCACTTGTCCGCAGGAATCGGAGAATCTTCCATCACGGTGCCGACCTTGGCCGAAAACTGGCGCTTCGGATGGACGGATTTGCACTGCCACTTTCGTTGGTTGTTCAGGTAAACAACGTCGGTCCGACCGCACCGAGGGCAATAAACCTGACCATCGGGCCAGCGAAGCCGTTTCATGTACTCCAGTGCGTTGTCGGGATCGGAGAAAAACAAAATGGCGTCTTGTAAGGTCTTGGGTTTCATTGGCTTGCCGTCCATGCGTGTAATATCGCACACGGACGTTGATTTGTCAAGTATATTATCGCCCGTTAAGTTTCTGATTCCGATAAAACGAGGGGAGGGGTTGCCGACCAGTAAACTTTCCCAAAGCAGAAGATTCCTTCTCCACATCACGCAGAATCTTCAAAGATAAAATCAACTCTTGCCCACTCCCCCGGAACTCGACAACCTCGTTGTCGTCCTCGTGCGCACGCGCAATCCGCTGAACGTCGGAGCGGCAGCGCGGGCGATGAGCAATTTTGGCGCGCATCGTCTGCGGCTGGTGAATCCCTATTCCGTTGCCTTCCGCGAGGCGCGTTCAGCGGTGGGCGCCTCCGACGTGCTCCTGCGCGCTGAAGAATACAAAACCCTAACCGAAGCCGTTGCGGATTGCACGCTCGTCGTCGGCACCACCGCCGGCCGCAATCGCACCTTAAGTCTTGCGCTGCGTCGCCTCGATGCAGCCACGACGGAACTTCGACAGCATCTCAAGACTGGCCTTGTTGCGCTCTTGTTCGGCTCCGAGAAAATTGGATTGACCAACGACGATTTCAGCCATTGCCACTGGCTGCTCACCATCCCGACAGAAAAAGCTCACATCTCCATGAATCTGGGACAGGCGGTTGCCGTCTGTCTCTATGAACTGGCGCGCGGAGATAAATCGCATCCAACTGCGCCCGGCTTGGAAAAAGCCGCATCTGGTCTGAACGAACAGATCAGTCAGGCTCTGCTCGAAGCGCTCGCCAAAAGCGGATACGTGAAACCGAACTCCGAGTCTGCCTGCGAAAACAAGGTCCGGCGCATGGTGCTGCGCTTCGGCCTCGATCCGGAAGATGCAAAAGTCTTGCTCGGCATGGTGCGGCAAATCGTGTGGAGACTGCGGCAGGGAAAAAGCTGACTTCAAAGTCCTCTACGTGCCACTGCGCCGTCTCTCGAAAATTCATGTAGGGACAGCTGCCCTCGCCTGTTCTGTCGGCGAAGCTCGGCGTCGGCCATTTTCAGCGTCGGAGTGAGCCCCTGCAGATCGAACTCTGCGGTGAGATCTAACGTCTGGCTCGTTCTGTGAAAACCTGCGTCTGATTGCGCGCGAAGTGGAAAGTAATCAGCCACGCGCTCGCGGACGGCTGTCCGTTGACCTGTGGCGGCGAGAATTGCCAGCGCTGGGCGGCATTCAGCGCCATTCTCGCGAAGTACCTGCTCGGTCCCGGGACAGTGAGTCTGGCTCGCGCTACTTTGCCGTTGGGATCGACATCAACCCGCGCTACGACCCGGATTCTTCCTCTAATCGTGTTTCTCGCGCTCTGTGAAACCTCGGGCGTCACTTGCTTCAGAACCGCGCCTGGCGAGTTGGTGGCAGAATTCGCGGTTACAGCGGGCGTTGAGCCGCTCGGCGCGGGCGCGGCACCTTGTGCGGGATTCCCCGCCTGCGATTGCGCGTTATTCGCGGCGGGCTGCGAAGGACCGCTCCCTCCTCGTGAGTGGAATCCGCTCAGGTAGAAGAAGAGGAAGGCGACCACCACCCCCGTGAACAGAATGGAGAGCGTGATCGCGCCGCGCCGTACTGATCTTGGAGGAGCAGGACGCACACTGGGCTCAGTCGGAGCGGAAGCGCGCGCAGGCTGCAGCCGTCCCAAAATGTCGGAAATCGGGCGTCTTTGCTTGGGGTCGGCGCGCAGGCAGTCTTGCACGATTCCGCGAAACGGCTCCGGGAGTTTTGTCGGAACTGCGAGTAGCCCTTGCGAGTCCTCTGTGGGTACGTTCTGCGTCAGCACCGCGACCAGCGTTACTCCCAGAGACCACAAATCGCTGGCAGGCAAAAGGCCCGCTTGAGCTAGCTCCGGCGCGTCATAGACATCTCTTCGCTTCTCCGGACTGCCCTCTGAAAACCGAATGATCTGGTCGGATGCAAGCTTCAATTGATTCCCTGCGGCAAGCACGTTTGATGGCTTCAGGCGTCCGTCCACAAATCCCTGGTCGTGCAAGTACGAGAGACCGCTGAGCAAAGGCGGAAGCATGTCTGCGACTTCGCCAGGTTGCAAGGCTCGCTGCGGAAGTACCTGCGAGAGGTCTTCGTCCGCCAGTTCCATCACGACGTAAAGTAGCGCGACGCCGTCCATCTGGCAGTTCCCGCCGTCAAAGATGCGTATCAGGTTGGGATGCGAAAGCTGAGCGGCGGTGCGCCAGAGAGCAAGTTTTCGCTCGGCATCGACCGCGCTCGCCGCAATCAGCTTGATAGCCGCCTTTTCTGAAGGCTGGCCGGGTTGATTGGTGAGAAAGACCGCGCTGTGATCCGAGCCGCCGATCCATTGCTGCAGGACAAATTTCCTGTCGATCAAGCGGCCTTCGCGCGCTTTCCAGACCTCTGGTGTGCTCATGAGTGGGTGATTGCGAACAACATTCTATGTCATCGCACAAGCCCGGCAGTGGGCCGGAAGTGCGCAGGTCCGGCATTGCCGAATATTGTTCGAGTCCGCTGCGGTAGGATAGCAGGTCGCAGTGACTCCACGCCGGAGGTCCGGGTGCCCTTCAAGACCGAGAATTCGAAGCGGCTTTACGAGCGCACGCGGGGAGTGTTGATCGAGGCCAGCAGTTCCTCGTCGCGCGGTCCGTCGAATTATGGCGCTTATCCCATATTCATGGAGCGCGGCCGCGGCTCGCGCATATTCGATGTTGACGGAAACGAATACATCGACTGGATGATGGGTTTCGGCGCACTGCCCCTCGGGCACGCGCATCCGGAGATCGTCGAGGCGATCGTCGAAGCCGCCGGCACGGGGGCGCATTTTGCGACCGCGACTCCGGTCGAACTCGAAGTCGCCGAGATGCTGCAGAAGATCGTGCCCAATGCCGAGCGCGTGCGCTTCGCCAATACCGGCACCGAAGCGATGATGGCCGCAATTCGCCTGGCTCGTGGCGTGACCGGCCGCCCAAAGATTCTCAAGTTTGAAGGCCATTATCACGGTTGGTACGACGACGTGTTGGTCAGTTCTAATGTTTTGCCAGTGACCGCACTCGGGCTGTGCTCCGACCCAGTCAAGATTCCCGACAGCTCCGGGCTCAATCGAAAAGCTCTGGACGATACCATCGTCGCCCCCTGGAACGATCTGGCAGCGCTGCAACGGGCGGTCGAGAATCATCCCGGCCAGATCGCCGCCATCATCACCGAAGGTGTGATGGCCAACATGGGCGTAATTCCCCCGCAGCAGGGATATCTGCATGGCCTGCAGAAGCTCGCCAAAGCGAGCGGCATTGTCTTTATTCTCGATGAAACCGTCACTGGGTTTCGGATTGCCCCAGGAGGCTGCCAGGAATATTACAAGCTGTCTCCCGATCTGGTGACCTTCGGCAAAGCTTTCGGATGTGGCTTGCCCGTTGCCGCTCTGGTCGGGCGAGCCGATATTATGAACGCCTTGCAGTGGGGCGGCGTTTTGCATTACGGGACCCACAATGCCTCGCGCATCGGCATGTACGCCGCGCGCGCGAATCTGCGCGTACTCACGCGTGACAACAACGCGGCCTTTCGGCATACGTGGCGAATAAGCGAGCGATTGTGCAGTGGGCTGCGCGAATTGTTTCAGAGGAATGGCATAGCGGCGATCGTGCAGAATGTCGGCCCCATGTTGCAGATCATGTTCACCGACCGCCCGGCGATCCGCGACTACCGAGAATTCTGCCAGTACCTCGATCGCGCTGCCTTCCAGAAATTCGTGTTGTCGCTTTTTCAGTTTGGAGTGTATGCCTCACCATCACCTGCGTTGCATTCGATCGTCACGCTGGCGCACGGCGACGAAGATGTGGATCTCACGCTCAAGGCGACGGAGAAAGCGCTGGAAAGCGGTGACCAGGCCGGTTTCTGAACTTTGTTCGAAGCGTCACTCCGAGCATCGCCGTTTTTCAGCCGGTGTGAGCGTGTCGCGTGGAGCGACGTGTTAGATCGGGTGGCCCACCCTACGCGCTTCTCGTAGGGTGGGGTTTCCACGCGGGCCGTCGGGATGACGCAACTGGAGTGGGAATCAGGATTCCATGAACCTCGCACAACGTGCAGCCGAACTTCTTTCGCTTGAAGGTAAAGTAGCGATCGTAACTGGAGCAGCGTCGGGCATTGGACGCGGCATCGCTTTGCGTCTGGCGGAGTTTGGAGCTGCCATCGCCGTGCTGGATATCGACCAACGTGGCGGATTGGAGGTCCTGGAAAAAATCGAATCACGCGGTGGCCATGCGCTGTTTTCAAAGTGCGATGTTGCGAGTACCTGCGAATGCCGCGCCGCAGGCGCGCACGTGATTGAGAAAATGCAACGCATCGACATTCTTTGCAATTGCGCCGGCATCGCTATCCGCAAGGATGTGGTCGAGCTCACCGAAGAAGAATGGGACCGTGCGCTCAACATCACGCTGAAGAGCGTGTACCTCTTGTCCCACGAAGTCGTGCCGCATATGATCCGCAACGGTGGGGGTAACATCATCAACATCGGCTCGGGATGGTCGCTGAAAGGTGGACCGCGCGCGGCTTCCTATTGCGCTGCGAAAGGCGGAGTCGTGAACCTCACCCGCGCCATGGCGATCGATCACGCTAAGCACAACATTCGCGTGAACTGCGTCTGCCCCGGCGATGTCGAGACGCCGATGCTTTTTAGCGAGTGCGAGCAGCTTGGGCAAAACCGTGCGGCGTTTCTGCGCGAAGCAGCAAATCGTCCGCTGGGCCGCCTCGGCACTCCGGATGATATCGCCAATGCCGTGCTGTTTCTGGCAAGCCCCATGGCGAGTTGGGTTACCGGCGCGGCGTTGGTGGTCGATGGCGGCGGGCTCGCGTAGAAGGCTGTGTGCTTGAGGTCAATGAGCGTTATCGGGGGATGTTACGTCAACTGGCTGGCGATTTTCTGCCCGCAGAGACCAGGCCGTCTGGCTGAGGCGCATTCAGATCCAGTCCTGGCACGGATTACCCGCGCCATGTCGTCATCGTCGAAAACGATTTTTGCAGGCCTCGTTTTCGGTGGCGGGACCGCCACATATCGGGGAAACGGATCACGAGGAGAACATCTGCGTTAGATTTGTGATGCGCAGGAGCTCGAGAATGCGAGGGGTGAGGTTCGCGAATTCTAAGATGCAATATCCCTGACGAATTGCGGAAGCTTTCAAGCCGACCAGCGTGCCCAGACCCGAGCTATCCAGGTGAGACACGTCGCCGAGGTCGACGATAATGCGTCCACCGAGGGGGATGAGCGGGTGCACTACACCCTTCATCTCGGCGGCCGTCTCGGCCACTAGCTTGCCGTGACAACTGACTGTGGTCACATTATTCCCAAACTCATCCTTGTTCGCGGACTTCTCGACCTGGCATGTGAATACGTTGACCGCTGGCATGGCGCCTCTCCCATTGATATCGGTAAGTTGCGAATACAAGAGTGGGACAGGCAACCACTCGGGTCAAGAGCCTTGACATAACTTTACTTTTGCAAAACGAAAAGGCGTTTGAGCGTGATAGGAATTTCGCAACCGTCATTCCCAAACGCGAGGTTTGGGTTCGGATCGCAGACAATGGCAGACGAAAGTCCTCTCCCACCGCGCAAGTCGGCAAAACAGGCGTATAGTTAGTCAGGTTTTTTGAAGTCAAAAAAGTAATTCCGGGTCTATGAAAAAGCTCGCGTTTTTTATTTTGCTGACCGCAGCAGCGGTGGTGCCCGGTTGCGGCAGCAATACCATCCAGTCGCTCCCGACGACCAACACGAGTGGAAACTGGGAAGCACAGATGATCGGAGGCACGGGACCGGCGAGCCAAATAAATTT
Organism: Candidatus Sulfotelmatobacter sp.; assembly: GCA_030038125.1. Taxonomy (GTDB): domain Bacteria; phylum Acidobacteriota; class Terriglobia; order Terriglobales; family Acidobacteriaceae; genus Sulfotelmatobacter. The sequence continues at coordinate 8,597 of JASHPL010000319.1, forward strand.
CATCGTGAACTTCAACGTATTTATTACCAACGGCCAGGGTACACAGCAGCTGACGATCCATCAAATCGTGTTCTTCAACACCGGCCCGGATTCATGCTTTCCGCTGCCGACAGGCACGAACGGCTCCCCGGTCAACATCCTCGGCTCCATGGATCTGTTCACCAATCCAGGAACCGAACAGATCTCAGGCACGATGGCGATGAAGATCACGTCACCGAGTGGAAACGTGCTGACCCTGACGGCCAATCCCCCGAGCGGTGGAGTTCTCGGCACGAACAGCAGTGGCAATATGACCAAGGGGGCCGTGAGCGGCACGTGGACGATGACCAGCAGCAACAAAGCCTGTGCCGTAAACAATACTCCTCCGGCAACTTTCATCATGTGCCAGAACGCGACCAGTTGCTCCACGAGCTAACGCCTTTTCCGCCGCGCGGTGCTGATCCGTCAGGTATTGACGGCTAGCGCCACCAGGCGTTCGCCTCTTATCGAGGCTCGCTGCTGCACCGGGTACCACGTCTCGCTAGCGCTACGGTAGCTGACTTCTTCGCTGTCTCGCCGCTTCATACAGCACAATGCTTGCGGCCACACCCGCGTTTAGCGATTCCACGCGCGGAGAATGCGGGATTGCGATGGTCTCGTCCATTTCCGCCATCAAGAATTTCGGCACGCCTGCGCCTTCTCCGCCGATGAAAACTGCCGACGCACGTGCGAGCATGGCTTGATCGACCGGCGTGCCTTTGTGAGAAGAAGTCGCAAGCAGCCGAATACCTCGCTCGCGGAATTGCGAGAGAATCGCATCCAATCCGCCCGCGGCTTTCCCTGACACGGCCGGCAAGCGAAATAGCGATCCGGCCGAGGCGCGAATCACCTTCGAATTGAATCGGCTGACCGTTCCCTCGCTTAAGATCACGCCGGCGCTGCCGAAGGCTTCAGCCGATCGCAGAATCGTCCCAAGATTGCCCGGATCCTGCAATCCAACCACGACGACGATCGGACCAAGCTCCATGCGTTCCAGAAGATCATCCAGAGAAAATTCTTTGACTCGCACCAGCGCCGCCACGCCCTGAGGGCTCTCGCTTGCGACCGCGCTATCGAAGATTCGCTCGGGGACAAGCAAAGTCTCGACATGCGATCCGATCTGCGGCAGCAGCCGCGTGGCCAGCCCCTGCGCCGATTCGCGGAACAGAATCGCGCGAAAGCGCAGTCCGCTGCGAATGGCTTCTTCGACGATGTGTACGCCTTCGATAGCGCAATCGCCTTCGTCGGTGCGCTCCGCGTGGGCAAAGGCCTGGCGCAGGCGCTTGATGAGTGCGTTGTGCCGTCCTTCGACGAGGCGGAGGCGGTTTTGCTGCGATGATTTGTCGGGCGCTTTCATTGCGCGCGGATGCCACAGCTCGCTTCTTTCCCCCCGCTGGGGCTTTGTTCTTGTCCCATGCAGTTCCTACGGCTTACGCCGTGGGCTGCATTCTTGCGCTGCTTCGCGGCTGACTCTAGCAACATCCTACCGGCACCCTATGCCGATCTTCGCCGCAACCTGACCCTTTTGCCGTATTATGATAGTTTTTGCGATCCAAGCCAGTAAAATCCTGGCCAGTAAAATCCTGAAGCAAACCAGGAGGAAGCGCAGCCGTGCGCGCCGAGATCGTTCGAATCAACTGTGAAAATCCGGAAACATCGCTGGTCAAGTATGCTGCCGATCAGATTCGCTCCGGCGAAGTGCTGGGCATGCCAACCGACACCTTTTATGGCCTCGCGGCCGATCCCTTCAATCTGCGGGCGGTCGAGAAAGTTTACGAGATCAAAACACGTTCGCGCCACAAGCCGCTATCCCTGCTCATCGCTAGTGTCGAACAGGCCGAAGAGCTGGCCAAGGATTTGCAGGACGAATTTTATGCGTTGGCACGAAAATTCTGGCCGGGGCCACTGACCATCATCGTGAAAGCCGGCTCCAAATTGCCGCTTAAGGTCACCGCCAACACGGGAAACGTTGCCATACGCGTGCCGAATGCCAGGATTCCGCTGGCGGTAGTAACCGCGGCTGCGATTCCGGTCACTGCGACCTCGGCGAACCTGAGCGGCGCGGCAGAATGTACCAGTGCCGAGCAGGTGCGCGATCAGTTGCATGGGCGCATCAACATTATTGTTGATGGCGGAACTTCGCCCCGCGACGTCGCATCAACGATCGTTGATCTGACCGACGATGGCGCGCGCTGGAAGGTAATTCGCGAAGGCGCCATTCCCGCCGACCAGATTTCGACTTTCTTCGCCCAAGGATGATCCGCTGACTCCCCGTGAGCGATCTGGCCGAGCATCGCACCGCGAAGTCGCCGCAACAAGAGCTCGACAAGATGTCCGGCGAAGCGGCGAAGTCGCGCCTGCTCCGTCGTTGGTGGGTGTGGCTGCTGACGGCGCTCGTGCTCAGCTTCCTCGCCTTTTTTGCCGTCATTGCAGCGCAGATCGTTCACACTTCCTATCTCGAGGAAATTCACCCGGCGGATGCGATTGTGGTTTTCGGTGCCGCCGAGTACTCCGGCCACCCGTCACCTGTGCTGCGTGCCCGCCTGGACCATGCGCTGGAGCTTTTTGAACGCGGCATCTCTCCGGTCGTCATCACCACCGGAGGCGCGGCCGCCGACCCCAGCTACAGCGAAGGCGGAGTCGGCCGCGATTACCTCATGCATTATGGCATCCCGGAGCGCAGCCTGATTGCTGAAACGCAGGGCCGGGACACGGAGCAATCCGCGGTGCGCGTGGCCGTGATCATGCGCGCCAACGGCCTGCACAGTTGCGTGGCCGTCAGCGATGCCTATCACGTGTTTCGCATCCGCAAACTGCTGGAACACGAAGGCATTGGCCCGGTTTTCGTCGCCCCGCGTCCAGATTCACAGCCCCACAGCCTGATGCAGCGCACGATAGCCGTCCTGCGCGAAGCCGCCAGCTACTCGTTGTGGAAGCTTGGCGTTACGTAGGAGTTCCCCCAACCCACCATCCCTCGCGCTCGCGCAGGCTTGTGATGTGCGCCACGTGATGGCGTCCATGCCAGGCGTAGAGCGCCAAATTTTTCTCCAGCGTCATGACGCCCAGCTCGGGATGCCGAAAGGTTCGCTTCCATTGTTGCGGTGTAAGCGAGCGCAGCAGCTTCATCCACCGTTCATGCAGGGAATCGAGCAGGGTCAAAGAAATGTCAATGGGAGTGGCCTTCGTGTCGGCCAGTTCTGCCCAGCGACCCTCCGCGTATGGCTTGACTATGGGTTCGTCTTCGGTAAGTGCCAATTTGAAGCGCACGTACGAATTCAGATGGCTATCGGGCAAGTGATGGACAACCTGGCGTAC